>NZ_JBDNFM010000150.1:0-21514 GCF_041689835.1 Sandarakinorhabdus sp.
ATAGCACTGCTGCCGCCGGTGGCGGGCTGATGGCAGACATTCCGGTTGCGCTCTACGTCCACTGGCCGTTTTGCGTCACCAAATGCCCTTATTGCGATTTCAACAGCCACGTTCGCGCCAGCGTTGATCAGCAGCGATGGCAGGCCGCCCTGCTGGCCGATCTGGCATTCGAGGCCGCCCGCTTGCCCGGCCGCCGGCTGGCCAGCATCTTTTTCGGCGGCGGCACCCCCAGCCTGATGCCGCCCGCCACCGTCGCAGCCATCATCGATGCGGCGTGCCAGCACTGGACGCCCGAACCCGATCTCGAAATCACCCTCGAAGCTAATCCGTCAAGCGTCGAGGCCGACCGCTTTACCGGTTTCGCCAGCGCCGGGGTCAATCGACTTTCGCTGGGGGTGCAGGCGCTCGATGATGCCGCGCTCAAGCTGCTTGGCCGCCCGCACGATCTCGCCGCCGCGCTGGCCGCGCTGGATGTGGCGCAGGCGACGTTCGGCCGGGTCAGCTTCGATCTCATCTATGACCGGCCGGGGATGACCCGCGAAAGCTGGGACGCAGAACTTCACCGCGCGCTCGGTTTCGGCACCACGCATCTGTCGCTCTATCAGCTCACCATTGAACCCGGCACGCGCTTTGCCGCCCTGCACGCCCGCGGCCAACTGGTGATGCCCGATGAAGACACCAGCGCCGATCTGTTTGCCATCACGCAGTCGGAAACAGCAGCGGCGGGCATCCCAGCCTATGAAATCTCCAACCACGCCGCGCCCGGCATGGAAAGCCGCCACAACCTGACCTATTGGCGCTATGGCGACTATGCCGGCATCGGGCCTGGCGCGCACGGCCGGCGGATGGGCGTTGCCACGCTGCGCCGCAAGAAACCCGAAGCCTGGCTGGCCGGCGTCGCTGAAACAGGCCACGGCATGGAAAGCGAGGCGCCGCTCACGTTGCCGGAACGCACCACCGAAGCACTGGTGATGGGGCTGCGGTTGGCCGAAGGCATCGATGCGCAGCGATTTGCCGCGCGCAGCGGCACGGCCTTGGTCGACGCACTCAACACCGCCGCCGTGGCGCGGCTGGCAGATCAAGGCCTGCTGTTCAGCGACGCGCGCGGCATCCGCCTCACCGCTGCTGGCTGGCCGCTGGCCAATGCCGTGCTGGCAGAAATCGCGCGTTAGCCCCAGCCGTCGCCGAGGCGATGTTCACGTGTTTCAGAACGATGACGGGGCTGGCGAAACGGTGCCGCCGCCAAGCTGGTCCACCTCCAGCGCACGTTCGGCAACGCCGGACGAGGTGAAACGGAAGGCGCCATCGATGCCGGCAAAACCATCACGCGCCAGCAAGCTGCTGCGCGGAAAAATCTGCCCCAGCGGCCAGCGCGCCGCAAGACTGCTGGCCAGCAGCACAGCATCGTAACCAAGCGAAGCCAGCCGCGACGGATTGGTGCCGTGCCTGGCGCGGTAACGGGCAGCGAGTTGATTGAAGCGCGCATCCGCCACCGTGGCATAAAGCGCGCCCTTCAGTGCCGGCACCCGTTCAAGACCAGGCTCGTTGTTCCACAATTCGGTGCCCAAAATCACGATCTGGCCCGGCGCGGCGCCAAATCGCGCCAGCGGCTTGAGGAAACGCGCCGCCGCCGTGCCTGAATCGGCAATCATCAGCGCCTGAAACGGCACCGGCGCCAGCGCCCCCGCCACGCGCGCCACTGTGCCATCGGCGCGAATCTGCGGCTTGCCGCTGGCCCGCACCCGCGCATCATAATTGGTCACCTGCGCTGCCGCCGCCGCCAGCTTGCCCGGGTCGCGCGCATAGCTCACCACCGCAGTTGATCGCCCGCCGGCATCGTTCACCGCCCTGACAAACGCCAGTTGCGCACGCTGGCCATAGGCTCCCTGCGGCACCAGCGCGGCAAAGCGCTCGATCCCCCGGCTTCGGGCATAGGCAATCACCCGGCCAATCGCGGCGCCGGGCTGGAACCCCATCACGAACACATCGCCGCCGGCCACCCCGGCATCGTTGGAGAACGACAGGATCGGTACCGGCCGGCCGGCCACTGCCGCCGATACTGCCGGCACATCGCTGGCCAGCAGCGGCCCCAAAATCAGCCCGGCACCGGCCGCCAGCGCCTGGGCCGCCGCCTCGCCTGCCCCCGGCGCGGTATCGAACTTCAGCAATTGCACCTGCGGCTTGCCCAGATCGGCCATGGCCAGCGCGGCGGCATTGGCGATGGATTCGCCCAGCGCTGCATTGGGGCCGGTCAGCGGCACCAGCAGAGCCACCTTGTTCAAAGACGCTTCCGGCGGCGGCACCGGCTTTGGCGCGGTCACCGCAGTGGGCGGCGGCGGCAGTGCCGCGGGCGGTGCCTTTTTCGGCATGGAGCAGGCCGCCACCAGCACGCCAAGGCCGATAATGCCTGCGCGCAGCACTTGCCAGCCGGGCTCAACCCCGCTCTTGATAGCCATGTGAGCCTGCACCCTTCTTTTGATCCCGAAGCCCTGACCGCCAATGCACCTGGGGCCGCGCTTGCGCCGGGGCTTTATATCGTGGCGACGCCAATCGGCAATCTCATGGATATCAGCGCCCGCGCTTTGCTGGTGCTCGCCCGCGCCAGCCTGATTGCCTGCGAGGATACACGGGTCACGGGCAAACTGCTCAATCACTTCGGCATCAAAACCAGGATGCTGCCCTATCATGATCACAACGCCGCCCGTGCCCGCCCGGGCTTGATTGCCCGCGCCCTGGTAGAACCCGTGGCGCTGGTTTCGGATGCAGGCACTCCGCTTATTTCCGATCCGGGGTATAAATTGGTTGCCGAAGCCCGCGCTGCAGGCGTGAACGTGGTGGCAGTGCCCGGCGCGTCGGCAGTGATCGCGGCGCTGTCCATCGCCGGCCTGCCCACCGATCGTTTCCTGTTTGCCGGATTCCTGCCCGTCAAGGAAAAGGCCAAGGCCGATGTGATTGCCGAGCTGGCGGCTGTGCCCGCGACGCTGGCCTTCTACGAATCCGGCCCGCGTTTGGCCGTGACACTGGCGGCGCTCCACGCTGGTCTGGGCGACCGGCCGGCAGCCGTGGGCCGCGAGCTCACCAAGAAGTTCGAAGAGATGGTGACCGGGCCGCTTTCCGAACTGGCCGCACGTTGGGGCACCGCGGCGCCAAAAGGCGAGATTGTCGTGCTGGTCGGCCCGCCGCTGCCGGCGCCGGCGGCCACGGCCGAGGATCTCGATTCGGCTTTGCGCGGCGCGCTGGCGACAATGCGGGTGAAGGATGCGGCGAAGGCTGTTGCCGATCGGCTGCGCCTGCCCCGAACCGATGTCTATGCCCGCGCGCTGGTCCTCAAGGATGGCTAATCGCCGGCGTCAAGCCAACGAGCGCAAAGGCCGCCTGGCCGAACACATCGCCGCCATCTGGCTGATGGCGAAGGGATATCGCTTGATTGGCCGGCGCTTGAAAACGCCGGGCGGGGAGATTGATCTGCTGCTGCGCCGCCGCGATTCGCTGGTGTTTGTAGAAGTAAAGGCGCGGCCCACTCTCGACATGGGCGTGGCGGCACTGCATCGTGCGCAAGCACGGCGGTGCCAGGCGGCTGCCCGCTGGCTGGCCGTGCGGCACGGCTGGCCGGGCGCGGTGTTGCGGCATGATGCGGTAGTGATCACGCCGTGGGCGCTGCCCCGGCACATGATCGCCATCTGGCGGGAAGAGGCGTGATGGAACTGGCGACACAGCAACTGGCAACACTGGGCCTGATGGACGAGGCCGATATCGACACCATCGAAGCCGGCATCGCCCTCAGCCTGGCCGACCGGCCGCAGGCCGACGCCGGCAAGCTGCGCCGGCTGGTATCGGGCTGGGCGATCACCCTGCAACGCGATCTGGCCCCGGCAACGGCCAAGGGCCGCGCTTTGCGCCTTGCCGGCCTGATCGCCGGTGAAGCCGGGTTGACCGGCGACACAGCGGATTATGACAATCCCTTGAACGCCGATCTGGTGGCGGTGGCGACACGCGGCCTGGGCCTGCCGATCACCTTGTCCATCCTCTATGTCGCGCTGGCCCGCCGCGTTGGCTGGCGCGCCGACGCGTTGGCGCTGCCCGGCCATGTGCTGGTGCAAGTGCACGGCAGCGGCGATTCAGTGCTGATCGATCCGTTCGATCACGGCACCAGCGTTTCCCCGGCACGGGCCGGCGATATCGCCCGCCAAGCCGGCGGCGCGGCGGCTGCCGGGGGTTTTCCGGTGCTGGACAACCGTGAGATGCTGGTGCGCATGCTGTCCAACCAGGCCGGCCGCGCCCGAAGCAATGGCGACACCGCCCGGGCGCTGATCCTGCATGAACGGCTCACCACCATCGCGCCGGAAATGAGCAGCCTGTGGTGGGAACGCGCCGGGCTGGAACAGCGCAGCGGCCGCATGGCCGCCGCCCGCGCCAGCCTCACCGCCATGCTGGAAACCACGCACGATCGCCAGGTGGGGGCGCGCATACGCATCGCGTTTGCCGCGCTGACGCGTTCAGACAATTGAAAAGGTTTTTCCGATGACCCTGCGCGTTGCGGTTCAGATGGACCCGGTTGAAACCATCAACATTGCCGGTGATTCCAGTTTTGCCCTGATGCTGGAAGCGCAGTCGCGCGGCGCGACGCTGCTGCATTATCTGGCCGATGATCTGTCAGCCGAAAATGGCCGCGTGCGTGCCAAGGCCCGGCCTTTGAAGGTAATCAATCAGGCCGGCGCGCATTTCGAATGGCTGGGCGATCCGCGCACCGTCGATCTGGCTGATGAAACCGACGTGGTGCTGATGCGCCAGGATCCGCCCTTCGACATGGGATACATCACCGCCACCCACTTGCTGGAGCAGATTCAGGACCGGGTGCTGGTGGTCAACGATCCCGCCGAAGTGCGCAACGCGCCCGAAAAACTGTTCGTGCTGCGCTTTCCCGATCTGATGCCGCCAACCCTGGTGACCAAAAGTCTTGAGGAAGCGATGGATTTCCGCGCCCGCCACGGCGCCATCGTCGTCAAGCCGCTGTATGGCAATGCCGGCACGGCGGTGTTCCTGATCGACAAGACGGATGGCAATCTGCCGGCGCTGGTTGAACTGTTCAGCAGCGTGTGGCGCGAACCGTTCATGGTGCAGGCGTTCCTGCCGTCCGTGGCGCAAGGCGACAAGCGCATCGTGCTGGTGGACGGCGAACCGGCCGGCGCCATCAACCGCCTGCCGAAAAAGGGTGAAATCCGTTCCAATCTGGCCGCTGGCGGCAGCGCCCAGCCCACCGAATTGACGCCGCGTGAGCAAGAAATTTGCGCGCGGCTGGGGCCGGAGCTGAAAAAGCGCGGGCTGATCTTTGTCGGCATCGACGTGATCGGCGGTTTCCTGACCGAAATCAACGTCACCTCCCCCACCGGCATCCGCGCCATCGACCGCTTCAACGGCACCGACACGCCGGCCCGCATCTGGGATGCCATCCGGGCCAGGCTCGACGCCCGCAGCTGATTGTTGCGGCCAAGGCATCACCAAACAGCGGGGCTGGCCGGCCTGCAGCCTTAATCGTCTGATTCGGGCCGCTTGGGCGGTTTTGGCGGCGGGCTGGCCACGCGTTCCCAGGTGCCCAGCCCGCAGCCCCCATAAAACACGCCGCCGGCGCTGAAATCCACCACGCTCACGATGTCGCCGCGGCACTGGCTGCCGATCGGGCTGGTGTGCACCAGCGCTCGGCGCGGCTTCAGGATGGGGCAGTTCATGCTGTTGCGCCACCAGTTGCCATTGCGCAGCCGGGCATACCATTTGCCGTCAAAGCCGGCCTGCGCTTGCAGGATGTTGCGGCTGACCAGACAGTCCTGCGTGGCCGGCGCTTTGAGCGCCCCATCATCAGCCAACGCGGGGGTGGCTGCGGTCAGCGCCGCAAGAATCAACAGTAAGTGGTTCATAACGGTCGCATTTGCCTCATGAAGTCTTTATCGCGCCTGAATGCGCCCACCTCAGCCGCGAAACACGTCCTTGGCGGCGCGGCGGCGGGCGAGTTCGGCCACGCTACCGGCGCGCACGAACGGGTTGGTGGCCGCTTCCATCGCCAGGCTGAACGGCACGGTCGGCTCGCCGCGGCTGCGCAGCCGGTCCACCGCTTCGGCACGCTTGATCAGCGCCTCGTTCTCCGGCTCCACCGTCACGGCAAAGCGCGCGTTTGATTGGGTGTATTCATGCGCGCAATACACCAGCGTGCGCGGCGGCAGCGCCATGAACTTGGCCAGCGCGCTGTGCATCTGCTGCGCCGTGCCTTCAAACAAGCGGCCGCAACCCATGGCAAACAGCGTGTCCCCGCAGAACAGCGCGCCTTCGAAGGCATAGGCATTGTGCCCCGCCGTGTGCGCCGGGCAATCGATCACGCGGCCGACATGGCTGCCGATCTGCACCATATCGCCTTCCACCACGGCGCGGCTGATGAGCGGGATCTTGCCGGCCTCCGCCTGCGGCCCCGTCACCTTGGCGCCGGTGGCCGCCACGATATCGGCATTGCCGCCGACATGATCGGGGTGCCAATGGGTATTGAGGATCTGGGTAATCTTCCAGCCCCGGCTGGTCGCTGCCTCCAGCACCGGGCCAGCGACGGCCGGATCGATCACCGCCGTTTCGCCGCTGGCCGCATCATGCGCCAGCCAGACATAATTGTCGGAAAGCACCTGCACGCCGACGATTTCGAGCATCTTACCAGTTCCCCACATTGGGCATCGAAAGCCACGGTTCGGCGGGTGCCAGCGCCGGGCCGGCTTGCAGCAGCTCCACCGAAATCCCGTCTGGCGATTTCACGAAGGCCATGCGGCCATCGCGCGGCGGGCGATTGATGGTCACGCCGCCGTCCATCAGGCGTTGGCAGGCGGCATGGATATCATCCACGGCATAGGCGACATGGCCGAAATTGCGCCCGCCGGCATAGCCCCGCTCGTCCCAATTGTGGGTCAATTCGATCTGGGCGCTTTCATCCCCCGGCGCGGCCAGGAAAATCAGGCTGAACCGTCCGGCCTCGTTGTCAAACCGGCGCAATTCCACCAGGCCGAGCAATTCGAAAAACCGCAGCGTTTCCGCCACGTCCGACACGCGGATCATGGTGTGCAGATATTTCATTTCAAAACGCGTCCTTCAAAGGCTTCGAACAAGGCCACCAGCGTGTCCGGCACCGGCGTCGGCCGCCCGCGCGGTTCATCAACATGCACCTGCACCTCGCTGCCGCTGGCGCGCAGATCTTCGCCCGAATTACCGTGCACTTCAAAAGCAAAAGTCATCGACGTGCGGCCCACCTTCTCGCAGCGCACGCAGATGGCGATTTCCTCGTCCAGCAGCACGGGGGCATGATAAACCACCTCGGCCTTGACGACGTGCAAATCGGGCGCGCCCTGCAAATTGGGCTGCGGATACAGGCCGACTGTGCGGAAATACTCGGTGATGCCAATGTCGAAATATTCAAGATAGCGGCTGTTGAACACCACCGCCTGCGCGTCCACTTCGGCATAACGGGCGCGGGCATTCCAGACAAAGCGATAATCGGACCTGGCCATCAACGCGGTGTAGCAGGCAGCGCGTCTTTCGTCAGTGGTTTTTCGCCGAGCGCGTCTTTGGGAATGGTGGCAGACATGCGGCCAAGCGCGGCAGCGGCAGCCTGCCCGGCCGGCGTGTCGGGCGCGTCGGCGGCAGCGGCTTCCCAGGCCTGGCGGGCCAGCGGCATGTCGCCCTTGGCCGCTGCGATATTGCCGGCTTCCAGTTCCACATCGGCCGATTCCGGTGCCAGCGCTGCAGCCTTCAGCAAGGCAGCTTCGGCCACCGCCAAATTGCCCTGACGGCGAGCCAGCGTCGCCTTGAGCAGCCACGGCGTGAAGAAATCAGATGCAATTTCAGTGGCGCGCGTGAGATCGGCCATTGCCAGATCGGGCTTGCCCACGGCCACGTGGGCTTCGGCGCGGGTGGTGAGCAGATCGGCCTCGGCGCGCGGGCTCAATTCCAGCCCACCTGGCTTTGCCAGCGCGCGGCCCAGAAAACGCACCGCCTCGGCCGGCATGTCAGCGATCATTGCGGCATCGGCGGCCTGCCGCCACAGCACGATGGCGCGGCCGTCGCGGGCATCCTCGCTGGCCTGCCCGGCGGCCTCATAGCTTTTCAGCGCCGCGTCGTGATGACGGGCGTGCATCTGGGCGACAGCGAGGCAATGGCGCGAGGCCACCCCACCGCCTTCGATGCGCCAGGCATAGGCCAGCTGCATGGCGCGCGCCGGATCCTTGCCCGCCATTTCGATGCATGCGGCATAGCGCGTGGGATCGGACGGCGCGGCCAGTGCCGGGAAATTCGGCAGGGCCGGCGCAGCGACCAACAGCATCAGGGCGAGCAGACGCTTCAAAGCAATTCCTCAACCGTGGCAATCAGCGCGGCAATGTCGCTCTCGCGTGAAAGCCGATGGTCACCATCCTTGATGAGCCGCACCTGAACATCGCCGCCCGCCAGCCGCGCTGCGATATCCAGCGACAGCCGCCACGGCACCGCATCATCGCACTGGCCGTGCAGCAGCCGCACCGGCGCCGTTATCGCGATCTGGCCATCCATCAGCAGATGTCGCGGCGCATCGTCGATCAGCGCGCGCGAATAGCGGTAGGGTTCGCCATAGTCCGATGGGCGGGTGAAAAAGCCGTTTGCCTCAAGCTGCCGCCGCTCCGCCTCGCCCAGTTTCAGGCCCCACACGGTGAAATCCGGCGCCGCCGCAATGCCCACCAGCCCGGCCAGCCGGTCTTTAAGCGCCTGCCCGGCGAGCAGCGCGATCCAGCCGCCCATCGACGATCCCACCAGCAGCACCTGCCCCGCCGGCCACACATGCTGGATCACCGCCAGCACATCGGCCGTCCAGCGCCCGATGCTGCCTTCCAGAAAAGCGCCGCCGCTGGCCCCGCAGCCGGAATAATCCAGCCGCAAGTACGCCTGTCCGCGCGACCGCGCGCGGTCACTCAGCGCTTCGGCCTTCGATCCGGTCATCTCGCTCATATAGCCGGGCAGGAACACCAGCAACGGGCCGGCGCCGGGCGTGAAGCGATAGGCGAGGGCGGCGCCGTGATGACCCAGTTGCTGGAGGCTGCTCATGCCGCCGGGTTAGGGGCAAAGGCCGACAATATCCAGTAACCGCCTCCAGTGGCCGCGCCCGCGCACTGCGGCCCCAGTTCGGCAAGATAAGCCCGGCCGATGCGATCGGTGATCTGGTGCGGAAACAGCTGTGCCGCCAGCAGCGCCGCTTCGTCGCGCGCTGCCCACAACCCGGCCGCCAGCACGCCAATCAGGGCCAGCACGATCAGCACGGCGCGGCGCAGCGGGCTTGCCGGGCGCTGCAGCGGCAGATCATGCACCCAGCTGCCGAGCGGCGGCAGCGCATCCAGCCTGATCTGCCAATCCGCCTTGTCGGTACGGCACAGATTGAGGCCCGCATCGCGGCGCACCCGGGCCAGCGGAATGGCGCTGATGTCGGCCTCGACATTGATCACCAGCCGCTTTTCATGCGCGGTCACCACCACGGCTTCGCGGCGCCCAGCGCTGATCAGCAGGCCGGCGAGCGGACGGGTTTTCGCAGTTCGGCGAGGCAGCGGGGACGACATCGGCATCAACCCTGCCAAGCCCGGCTCGCCGCTGCAAGCCATTGCAGCATTGCCAGGCATCAACGGTGCCGCTCTCCGGGCGGCGCAGCGCGGCCTGCCGATGAGGCCAATCCACTTGCGACTGCCCGCTACCAGCCGGCGGCCTGGCCATCCTTGCGGTGATCGGAGCCGGCGCGATAGAGCGGCTTGCCATCCTTGCCCTGTTCGATGCGAATGGCCTGATAGCCGCCCATCACGCCGCTGCCGGGCTGGCCGAGGCGATGGCCCATCGCTTTGAGTTCGGCTCCGACCAGCGCATCAAGCTGCGGCTCCAGTATCAGCACATCCGATACCTGCCCGTGGCGGAAGCGCGCCATATCGGTCGCCATCTGCACATTGGCGCCCAGATCGAGCATGTTGACCAGCACCTGGCCGTGCCCCTGCGCCTGCATGTCGCCGCCCATCAGCAGCAGCGACAGCGCGGGGGCGCCATCCTTCATCACGAAACCGGCAGCGAGCGTGTTGTAGGGTTGTTTGCCCGGCGCGATGATGTTGGGCGAGGCCTGATCAAGACTGAACTGCACGCCGCGATTGTGCAGCAGCAGGCCGTATTCCTTCACGGTCAACCCCGATCCCCACCCCGAGGCAACCGAGGTGATCATCGCAACCACATTGCCTTGTGCATCGGCGGTGGACAGCGCCACCGTGTCGCCGCTGCGATCGGCCGGGCCGGGCCGGGTGGTGGCCGCCCGCGCCGGATCGACCCGGCTGCACAGGCTGGCCGCATAGGCCTTGGAGGTCAGCCGCGCCGCTGGCACCGCCGAAAAACGCGGGTCGCCGTTCCACGCCGAAAGATCGGCATAGGCCAGCTTCTTTGCCTCCACCAGATAATGCCAATAACGCGGATTGGCCGGCCCGAGGCTTGCGAGACTTTGCCCCGGCGACCACAGCGGCACGCAGACTTCGAGAATATTGAGCATTTCCAGCGCCGCCCAGCTCTGGGACGGCGGCGGAAGCTGATAGATATCGTGATCGCGGTAGCGCGTGTGCAGCAGCTCCACCCATTGGCCGCGATAGCCTGCCATGTCTGCCGCTGTCATGCTGCCGCCCAGCGCCGTGGATTTGGCAAGGATCGCGCGCGCGATATCACCCTTATAAAAGGCATCGGCCCCTTCCCGGCGCAGCAGCGAAAAGGCGCGGCCAAGGCCGGGATTGCGAAACATCTCGCCCACGCGCGGCGCCTGGCCATCGTTCGTCCACGTCGCCAGCGTGTCGGGATCGTGAACGGTGCAGCAAGCTGCCAGCGGCAGTGCCCTGGGGAAATCCGGCCAGTCTGCCGCGATGCGCGGCGATACCGGAAAGCCTTCGTTTGCATAATATTCAGCATCGGCCAGCACATCAGCAAAGCCGAGCGTGCCAAAACGTGTCAGCGCCGCATCCCAGCCCCACACCGTGCCCGGCACAGTCACAGTGAGAATACCAAAGCGCGGCATGCCGGAACCCTGCCCCCAGTTGGCCGGATCCTTTGTGTAACCCAGGCTGGCATAATGCGCCGGCGTCGCCCCGCTGGGCGCGGTGCCGCTGGCGTTGAGGGCGTGGAGTTTCTTTTCCTTGGCCGACCAGACAATCATGAACAGATCGGTGGCGACGCCGGTGCTCATCGGCTCGACCACGGCAAGCACCGCCGCTGCCGCCACCGCCGCATCCATGGCATTGCCGCCCCGGCGCAGGATCGCAAGGCCGGCCTGCGTCGCCAACGGCTGGCTGGAGGTGACCATGCCGCGCCGGGCCACCACCTCGGCCCGCGATTGCGGCGCCCAACCTTGCGTGCGTCCACCGGCCACCGCCGCGCAGGCAGGCTGCGGACACCGGACAGCCTCCTGCGCCGCCGCCTCCTGAGCCGCCGCCTCCTGCGCCGCAGCCTGCCAGCCAAGCACTGCCAGCAGGCTCAGCAGCATCCTGTGCACCCCCGTCATCCCCGTGCCCCTTTCCGCCCGAACATCCGGACGATGCGCAATGCCATGGCGGTTGTCCAGTGGCGCAGGCGGTGTGCACGCGGTGTGCAGGCTGCGCCAGTTCACGGTGGCGAACGGCGACTTTTTTGGCTAAGCGCGGCCATGCCGCAGCGTTTGCGGCGTCGTTCACGATCAAAGGCCTGCAATGTCCGATCTCATCACCCTCACGCTTCCCGATGGTTCGCAGCGCCAGGTTGCGCGCGGCACCACTGGCGGTGATGTGGCGGCGAGCATTGGGCCTGGCCTTGCCAAGGCGGCGCTGGCGGCAAAGCTGGACGGCGAACTGGTTGATCTGTCGCGGCCGATCATAGCCGATGCGCGCCTTGCGCTGGTGACGGCGCGAGACGAGGCCGATGCGCTGGAACTGGCACGGCATGATTTTGCGCATATCCTTGCCGAAGCGGTGCAGGGCCTGTTTCCCGGCACGCAGATCACATTCGGGCCATCGACGGACGACGGCTTTTATTATGATTTCGCCCCGCCGGCGGATCGCGGCGCGTTCACCGAGGAAGACCTGCCGGCCATCGAAGACGCGATGCGCGCCATCATCCGGGCCGACAAGCCGCTGCGCCGCGAAGTGTGGAGCCGCGCGCAGTTGATCAGCCGCTGGAAACAGCAGGGCGAAAGCTTCAAGGCGCAGTGGGCCGCCGAACTTGCCGCCAATGACGATGGCTCCGAGGATCTGACGGTGTACTGGTCGGGCGACGATTGGCTCGACATGTGCCGCGGGCCGCACCTGCCCTCCACCGGCAAGCTCGACGCCCAAGCCTTCAAGCTGACGCGGGTTTCGGGGGCCTATTGGCGCGGCGACCAGAACAACGCCATGCTCAGCCGCATCTATGGCACCGCCTGGCTCAACAAGAAGCAACTGGACGCCCACCTACTGCGCCTCGAAGAAGCCGCCAAGCGCGACCACCGCAAGCTGGGCCGCGAGATGGACCTGTTCCACCTCGACGAAGTCGCCCACGGCAGCGTGTTCTGGCACCCGCGCGGTTTCGTGATCTATCGCGCGCTGGAGGCCTATATGCGCCGCCGGCTCGATGCGGCGGGCTATCTTGAGGTGAAAACCCCGCAGATCATGGATGCGCGCCAGTGGGAGCAATCCGGCCACTGGGGCAAATATCGCGAGAACATGTTCGTCATCCCCGATGAAGTGCCCAACACCGAGGATGAAGGCCCGGTGGTGAGCGACAAGGCGCAGTGGATGGCGTTGAAGCCGATGAATTGCCCGGCGCACGTGCTGATTTTCCGCCAGGGCATCAAATCCTACCGTGATCTGCCGTTGCGGCTGGCGGAAATGGGCTGCTGCCACCGCAACGAGCCACACGGCGCGCTGCACGGGCTGATGCGGGTGCGCCAGTTCACCCAGGACGATGCCCATATCTTTTGCCGTGAAGACCAGATCGTCGGCGAAATCGCCCAGTTCTGCGACCTGCTCGATGCGGTGTACAAGGATCTTGGCGGCTTCAGCTATGCGATCAAGCTGGCGCTGCGCCCGGAGAAGCGGTTCGGCACCGATGCGATGTGGGGCTGGTCCGAACAATCGATGCGCGATGCCGTCAAGGCGACCGGGCGCGACAATGCGGATTGGGGCTGGGAAGAACTGCCCGGCGAAGGCGCATTTTATGCGCCCAAGCTGGAATTTCACCTTACCGACGCGATCGGCCGCACCTGGCAAGTCGGCACCATCCAGACCGATACGGTGCTGCCCGATCGGCTCGACGCATCATACGTGGGCGAAGACGGCAATCGCCACCGCCCGGTGATGCTGCACCGCGCCATCCTGGGCAGCTATGAACGTTTCATCGGCATCCTGATCGAACATTTCGCCGGCTGGTTCCCAACCTGGCTGGCGCCGGTGCAGGCCGTCGTCGCCACCATCGTTTCGGATGCGGACGATTATGCCGGCACGGTGGCCGCCACGCTGCGCAAGGCCGGCATCCGCGTGGAAACCGACATGCGCAACGAAAAAATCAACCTCAAGGTGCGCGAACACAGCTTGCAGAAAGCGCCGTACATGCTGGTCGTCGGCCGCCGCGAGGCCGAAGAAGGCACGGTGGCGCTGCGCAGCCTCAAGGGCGGCGAGCAGAAGGTGATGCCGCTGGCCGAGGCGGCGGCGCTGATAAAGGCCGATGCCACGCCGCCCGATCTGCGTTGAAACTTACCTCTCCCGTTGCGGGAGAGGTCGAGAGACGCCGCTGGCGGCCCGGGTAAGGGCCCGCGCCAATTGAGCCATTGGCGGCAGCGGCGGCAGGGGATAAAGTTGCCGACGTCGTAAGACTGCTGAATGGGAGACGAGATGATGCTGCGTTCAATGTTTGCTGCCGTGTTGGCTGTTGCCGTGATCCTGCCCGCCGCCACCGCTGCCGCCGGCCCCATCGAAGATCGTCAGGCGATCATGAAGGGCAATGGCCGCGACACCAAGATGGGCGGCGAGATGCTCAAGGGCGTGGTGCCTTTCGATGCCGCAGTGGCGAACAAGATCCTCGCCAATTATGCCGCCGCCGCCAAGGCGTTCCCGGCGCATTTCCCGGCAAACAGCAAGACCGGCGGTGACACCGAAGCTTCGTCGGCGATTTGGACGATGCCGGCCGACTGGAAGATCGCCACCGACAAGTTCCAGAAAGATACCGCCGCTGCTGCTGCGCTGAAGCCAACCGACGCAGCCACATTCGGCAAGGCATTCGGCATGGTTACCGCCAACTGCAAGACCTGCCACGAAGGCTTCCGCATCAAGAAGAACTGAGATGCAGCGTCTGCTGGCCAGCCTCGTTCTGCTCGGTGCCGTGGGCGCCAGCGCGGCTTGGCTGGTCACCGCGCCGCAGCCGCTGCCGGCTGATGTCGTGGCACAAGCCCCCGGCGATGCGCAGCGCGGCGCGCGCATACTCCATGTTGGCGGCTGCGCCTCGTGCCACGCCGCCAAGGGCGCCAAAGGCGCAGACCGGCTGAAACTGGGCGGCGGCGCGGTGCTGGCGACGGCGTTCGGTGCGTTCCAGCCGCCCAACATCTCGCCTTCGCCTGACGGCATTGCCGGTTGGTCCCTGGCCGATTTCGACAATGCAATGCGGCGCGGCATCAGCCCCGATGGCCGGCATTATTACCCCGCCTTCCCCTACACCAGCTATGCCAGGATGACGGCGGGCGACGTCGCCGATCTGTTTGCCTATCTCGGCACGCTGCCGGCCGTGGCGGGCGAGCCTGCGGCGGGCGCGATCAAATTTCCGTTCAATATCCGGCGCGGCATCGGCCTGTGGAAGCGGCTTTATCTCGATACTGGCCCGGTGGCCCGGCTGCCCGCCACTGCGCCGGCGCAGGTGCGCGCCGGGCAATATCTGGTGGAAGGCCCCGGCCATTGCGGCGAATGCCACACCCCGCGCGACATATTCGGCGGCCTTGACCGGGCCCGCTGGCTGCAGGGCGCCCCTGATGCCGAAGGAAAAGGCCGAGTGCCGGGCATTTTGCCGGCGCGACTAAAATGGAGCGCGGCTGAAATCGCGGATTATCTGAAAACCGGCTTCACGCCCGATTATGACAGCGTGGGCGGCAGCATGGTCGAGGTGCAGGCCAACATGGCGCAATTGCCCGAAGCCGATCGCACCGCCATCGCGGCTTATCTCAAGGCCGTGACACCGTGACAGGCTGACAAATTTGGTTGCTGCTCAAATTAAGGCGGTCTTGCTCTTGGCCAGCGGCTGTCTTGCCTCTATAAGGCACCGCCGAGGGGGCGATGGCCGGCCTTTCACGGGCGAGCGATAACGAAGGAATGATGTGAATGCTGACGCTTGGTCCGGGGGCAAGCCGCCGTCGCCCTTCCCGCTCGCAGATTGCCGCGCGGCTGGGGGCATCGTTGCTTGGCCTGTCGTGCATCGTGGCTTCACCGGCTGCCGCTGAAACGCTGCAAGGCGCGCTGGCCAAGGCCTATCAGACCAACCCGACGCTCAATGCCGCCCGCGCCAATCAGATGGCCGCGGACGAGAACGTGCCGATTCAGCGCGCTGCCGGCCTGCCTTCGGTGCAGATCAATTCGACGTATAACGAAAACGTGCTGATCCCCGGCGGCCAGTTCGTGGTCATTCCGCGCACGCTGAACACGCAGGGCCAGTTGAACGTGCCGATCTATCAGGGCGGGCTGGTAAAGAACGGTATCAGGGCCGCCGACGCGCGCGTTGCCGCCGGCGAGGAAACGCTTCGCGCCACCGAAGCCAGCGTGTTCAGCCAGGTTGTGGCGGCCTATAACGACGTGCTGCGCGACACCCAGATCGTCGAGTTCAACCGCGCCAACGTCCGCAACCTCGGCGTCAACCTGCGCGCCACGGGGGACCGCTTTGAAGTCGGCGATCTCACCCGCACCGATGTCGCCCAGTCCGAAGCGCGGCTGAGCCAGGCGCAGGCCGATCTGAGGAACGCCGAGGCCAATCTGATCGGCTCCAAGGAACGTTATATCCAGCAGGTCGGCGATGTGCCGGCCGATCTGTCGCAGCCGCCGCCGCTGCCCGGCTTGCCCACCGACGTGGCCGAAGCCGTGGAAATTGCCATCAAGGAAAATCCCGATATCGCCGCCGCCACCAAGAACAGCGAAGCCGCCGGATATGATGTGAAGGCCGCCCGCGCCAGCCGGCTGCCGACGCTCAGCGGCTTTGGCAACGTCAACCGCAACGACAACTTCGGCGGCGCCCGCGCCAATATTCCGATCAACATCCCCGCCGCACAGCAATCCGCCGTGATCGGCGCGCAGTTGCAGCTTCCGTTGTATCAGGGCGGCCGTCCGGCAGCGCAGATCCGCCAATCACAGGCCCGGCAAACCGCCGCGATGGAAAACCAGATCGGCACCGAACGCGGCGTCGTCAGCCAGGTGCGTTCGGCCTTTGCCAGCTGGCGCGCCAGCCTTGATGTGATCAAGTCCGCCGAAAGCGCGATCGCCGCCAACAGCCTGAGCCTCGAAGGCGTGCGCGCCGAAAACGGCGTCGGCAACCGCACCATCATCGAAGTGCTCAACGCCGAACAGGAATTGATCAACGCCAAGGTGATCTTGGCCACCGCGCGCCGCAATGCCTATGTTGCCGGCTTCACCCTGCTTGCCGCGATGGGCAACGCCGAAGCCCGCGATCTCGATCTGCAAGGCATCACGCTTTATATTCCCAAGGACAATTACCGCCGCGCCCGGGGCAGCTTCATGGATTGGTCGGACCGCGCCGCACCGATGATCCGCTCCACCCGCACGGTGGCCACGCCAGCCCAATCCGCCGCTGCCGCCACCGCCGATCTTGACGCAGCGGGCGCCGCGCCAAGGTAAACGGCGCCGCCTGCCGGGGCGGTTTGGACAGAATTCCTGTGTCGCAAAAAAACTGCTCCGCCCTTGCCCTTCAACCGAGCCGCGGTTTCAGCCACTCCACCCACCGCCGCCACACATCACGGGCGCGGATCGGATCGGCCGGCGAATGGCCCGCCACCGGATAGGCAACGAACTTCACCGGCACCTTGTTGTCGCTGAGGGCGCGATACAATTTATAGGCTTGCGGGATCGTCACCCGCCAATCGCCGACATCGGCCATGATCAGCGTCGGCGCCTTGGCCCGCCAGGCATATTGGATCGGCGATTGCCGGGCATAGCTTGCCATGTTGTTGCCCACGAACGGCGACGGCCCATATTGCCCGGCGCGGGCGCGATTGCTGTCGGCGGTGGTGTATTGATCAAGCACGTCGGTCACCGGCGCACCGGCCACGGCGGCTTTCCACGCACCCGGATAATTGCCGATCAGCCAGCTTGTCATCATCCCGCCGTATGACCAGCCGGTCACCGCCATGCGCTTGTCGTCGATCAGCCCGCGCTGTTTGAGCAGCGCGATGCCGGCCATGATATCGCGGCCCGGCCCGGCGGCGGCATCGCGGATGATGGCTTCCTGAAACACATGCCCGCGGTTGTTGCTGCCGCGATAATTGGGCTCCAGCACCAGCCAGCCCTGCGCCGCCAAAATCTGCGCGGATGTGCTGAACGATTGCCGCGATGCCGCCACCGGCCCGCCGTGGATATACAACACCAGCGGCAATCTGGTGCCCGGCTGGTAATCGGGTGGGTAGGTGATCACCCCGTCGGCGGTGTAGCCATCGCTTTTCCAGCTGATGCTTTCCTGCCGGCCCAGCGTCACGCCGTCCGTTACGGTTTGCAGCTGGGTGAGCGCCTGCGGTTTTTCGCCCGGCGCTGCGATCAGAAACAATTCGGCCGGGCGATCCGCCGTGGTAGCGGTAAAGGCAATCGCGCCATTGCTGCCGATATCGGCACTGGCCGGATCAAGCCCGTCCAGATCGAGCCGCGCCGCCTTGCCGTCCCGCGCCACCCACAAGCCATTGTGTGTGCCATCGGTACCGCTGAGCACGACCGACTGGCCATCGGGCAGCCAGCCGACCAGATCGACCGCAACATCCAACGCAGGCGCCGCATCACGCGCCCCATCACGCGCCGCGCCGCCGCCAACCGGCGCAATCATCACCCGGCGCTGATGGGCCGGCACGTCGCCGCGCGGTGCGGCAAAGGCGATGCTGCGGCCATCCGGCGAGATTTGCGGCGTATCCTGCCGCGCGCCGCCGGCCAGCAGCGGTTGCACCGTGCCGGTCGCAACATCCACCCGCATCAGCCGGCCGCTGTCGGCATCGCCCGTCGCCGGCGTATCGGATTGCACGAAGATCAGGCCAGCCCCGTCGGGCGTCCAGTTCAGCTGCGAAGGCGGGCCATTGGGCAGCAGCCCCAGCGGCAACGAACGCGCGCCGCTGGTCAGCCGCTTCACGGCGCCATCGGCCAGCGCCGCCGTCCAGATGTGGATTGGCTGGCGCGGGGTGCGATCAAGAAAGCTGTGATTGCCCACCTCGAATGCGTCTTCAAACCGCGCTTCGCCAGTTTTTTCCGGCGTTTCGTCAGCGGCGGCAAAGGCCAGCGCGCCGCCATCGGGGCGCCAGGCCAAATGCGTCACCGGCGTCCTGCTACTGGTCAAAGGCTTCGCGTCGCCGCCGTCCATCGCCAGAATGTGAACCTGGGCGCGGCCAGCCGCATCATTGGCCAGAAACGCGATGCTGCGGCCATCGGGCGACCAGCGTGCACTGCCCAAGCCCTGGCGCCCGCGTGTGAGAACACGGCTAACCTTGGTGGCGACATCGATCAGGGTGAGATCAGCGTCCCAACGATTGTCCTTCAGATTGGCCCGCGCAATAACGCTGAGCACCGACTTGCCATCGGGCGACAATTGCGGATCGCCGATGCGCACGATTTTGGGCAGATCGTCCGGGGACAGGCCCCGCGCCAGCGCCGGCGCTGCCACCGCCAGCAACAAGCCGAGCCACAAGGCGCGATGCGAAGCGCTGCGGCGAAACAGGATGGAATGCATGAAAAAGCCCCCCGCAGGCCGATTAGCGGCCCTTGGACAACAGGCTAGCACCGCGGCCCGGCAGCCTCAATCCTGACCAATCAGTCGGCCCGCACCAGTGTGCCGGCGCCCTTGCGCGTGAAGATTTCCAGCAGCAGCGCATGCGGAATGCGGCCATCCAGGATGACGGCGGCATCTACCCCGGCTCCGACTGCCGCGACGCAGGTTTCCAATTTGGGGATCATGCCGCCGGTGATGGTGCCATCGCTGATCAGGCCCGCAATGGCGGCCGGCGTCAGATCGGTCTCGAGTGCGCCGGCCTTGTTCAGCACCCCGGCCACATCGGTCAACAAAAACAGCCGCGCCGCGCCCAGCGCGCCGGCAATGGCACCGGCCATGGTATCGGCGTTGATGTTATAGGTGTGGCCGTCCTTGCCCACTGCCACCGGCGCGATCACCGGCACGATGCCGGCGGCCACCAGCGTGTCGATGATGCTGCGATCGACGTGCGCCGGTTCGCCGACAAAGCCCAGATCGACAGCCTGTTCGATGGCGCTGCCGGGATCCTTGATGGTGCGCTGTACCTTGGTGGCGATCACCAGCCCGGCGTCCTTGCCGCTGATCCCCACCGCGCGGCCACCGGCCTGGGCGATGTGCGCCACGATTTCTTTGTTGATGCTGCCGGCCAGCACCATTTCCGCCACTTGCGCCGTCGCGGCATCGGTCACCCGCAGCCCATCGACAAAGCGGCTTTCGATACCCAGCCGTTTCAAAAGATTGCCGATCTGCGGCCCGCCGCCGTGCACCACCACCGGATTGATGCCCACGGCCTTGAGCAGCACGATATCCTCGGCAAAATCCCGCGCCCGCTCCGCGTCGCCCATGGCGTGGCCGCCATATTTCACCACAAAGGTGGCGCCGGCATAGCGCTGCAGATACGGCAGCGCCTCGATCAGCGTTTCCGTTTTGGCCAGCATGTCAGGGTGGGGGGCGTGTGGGCTCATGGTTTCGCCTTATTGGGGATGGCCGCGTTGTTCCAGTGGCAATTCCAGCATCAATTGCCCGCCCACCGGCACCGCCGCCCACTGCGCGCTCACGCCGGCAATGCGCGTGCGGACGGCGGTGAGCAGTGCGCCAGTGACGGAAAGCGGCGCATCCCCGCGCGCTTCACAGGTTGTGGCATACAGCGCGGTGAATGCGTCATCGGGCAGTACGGCATTGCTCCAGCCCTCGCCCTGAAACATCTCGACCAGCCGTTCGACACTCTCAGCCGACGCGATGCCCAGCGCCCCGCGTTGCCCGCTGTCCCCGCCTTCACCGATCAGTCGCAGGAAGCCGGCGGCGGCAACCTCGGCCTCCACCGCCCAGTGCACCATGTCGTGCGGGATGATGCCCTGTTTTGGGCAGTCAATCGGCGGACGCGGGCCAGCCGCCGTTTCGATCACCAGCCGGTCAGACTTGCCGCTGCCCTTGGTGAAGGTGAGTTTCATCGGCCAGATTCTATCGGGTGGCAACCGGCTCGGCGCCCGAATAATCATAAAAGCCCCGCCCCGATTTCCGCCCCAGCCAGCCGGCCTCCACATATTTCACCAGCAGCGGCGCCGGACGGTATTTGGGATCGCCGGTGCCGTCCTGCATCACTTTCATGATGCTGAGCAACGTATCAAGCCCGACGAAATCCGCCAGCGCCAGCGGCCCCATCGGGTGGTTGGCACCGAGTTTGAGGCCGGTGTCGATATCCACCACGCTGCCCACGCCGTCACCCAGCGCAAAGATGGCTTCGTTGAGCATCGGGCACAGCACGCGGTTGACAATGAACGCCGGCGCATCGCCCGCCAAAATCGCGGTCTTGCCCAGTTTCGCGGCAAAACCCTGCATGGCCGCGGTGGTGGCGGCGGACGTGGCGAGGCCGGGGATGATCTCCACCAGCGCCATCAGCGGCACCGGGTTGAAGAAATGCAGCCCGCAAAACCGGTCCGCACGGCCTGTGGCGGCCGCCAGCCGGGTGATCGAAATCGAACTGGTGTTGCTGGCCAGCAGCGCATCGGCCTTGAGCACGCCGGCCAGTCCGGCAAAAATCTTGCCCTTCACGGCTTCGTTTTCCGTCGCGGCTTCGATCACCAGATCGGCGGCGGCGAAATCGGCAACATTGGTGGTCAGGCTGATCCGGGCCAGCGCCGCATCGGCAGCGTCCCGGGTCAACACGCCCTTGGCCACTTGCCGGGCCATGTTCTTCGCAATCGTCGCCTTGGCGGCTTCGCAGCGTTCCATCGCCACATCGGACAAGACGACATCATAACCGGCCTGCGCCGACACATGGGCAATGCCATTGCCCATCAGGCCCGCCCCGATCACGCCGATAATCCGCACACTCATCTCCCTATGCCACCGGGAGACGCATAAGCTGCTGTTGCCGCTCCGGCAAACGCCGAAGCGGCAAAATAATCAGGCGGCAACAACCGTGCGGCGGCGGCGCATGGCGGCACCGGTCAGGCCAAAGCCGGCAATCAGCATGGCCCAGCTGGCCGGTTCCGGCACGCCGAACAGCGACGCATCAAAC
>NZ_JBDNFM010000151.1:0-2736 GCF_041689835.1 Sandarakinorhabdus sp.
CGGGGGCCGGGGCGGGTGCCGGTACGGGGGCGGATACCGGGGCCAACACAGGCGCGGCAGCAGTTGGCACAGGCGCGGCAGCTGCCGCCACTGCGCCTTCGACGATCCGGGCAATAAGCGCCCCCACCGTCACCGTATCGCCGACTTTGAACAATTGTTCGCCCATCACGCCGGCCACCGGGGACGGCACTTCCACGGCCACCTTGTCGGTTTCCAGTGCCACAATCGCTTCATCCACAGCCACCGCCTCGCCAGGCTGTTTCAGCCACTGGCCAACACTGGCTTCGGTGATGGATTCGCCCAGGGCGGGCACGACGACATCAGTTGCCATGATCGAACCTTCTCACTTTTTATTGAGACCGCCGCGGATGGCGGCCTTCACTTGTGTCGTGGTGGCGCCCAATGCTTCGGCCACCAGCTTGGCCTGTTCGGCATTGTGGCGCTTGAGCAGGCCCGTCGCCGTGGCAGCAGCAGCCGCGCGGCCGGCATACACCGGACGGCGGCCAACAGCGGCCTCGATCAGCGGCGCGGCAAAGGTCCAGGCGCCGCCGTTCTGCGGTTCTTCCTGTGCCCACACCACGGTTTCCAGATTGGGAAATTTCGCAACATATTCAGCCACGACGTCGCCGGGGAACGGGTAAAGCTGCTCGACGCGCAGCAGGTAGACGTCGTCGCGGCTTTCCTTCTCGCGCGCATCGAGCAGGTCGTAATAAACCTTGCCGGTGCACAGGACGAGCCGGCGGATTTTCTTCGGATCACAGGGTGCCAGATCGTCAAGGCAACGATGGAAACTGGTCGCCGGGCCCATGTCCGCCAGTGTCGAAACCGCCCGCTTGTGGCGCAGCAGCGATTTGGGCGTGAACACCACCAGCGGCTTGCGGAAATCGCGCAGCATTTGGCGGCGCAGCAGGTGGAAGAAATTGGCCGGAGTGGTGCAGTTGGCGACCTGAATATTGTCTTCTGCACACAAGGACAGAAAGCGTTCAAGCCGTGCCGAGCTGTGTTCCGGCCCCTGCCCTTCATAGCCGTGGGGCAGCAACATCACCAGCCCACTGGCGCGCAACCACTTGATTTCGCCCGAAACAATAAACTGATCGATGATTGTCTGAGCGCCGTTCACGAAATCGCCGAACTGCGCCTCCCACAGGATCAGGCTTTTGGGATCGGCGAGGGAATAGCCATATTCAAAGCCCAGCACGCCAAATTCCGACAGCGGGCTGTCGAGCACGGTGAAATTGGGATCCATCGCGTGCAGAGGTACATACCGGTGGCCGTCCTTCTGGTCGCTCCACACCGAATGGCGCTGGCTGAAGGTGCCGCGGCCGCAATCCTGGCCGGAAAGCCGCACGGCATAACCATCCTTCAGCAGCGATCCAAAAGCCAGCGCCTCACCGGTGGACCAATCGATGTTGGCGGCGCTGATGAACATCTCCGCCTTGGCATCGAGCACACGGGCCAAGGTGCGGTGAATGGACAAGCTTTCGGGCACCGTGGTGAGTTGCTTGCCGATCTCCCGAAGTTCGGTGATCGAAACACCGGTCATCGCGGCACGGCGGCTTTCGATGGTTTCCTTGGGCCGGCCCAGACCAGCCCAGCGGCCACCGAACCAATCGGCGGCATTGGCCTTGAAACTGGCGGCAGCGTCAAATTCGTCTTCCAGCATCGACACATAGGAATCGATCATGGCCTTGAAGCTATCGCCGGTCAGCACGGCCTCACGCGCCAGGCGTTCGGCATAAACCTCGCTTACCGGGCGCTTTTTGCCGATGGCGGCATACATCAACGGCTGGGTAAAGCTGGGCTCGTCGCTTTCATTGTGGCCAAAGCGCCGATAGCACCACATGTCGATCACCACGTCGCGGCCAAAACGCTGGCGGAATTCGGTGGCGACCTTGGTGGCAAAGGTCACGGCTTCGGGATCGTCGCCGTTCACGTGGAAGATCGGCGCCTGCACGATCTTGGCAACATCCGACGGGTAAGGCGACGAGCGCGCGAACTGCGGGCTGGTGGTGAAGCCGACCTGATTGTTGACAACAAAGTGGATGGTGCCGCCCGTGCCATAGCCATCAAGGCCGGAAAATCCGAAGCATTCGGCCACGATGCCCTGGCCGGCAAAGGCCGCATCGCCGTGCAGAAGCACCGGCATCACCCGTGTCTGCGCGGTGTCGCCCACCAGCGATTGAATGGCACGCACCTTGCCCAGCACCACCGGATCGACCGCTTCGAGGTGCGATGGGTTGGGCACCAGGCTGAGGTGGACGGTGTTGCCGTCAAACTCGCGGTCGGTACTGGTGCCGAGGTGATATTTCACGTCCCCCGAACCGCCGACATCATCGGGGTTGGACGAACCGCCGGCGAATTCGTGGAAGATGGTGCGAAACGGCTTCTGCAGAACATTGGCCAGCATATTAAGCCGGCCACGGTGCGGCATGCCGAACACGATTTCGGTGATGCCCAACTGGCCGCCCACCTTGATGATCGATTCCATCGCCGGAATCATGGCTTCAGCGCCATCGAGGCCGAAACGCTTGGTGCCGACAAACTTGCGGCCAAGGAATTTTTCGAACTGCTCTGCTTCAACCAGTTTGTTCAGAATCGCGCGCTTGCCGTTGGCCGTGAACTGAACTTCCTTGTCCCGGCCTTCGTATTTGTCCTGCAGGAAACGCCGTTCTTCCACATCGTTGATGTGCATGTATTCCAGGCCGACATTGCCGCAATAGTTGCGCTGCAGGATGC
>NZ_JBDNFM010000152.1:0-15162 GCF_041689835.1 Sandarakinorhabdus sp.
AGTATTTCAGCAAACAGTTCGGCGGCCGTGCGCCGTTCGAAGCCGACGTGCCAGGGTGCCATGTGGTGGCACGAAATCAGGCCCCACAGCCTGCCCTCACGGATCAGCGATACGGTCATGGTCGAGCCGACGCCCATGTTCAAAAGATACTCGACATGCACGCTCGAATGCGCGCGTAGGACGCTCATCGACAGATCGAGCGGGGTATCGGGTTCCCCGGCGGACAACACCAGCGGGATTGGTGCAGCCCCGATGTCAATCAGCACCCGCACCGGATTGCGCACCAGCAGCGCGCGGGCTTGCAGCGGGATGTCGGTTGCCGGGTACCGCAAACCGAGGAAGGATTCGACCCCGCTGCGGACGCGTTCGGCGATCACTTCACCCGAGCCATCGGGGTGAAAACGATAGATCATGACCCGGTCAAAGCCGGTCAGCGCCTGTACGAGCCGAGCCGCTTCCTGCATGAAGTTTGGCTGGCTCTTTATCCGGCTCAGCATCGAGCGAACCATCGCGCCTGCGTTGAAATCAGTGATCGGGACGCTTGGTTCAGCCTCGATGATGATCAACTCGCCGGATTTGTGCACTGCCAGATCATATTTGGCACCGTTTTCCTGAAGCTGAACCGCAAAGCTGCGCTCGATCGTGCCGGGCGCCAGGAGGAGTGAGAGCTGATTTCGAATGATGTGAATTGCTGCAGGTAGAAACACGTCCTGCAATGGCGCTCGCAACACCAGATCGATCCGCAGACCGAGGAAATCGACAATGTTTGCCGAAACGCGTGAAATTCGCCAATCGCTTGAAACAGCGATAAGAAAGCCGATCGGCTGAATGGCATTGATGTGCTGGATCTGCTCCCGGTCACAATTTGTCAGATCAACGGCGTCAGGCACGGTCGAACTGCTGTTGGCCTGGCTCACGCGCGCCTCCTGTCCCTGATAATTCCATTGGGATTGATTTACTGAGGTTAACAATTGGTTTTGGTGTTTGCGGCAGCAATCTTTGCGCAAGTGGATTTGGCAGGCTTGCTGGTACGTACCCATCAACTCGCACCAACAGATCCAATTCGTTCTGTCGGCTGAAGCTGCGCAAACCTGTTTGCTGCGGCTTCGCGTTTTCGGGCGAAATCCTGCCGCCGTGAACGTGATGGATGCCGCACAGCGCGCCGGGATCACTCACGCCATGCCAGCCAGTTTTCATAGGCAACAAACATTGCGCTTGCGGCCGTTGCTGCGCGTTTGCGTGAGGCAGCGTCGGGCAGATCGGTTTCCAGGCGCGAAGCAAACGCCTTCCAGTCGTTTTCACCCATCCCGGTAAGAAAACGCACCGGCATTGCACCGTCGCTGCCCGTTCGGCCCGCGATCGCGCGTGCCATGACCTTGCCGCCCAGCGAGGCGCCAAGCAACACATAGCGGGCGCCGATCAACGCGCTGGGGTGCTGCCCGAATGCGGAGGCCGCCCACCGCGGCAACACCGCGATCGCAGCGGGCATCATGCCCAATTCCGCCAGGTCCAGGAAAAGGCAATCGGTCAATTTTCCGGCAAAACCAAGCGCCGGCTCGGCAATGATATAAAAACCGTACGACCGGGCGAGCACGCGGCGGTATTCGTCTCGGCTGATTGTTCCTGCTGCCAGGCGCGAAAGTGCCGGGTGATGGTGCATGCGTTGATGAATGTCGTGTGTGGCCGATCGCAGCGCCGACCGAGCGCTTGCTGGGTAAGCAGTGGTCCGCCGGGCGCGGGCGGTGGTGCTGTTCATACGGCCGTGCTCCACGGCGTCGTCCGCATTCGTCAAGAGCGCCGTTGCTTGCATGCGACTGCCCCAAATCGAATCGATTAAGACGGTGTTGTCCTGATTGGCGTGGCGATAACACATCAAGCACTTTTTTTTACATTTATGGCCAGCATTATTTATCAGCCAGCGCTGACAGTTATCGCTGTATTTGCGTCGGCACGATTTCACAGACACATTGATATCGCTTGGCAATTGAAGGTTTGCCAATGCAATCAGGCAATGTGCAGTTGGCTGTTTGCGGCGAGTTGCCGCGCCCGGATAATTGCGTGCAGCGCCATTGGGCCGGCGTTGTGGTCGACAGCGCTTGGCCGCGTAGCGGGGCAGGCCGGGGCAAGGCCGCCACCGCTGGGCAAGCGTACTGCAATCAGGCCATGCGCGCCGGCAACGGGCCGGTCAGCGGCCGACCCAGTTGCCGTGAAATCCCGGCGGCACCCGGTGCGGGATACGAATGCTGGCCTGCGGTTCGCCGGCGAAATCGCGGGCATTCAGGATCACCAGGTCGGTCGTTTCGCCCGGGTGATTGACGACGAGGCCCATCAACCAGCCTTCGTCCTCGCCGGCTGCGGTGTGGGCCGGGACGAACACGAACTCGCCCGGATAGCGGCCCTCGCCGAAATCATGAAGCTGGCGCGTGCCGGATTGCAGGTCGTGTTTGTACAGTTTTGTGCCGCCCAGATACCGCGCGGCGCGGCCCTCCGGCAATGCGACGGTGTAGGCGTAGCGATAGGGTTGGCCGATCAGGCGCTCGTCGGGCCGGGGAAACTCCTGCGGGCTGGCATCGATCACGGCGCGGTCAACCCGCTGGGCGACCGGATCGACCGTCCAGCGTTCAAAGGCGCCTGACATATTGTCCGGGCCTTGCGTCGATTCATCGAACATCGTGTCATACGCCACCACGTCCATGACGACGCGCCCATCGGGCAGGTCATAGGCATTGCACGGATGGAAGACATAGGCGGGATCGACATCGCACCAGATGACGTCTGCGGCGCTGCCATGGCGGGGCATGAGGCCGACCCGTGCGCGATGTTCGGGGTTCCACGCATAGGGATACTCATGACCTGCCAGCAGCGTATTTTTCGAAAAGGTGACCGGCAGATCGAGCAGCAGCACATAGCGGGCGGTCAGTGCGCAATCGTGGATCGACGGGCCGTGCTTTACCGGGATTGGCTCCTCGCGAATGGCTCGCCCGCCGTTGTCGATGACGACGTGGCGGATAAGGCCGGGCTGGGACGCATTGTAACAGATCGCGTGCTGTTCCCCGGTCGATGGGTCCAGGTGCGGATGGGCGGTGAAACTGTCGTGCAGGGTGCCGCCGAAGGCATCATAGGCCTGCGTTTCGAGATCGTCGCTCAGGGCAACGGGAAAGCTGCCCGCCTCCACCAGGGCAAAGATGCGGCCCGCAATGCCGGTCACGTTGGTGTTGACGACGTCCTGGGCGCGGTTGCGCGGTCCCGGCGCGGCGGCACTGCCAAGAAGCTGGGCAACCCGGCGCGAACGGATCCAGCGATTCTTGTACCAGAGCGCGCGACCGTTCTGGATGCGGATGCCGTGAACCATGCCGTCGCCGATGAACCAGTGATAGCTTGCAGGATTGGCAGCGACGGGGTTTGGGCCGATGCGAAGGTAGCGTCCATCAATTGCTGGCGGAATCGTGCCTGTCACAGCAAGGTCGGTCAGCGTCATTTCTTTGGTTATCGGAGCGAAAATGCCGGTGAGGTACGGATGATCGGTGACTTTGGGCAAACGCTTGCGGTTGAAGCCGGCGATGGCCTGGACCCCCGTGTACACGGCCGAGCGGAGCGCGCTTTCCAACAAACTTGCCATCACGTTTCTCCTGCTGCACATGTTTACGCTATCAACATAGGCGCAATGGTAACACTGTCAACATGGAAAAACGCAGCTATCATCACGGCGACCTCCGGCAGGCGCTGATCGAAGCGGGCCTGACGCTGCTGGAAGCACAGGCGGCCGACGCCCTCAGCCTTCGCGAGGTCGCCCGCGCCGTGGGTGTGAGTGCGACAGCCGTGTATCGGCATTTTCCCGACAAGGGTGCATTGCTTGATGCCTTGGCGGCGGCGGGGTTGGAGAAACTGGCCGAAGCGCAGCGTGCGGCGGCAAAGCAGGCAGGCGGCGGGCAAGCCGGGTTTGCCGCAACGGGCATTGCCTATGTGCGTTTCGCGGCGGCCAACCCGGCGCTGTTTCGCATGATCTTCGGGGCAAAAGCATCGCACGACATGCTGGAAGCGCCGCGGCATGGCCTCCCCGATGCCCTGACATTCCTGCGCGAGAACGCCGCCGCGGTTTCCGCACAAACCGGCACCGACCCGAGGATCGAGGCCATTCGCGCCTGGTCCCTCGTGCATGGCCTGGCGCTGCTGTTGCTGGATCAGCAAATCGTGATTGAGGACGGTCTTGTCGAACGGATAATCGCCGCCGGGCTGCTCTGATCGGATTGGTCGTTTGCAGCGTTGATGACATGCGGTTGACCGGCAGCGTGGCCACCGCATCCATGCAAATGTCGCGCTGCTCAGCCTTCAGCCGCGTTTTGGCGGCAGCGGAAAGAAGCCGGAGGTGCGGCGGATGTAGTCGTCGTATCCGGGGCGGCGCTTTTTCAGGCTGTGCTCCAGCAGCGGCGCGCCCGACCAGCGGGTGAGGGTGAAACTGAGGAACAGCGGGCCAGCCGCCGTCCACCACGGCGCGCCGGCGGCGAGGCCAACGATGAAGATGCCCCACCAGGCGCAGAAATCGCCGAAATAATTGGGATGGCGAGTGTAGCGCCACAGGCCCTTGTCCATCACCTCGCCCTTGCTGGCGGGATCGGCGCGGAAGGTTTCCAGTTGGGCATCGCCGATGCTTTCGAAGGCAATGCCGAACACCGCCAGCGCGGCACCGGCGAGGCCCCACGCCGGTAGTGCCGCGCCGTTGTCGGCCAGAACGCCGGCCTGTGCCGGCAGCGATACACCCCAAAGCAGCGGGCCTTGCATGCCGAAGGCTCGCCACCACGCTGCCTTGGCAAAGCTCATGCCCGGTTTGTCCCCGCGATTTTTCATCGCGTGGCCGAGGATTTTTTCATAGCGCGGATCGCGGCCGAGCCGGCGCCAGCGGGTGATGAGATGGGTGCCCAGCCGCAGTCCCCACGCGCTGACAAGGGCGAGGAGCGCCCAGTCCGCCGGCCCGGCCAGCCCGCCATTGAGGCCCGCCGCCACCGCGACGGCAAACACCATGCCATAGGCCCAGATGGCATCGATGAACGACACGTCGCGGATCGAGACAGCGTAGCGCCAGCACAGCGCCATGAGGCCGACAACGGCGGCGAGGGTTATTCCCAGATCGATCAACATGGCGGTGTTCAGGCGGCCTTTTCGAAAGGCTGCACGCTGGCACTGACGATGGATTTCATCGTCTTGCCCGGGTGCCGCGGCGTGGTGGAACGGTAGAATTCCTCTACCCGTGCCATATCGGCGGCGTAATCGCCGGTGGGCATGAAAGCCAGCGCCAACCCGCCGGTTTTCTTGGCATAATCCATCATGCCAACGATCAGCGGCACCTTGGCGCCCAGCGCGATGTGATAAAAGCCGGTGCGCCACTGTCCAACGGCGCTGCGGGTGCCTTCGGGTGCGATGGTGAGCAGGAAATCATCGCGGCGATTGAATTCGTCGATCATCGACTGGACGTAATTGCCGCTTTTCTCGCGATTTACCTCCACCCCGCCGACGTCCCGCATGAAGCGGCCCAGCGGCCAGCGGAACAATTGCCGCTTGGCCATGAAGCTGGTTTCGATGCCCAGATCACGGGTGAGCCCGATATAATAGACGAAATCCCAGTTGGATGTGTGCGGTGCCGCAATGATCACCGCCTTGCGCGGAATCGGCCGCATCGCGACCGATTTCCAACCCGTCCCGCGGTAGAAACGCAGCAGCAGCCATTCCAGCAGTCGCGACATCAGGCCCTTCGTTGCCCTGGTCATGGTACTTCCCACATGTTTGGCGGCCATGGTGCTGGTTCGCCTGTTGCCGTTGGTTTCCTGTAGCGGCACAGCATCGCGGATACGGGGGGATGCTGTCAAACCCCGTGTCAATCCATCGCTGCCCGGCTATGGCATGGTCATGACCAAGATGCTCGCAGCCTACGGCCTGACCCTTGTTGCCTTTGCCGCCATCGATGCGGTGTGGCTGATCAACATGGCGCCGCGCCTGTACAAGCCTGAAATCGGCCCGGTGATGATGGAGAACGGCTTTCGGTTGCTGCCGGCGCTGATCTTTTATGCAATCTACATCGCCGGCATCGTTTACTTCGCGGTGTGGCCGGGATTGACCGAAGGTGTCGCAAAGTCGGCGCTGCAAGGCGCGGTGCTGGGGTTCGTGTGTTACGCCACCTATGACCTGACCAATTATGCCACGTTGAAGGTGTGGAGCCTGAAGGTGACGGTGCTCGATCTGATGTGGGGCACCGTGCTCACCGGCGGCACGGCGGCGGCGGGCACCTGGCTCACGGCCAAACTGTTTCCCGCCGGCTAGTCTTGCACCCAATCGGCGCGGACATAGCCCTGCGCGCGCAGCAAGACGGTCAGGTCGCCGCGCCGAACATGAGCCTGCGCGGCGGCAGCGGCGGCGGGTTTGGCGTGGTAGGCAATGCCGAGCCCGCCGGCGGCACTGGCGGCCTGGATCATCGGGATATCGTTGGCGCCGTCCCCGACTGCCAGTGCGGCCGATAACGGCGTGCCATCGGCTTGGAGCAGCGCCTTTTTGGCGGCGGCATCAACGATGGGCTCGGGCACGGTGCCGGCGAGCACATCGGCGTCCTTTTCCCTGGCGGTGTCCAGCCGATTGGCGACAACGCGGGCAAAGCCGATCTGGCGCGCCACCGGCACGGCAAAGGCCATGAAGCCGCCGGACACCAGCAATGAGCGCGCGCCGTTCGCCACCATCGTCTGCACCAGCGTCCGCGCGCCGGGGTTGAGGCGCACGCGTTCCTCGCGGCACTGATCGATGGTGGCGACGGGAAGGCCTTTGAGCAGCGCCACACGGGCCTTGAGTGCGCCGGCGAAATCCAGTTCGCCGCGCATGGCGGCTTCGGTGATGGCAGCCACTTCGGCCTTGATCCCGGCATAATCGGCGAGTTCGTCGATGCATTCACACGCGATCATGGTCGAATCCATGTCGGCAACGATCAGCCGTTTGCGGCGCGGCGTGGTGCCGGATTGCACCACGACATCCACTGAGGGAAAGGCGTCTTCCAGGGCAGCGCGGATGGCCGGGGCGTTGCCGCGGGCCAGGATATCGAAGGCGTCGCCGGCTTCGAGCCAGCTTTGCGCCATGATTTCGCCGCCGATGCCGCGCACGACATCGCTTGCCGCCGCCGCATCCCCGGGCGACAAGGCGCCTTCGGCAACCAGAGTGATGATGAGCGCGTCTGCCATGAATCTCGATCCTGAACGGGTCACCGTCCTGACAGGGCCGACGGCGGGCGGCAAGTCGGCGTTGGCGCTGAAGCTTGCGGCCCGTGCGTGCGGCGATGTGGGCGGGGTCATCATCAATGCCGATGCCAGCCAGATGTACCGCGATCTTGCCATTGTTTCGGCGCGGCCGACGGCGGCAGAGGAAGCCGCCGCGGCGCACCGGCTGTATGGCGTGCTGGCCGGCGACGATGTGTGCACGGCGGCGCGCTGGGCGGAATTGGCCAAGGCCGAAATTGCCGCCGCGCGGGCCGCAGGCTTGCAGCCGATCGTCGTGGGCGGCACCGGCATGTATCTTTCGGCACTGGTGCATGGATGGGCACCGGTGCCGGCCATCCCTCACGATGTGCGGGCTGATGTGCGCGCGCTTGGTGCGCCCGCCGCCCGCACCGCCCTGGAACGCGAAGATCCGGCCGCTGCTGCCCGCCTGATGCCTGCCGATCGGCAACGCACCATGCGCGCGCTGGAGGTGGTGCGCGCGACGGGGCGCACCCTGGCTAGTTGGCAGCAGCACCGCGAAGGCGGGGTGGGGCCGGCGGCGGTGCAGGGCTTCATCGTCGATCGCCCACGTGACGAATTGAACGCGCGCGCCGGGCTGCGCTTGCAGGCGATGCTGGCCGCGGGCGCGCTGAATGAGGTGGCCGCGCTGGCGGCGCTGGGCTTGCCCGCCGATGTGCCGGTGATGAAAGCGCTGGCGGTGCCGCAACTGGCGGCGCACCTGGCCGGCGCCATCAGCCTTGATGCGGCGATGGCTGCGGCGCTGATTGCCACGCGCCAATATCAAAAGCGCCAGCAGACCTGGGCGCGCAACCAGTTTGGTGATTGGGCGCGAACGGCGCCGGACTGATGCGCCGGCGTTTTCAGCCCGATCTTGCTGCAACCACCGCGCCTCGATGCAACCACGGCCTGCCGCATTTCGTAGCTGTCTTTAACCTGTAGCGGACGTTTTTCCCTTAATGGGTGGGGGAATGTCATGCCGACGTCACGTTGCGGTGCAATGATAATTTTGAGTGTTGCTGGGGATGTGCGTAATGAAGTTGATGGTGGTTTTGGTTGCCGGGTTTTTCGCCGCCCTGCCAGCGACGGCAACGCAACTGGTGCAAATGGCCCCGGTTATCGCGCCGGGCGACTGTGTTGACGGCAGCCCCGATTGTGTACGCGCCGATGCTGCGCCGGCTGCGGAAGACGAGACCGCGATGAGCACAGGCCCAATGGTAGCCGGGCTGGCGGGCCTGCTGGTGCTGGGCCTGGTGTTTGGCCGACGCAAGGCCGGGTTGCCGGAAGTTGTTTCTTGACCGGTAGTTTGCGCATGAAAATTGCGTGAAAAATGCTTGACGTGGCATTTTACTTCCCATAACAGCATCCAGCCGCTGCTTTGCGGCCGTTTTGCGTGGGAAATGGATCATGGGCACGGAGTTGACCGGCGCCGAAATCGTTGTGCAGGCCCTGACTGAACTGGGTGTTGAGGTGGTGTTTGGCTACCCCGGCGGCGCTGTGCTGCCGATTTATGACGCTCTGTTCCAGCAAACCCGCATTCGCCACATCCTCGTGCGCCACGAACAGGCCGCCGTCCATGCCGCCGAAGGCTATGCGCGCAGCAGCGGCAAGGTGGGGGTGGTGCTCGTCACGTCCGGCCCCGGTGCAACCAACGCCGTCACCGGCATCACCGACGCGTTGATGGATTCGGTGCCGCTGGTGGTGCTCACCGGCCAAGTGCCCACGCATCTGATCGGAACCGATGCCTTTCAGGAATGCGACACGGTGGGCATCACGCGTCACTGTTCCAAGCATAATTACCTGGTGAAAGAGACTGCCAGGCTTGGCCCGGTGCTGCACGAGGCGTTTTACATCGCCCGCAGCGGCCGGCCCGGCCCGGTGGTGATCGATATCCCCAAGGACGTGCAGATTTTCAAGGCGCGTTATACCAAGCCGGGCACGATCAGCCACAAGACCTACAAGCCGCAGGTGAAGGGTGATCTGACCAGCATCGAAGCGGCGGTTGACATGCTGGCCGCGGCCGAGCGCCCGATCTTGTACACCGGCGGCGGCATCATCAATTCAGGCCCGGTGGCGAGCCAGTTGCTGCGCGATCTGGCCAAGGTGACGGGTGCGCCGGTTACATCGACGTTGATGGGCCTGGGCACGATGGCGGATGATCACCCGCAGTTCCTCGGCATGCTGGGCATGCACGGATCATACGAAGCCAATATGGCGATGAACCGCTGCGATCTGATGGTTTGCCTGGGCGCGCGTTTTGATGACCGGGTGACGGGCCGGCTGGACGCGTTCAGCCCGAACAGCCGCAAGATCCATGTCGATATCGACCGCTCCAGCTTCAACAAGACGGTGCGGGTTGATCTGACGATTCTGGGCGACGTCGGCAGCGTGATGGAAGACATGCTGAAGGTGTGGCGCGCCAAGGGTCACGGCAATTCGGGTCACCGGCAGGCCGATCTGAAGCCGTGGTGGGCTGATATCGCCAGCTGGCGCAGCCGCAATTCGTTCGGTTTTGAACAAAAGGGCACTGATCAGACCGGGGCGCTGCTGCCGCAGAAGGCGATCCAGCGGCTGTATGAGATGACCAAGGCCAGAAAGCCGATCATCTCCACCGAAGTGGGCCAGCACCAGATGTGGGCGGCGCAGCATTTCGGTTTTCATGAGCCAAACAAGTGGCTCACCTCGGGCGGGCTCGGCACCATGGGCTATGGGCTGCCCGCTGCCATTGGCGCGCAACTGGCGTTTCCCGGTGCGCTGGTGATCGATATCGCCGGCGAAGCCAGCATCCAGATGAACATTCAGGAACTGGCCACGGCGATGCAATATCGCTTGCCGGTCAAGGTGTTCATCATCAACAACGAATATATGGGCATGGTGCGCCAGTGGCAGGAAATGAACCACGGTGGGCGGTACAGCGAAAGCTATTCGGATACGCTGCCGGACTTTGTGAAGCTGGCGGAAGCGTATGGCTGGAAAGGCATCGTGATCGAAGGCGCGGGCGATCTGGATAGCGGCATTCAGGCCATGCTCGATCATCCCGGCCCGGTGATGGTTGATTGCCGGGTGTCCAAGTTGGCCAATTGTTTCCCGATGATCCCGTCGGGCGCGTCGCACACCGACATGATCCTGAGCGCTGCCGACGAGCGCGGCGAAACGGATGACGATGCCAAAGCATTGGTATAGGGGCGCGCGTGATGAAGCATCTCCCGTCTGAACGGCACACGTTGTCGATATTGGTTGATAACGAAGCCGGGGTGCTGGCGCGCATCGTCGGGCTATTTTCGGCGCGCGGCTACAACATCGAAAGCCTGACGGTGGCCGACGTGTCCGACGATCATGCCGTGTCGCGAATCACCGTCGTCACCAATGGCCCGCCGCCGGTGATTGATCAGATCATGGCGCAGCTCGATCGGCTGGTGCCGGTGCACCGTGTGGTCGATCTTACCGACTGGGGCCCGCATGTTGAGCGCGAAATGGCGCTGGTGAAGGTGGCCGGTTCCGGCGAGAAGCGGGTAGAGGCTTTGCGCCTTGCCGACATTTTCCGCGCCCGCCCGGTGGATACCAGCATCAACAGTTTCGTGTTCGAAGTGTCGGGATCGTCGGAAAAAGTGAACCAGTTCATCGCGCTGATGCGGGAGGTTGGCCTTGTCGAGGTCGCCCGCACCGGGGTTGTCGCCATCGCACGGGGTGCCGAAGCCGTCTGATCAATTGCTCTGCTGCTGTGGGGCCAGCCAAGGGAAACACCATGCGCGTTTACTATGATGCCGATGCCGATGTCGGCCTAATCAAGGGCAAGAAGGTCGCCATCGTTGGTTATGGCAGCCAGGGCCATGCCCATGCGCAGAATCTGCGCGATTCGGGTGTGAGCGAGGTGGCGGTCGCGCTGCGGGCTGGTTCCGCCACCGCGAAAAAGGCCGAAGGGGCCGGCTTCAAGGTGCTGAGCAATGCCGATGCCGCGGCGTGGGCCGATGTGATCATGGTGCTGGCGCCCGATGAACATCAGGCCGCGATCTATGCCGACGATCTGGCCGCCAACATGAAGCCCGGCGCGGCGCTGGCGTTTGCTCACGGCCTCAACGTGCATTTCCAGTTGATCGAGCCGCGCGCCGATATCGATGTGTTCATGATCGCGCCAAAGGGCCCCGGTCACACGGTTCGCAGCGAATATCAAAAGGGCGGCGGCGTGCCGTGCCTGATTGCCATCCACCAGGATGCCAGCGGCAATGCGCATGATATCGCGCTGTCGTATGCGTCGGCGGTTGGCGGCGGGCGTTCGGGCGTGATCGAAACCACCTTCAAGGAAGAATGCGAAACCGATCTGTTCGGCGAACAGGCCGTTCTGTGCGGCGGCCTCACCCACCTTATCCAGGCCGGTTTCGAAACGCTGGTCGAAGCCGGTTATGCGCCGGAAATGGCTTATTTCGAATGCCTGCACGAAGTGAAGCTGATCGTCGATCTGATGTATGAAGGCGGCATCGCCAACATGCGCTATTCGATCAGCAACACCGCCGAATATGGCGACATCACCACCGGCCCGCGCATCATCACGGCTGAAACCAAGGCCGAAATGAAGCGCGTGCTCGCCGATATCCAGGGCGGGCGTTTCGTGAAGAACTTCATCCTCGACAACCGCGCCGGCCAGCCAGAACTGAAGGCCAGCCGCATCGCCGCCAAGGCGCACCCGATCGAGGAAGTCGGTTCGCGGCTGCGGGCGATGATGCCGTGGATTGCCAAGAACCAGTTGGTGGACAAGGCCAAGAATTAAGGGCGGAGTTCCTGAAAAGTGCCCCGTCATCCTGAACTTGTTTCAGAATCCATTGTGCAAATGCCCCGACAAGCGCGTTTTCGAGGTTCTGTATCCCATGGATCCTGAAACAAGTTCAGGATGACGAGTGTTTTTGGATACAAGCGACCTTGCAACTACGATCTCGCAGCAGCAGCAACGCTGCCCGCACGCTGCCCGCACGCTGCCCGCACGCTGCGCTGCGTCAGCTGAGCTGTCAGGAAGAAAGCCCGCCGGTTCGCACCAGCGGGCCTCCTCAGCAGAACCGAAATTCAGGCAGCAACCACCGCACGGCGACGGCGCCCGGCAGCGCCGACCAGGCCAAAGCCGGCGATCAGCATTGCCCAGCTGGCGGGTTCGGGCACAGCGCCGCCAACGAAGACATTGTCTACGCCTTGGGTGAAGAAGAGCTGGTTATCAGCCTGAGCAAAGCGGATTGCATAGGTGCCAGCGCCAAGGCTGACGTTGAAGCTGTAGCTGGTCCACGGGTTGGGATTGCTGCCGCCATCGGCCCTTATGGCGTTGCCACACCCGCCGACATGGCGCGGTTTGTCCGGGTTGAGCAGCGCGGCGTCGGGAACGATGTATTGGAGTTGCTGGAGCGACAGGATTCGTCCGATTGAGATTGATGCTGATAAGGTGATGCCATGTTTACGGGACTGATTATGGATATCGGAACGGTCCGGAAGGTTGAAAAGCCTGCCGATACACGGTTCACGATTGAGACGAATTTCGATATGTCGGGCGTGGATATCGGCGCGTCGATCGCATGCTCGGGTACCTGCCTGACCGTCGTGGAAAAAGGGCAGGGATGGTTTAGTGCCGATGTTTCCGGCGAAACCATTGCCTGCACAACCCTGGGCGCGTGGCAGGCAGGCCGGCGCATCAATCTTGAACCGTCACTGCGGCTGGGGGCTGAACTGGGCGGCCATCTGGTGCAGGGGCATGTCGATGGCGTGGCAAAGGTCGTGGACCGGCATCCGGAAGGCGATAGCTTGCGGTTCGAATTCGCAGCGCCAAGGGAATTGTCTCGCTATATTGCCCGAAAGGGATCGGTCGCGCTCGACGGCGTTTCCTTGACCGTCAATGAGGTCGAGGGAAACCGCTTCGGTGTGAACATCATTCCGCATACCGCACAGCAGACGACGTTCGGCCTGTTAAAGGCTGGCGATGAGGTGAATCTTGAGGTCGACCTCCTGGCCAGATATGTTGCGCGGCTTCAATCCGACATTACCGAAGCGTGATGACACGGTTTGGCGTGGGTTTTCAGTAAATTAGGTAGGTAAGAGCACGTGGCGTTCAGCGATTACAAACATTCGACCGAGGAATTGATCGAAGATGCGCGCAACGGCCGGATGTTTATCCTGGTCGATGATGAAGACCGTGAGAACGAGGGGGACCTCGTTATTCCGGCGCAGATGGCAACACCGGACGTGATCAACTTCATGGCCATGCATGGCCGCGGCCTGATTTGCCTTGCGATGACGCGTGAGCGGATAGGTCAACTGGGCATCCCCTTGCAACCGCAACAGAATTCCAGCCGGCTGGAAACGGCGTTTACGGTTTCCATCGAAGCGCGCGAAGGGGTGACGACAGGAATTTCTGCTCCGGATCGGGCGCGGACAGTGTCGGTCGCGATCGACCCTTCGAAGGGCGCGGCAGATATTGCGACGCCAGGACATGTTTTCCCGCTGATGGCCCGTGACGGTGGTGTGCTGGTTCGCATTGGCCACACCGAAGCGTCCGTTGATATCGCGCGCCTTGCCGGGCTGAACCCTTCCGGCGTGATCTGCGAGATCATGAATGATGATGGGACCATGGCGCGCCGGGAGGATCTGGTCAGGTTCGCTCAGTTCCATGGCCTTAAAATAGGCACTATCGCAGACCTAATTGCCTATCGGCGGCGGCATGACCGCATTATCGAGCGGGTCGCGGAAACGACGCTGGAAAGCCGCCACGGCGGCGATTGGAAGCTTTACGTCTACGCCAACAAAGTTGAGTATGCCGAGCACGTTGCCCTGGTAAAAGGCGATCTGTCCGCAGGTGGCGACCCGCCCCTTGTGCGAATGCATGCGGTGAACCTGTTCCAGGATGCGCTCGGTGAGATTACTGACGGGAAGATAGGACCGCTGCATGGCGCGATGCGGCAGATCGATGCCGTGGGCCGGGGCGTCGTCGTGGTTCTACGGGAATGGTACCCAACGCTCATTTCGGATCGGGTGCATGCGACGAATGGCGAAGTGTCGCGTGCGGTGGTCCAGGACCCGACGGAGCTGCGCGATTACGGCATTGGTGCGCAAATTTTGCTCGACCTTGGCGTTCACGACATGATCCTACTGTCCAATTCGCCGAAGAAGATTGTCGGTATCGATGGCTATGATTTGAATGTCGTCGATCACCGGCCTATATCGGTCAAACTTTCGGATGATTCATAATGGATGACGTAACCCCGCATATCATGGTCGTCGAGGCTCGGTTTTATGAAGACCTGGCGGACGAAATGGCATTGGGCGCGATTGCAGCGATAGAGACTGCCGGCGCAACGTATGAACGGTTTTCTGTCCCGGGTGCGTTCGAAATTCCCGCGGCGATCCGGTACGCCCTCGAAGCGGATCAACCTGCGGAAGGTAGACGGAAATTCGATGGGTTTGTGGCGCTTGGCTGTGTCATTCGCGGCGAAACCACCCATTACGACTATGTTTGCGGGGAAAGTGCGCGGGCCTTACAGGACCTGGCCATGAACCAGCTGGCGGCTATCGGCTACGGCATCCTGACCTGTGAAAACAAGGATCAGGCCTGGGCCCGTGCCAGTCGGGACAAGGGCAATAAAGGGGCGGCAGCCGTCGAAGCCTGTCTTTCCATGGTCGCGTTGCGTTACCGTTTCGAGTTGTCATGAGCCGCAAACCCACGGTTTCCAAAGGCAAACGACGGAGTGCCGCGCGGCTCGCCGCAATTCAGGCACTTTATCAACTCGATGTCGCCGGCGGCGTTGCGGAGGCTGTGGTTGGAGAGTTCAACCGTTACCGGTTCGGCGGGGAGTTGGATGGCCAACGTCTTGTCGAAGCAGATCCGGCGCTGTTCGGCGAGCTTGTGTTGGGTGTGACCCAGCGGCGCGAAGAAATCGATGAGAAG
>NZ_JBDNFM010000153.1:0-27047 GCF_041689835.1 Sandarakinorhabdus sp.
GATCATCACCGAAACCGTCGCCCTGCTCGCGCCCACCCTGCAAGCCGCCGATGGCCAGTGGATCGCCGATTACGTCCGCATTCGTTTTTCCGCTCACCTCCCGGAGTAAGCCCCCTTGCGTTACCTCCCTCTCTCCACGGCTGACCGCACGGCCATGCTGGCCACCATCGGCGCTGCCAGCATCGACGATTTGTTCAGCGATGTGCCCGCCGAAGCCGTACTGCCCGGCCCGATTGCGGGCCTGCCGAACCACGCCAGCGAAATGGCGGTGGAACGCGCGTTGGTGAAAATGGCCGGCAAAAACGCCACGGCCAGCACCTCGCCGTTCTTCGTTGGCTGCGGCGCCTATAAACATCACGTGCCGGCCACGGTCGATATGGTGATCCAGCGCGGCGAGTTCCTCACCGCCTACACGCCGTACCAGCCGGAAATCGCGCAGGGCACGCTGCAGGTGTTGTTCGAATTTCAAAGCCAGGTGGCCCGCCTCACCGGCATGGAAGTGGCCAACGCGTCGATGTATGACGGTTCCACCGCGATGACCGAAGCCGTGTTCATGGCGCGGCGCATCACGCGCAAGCCCAAGTGCCTGGTTTCGGCCGGCGTTCACCCGCACTACACGTCGGTGCTCAAAACGCTCACTCGCTTCACCGGCGACGTCGTGGAAGCCGGCGTGCCCAAGTTCACCCAAGGCGCGCCCGGTGATGACCTGTCCAGCCTCATCGCCTCCATCGACGGCGATACCAGCTGCGTGGTGGTGCAAAACCCCAATCTGTTCGGCCACATCGCCGATCTCTCGCCGCTGGCGGATGCCTGCCACGCCGCCGGCGCGCTGCTGATCGTTGTGGTCACCGAAATCGTCTCGCTCGGTGCAATCAAGTCGCCGGGCGAGATGGGCGCCGATATCGTGGTTGGCGAAGGCCAGTCGCTGGGTGCCGGGCTCACGTTTGGCGGGCCGTATCTTGGCCTGTTTGCCTGCCGCGACAAGCATGTGCGCCAGATGCCGGGCCGCCTGTGCGGCGAAACCGTCGATGCCAGCGGCAAGCGCGGCTTCGTGCTCACCCTGTCCACCCGCGAACAGCATATCCGCCGCGAGAAGGCGACCAGCAACATCTGCACCAATTCCGGCCTGATCGCGCTGGCGTTTTCGGTGCACCTGACGCTGCTGGGCGAAAAGGGCCTGCGCCACCTTGCGGCGCTTAATCATGCCCGCGCCGTCCAATTGGCGGAACGGCTGGGCCGCATGCCCGGCGTCACCCTGCTCAACGGGGCGTTCTTCAACGAGTTCACGCTCGATCTGGGCCGTGAAGCCCGCCCCGTGGTGCGCAAGCTGGCGGAAAAGGGCGTGCTTGGCGGCGTGTCGCTGGGCCGGCTGTGGCCGAGCGAGAAGGCGCTGACGAACGGCATGATCGTGGCGGTGACCGAAACCGCGACGGATGAGGATTTTGACGCGTTCGAGGACGCGCTTGATGAGGTGATGGCGAAATGACGACTCCCCAGAACAACTCGCCCCAGAACGGATCACCAATGAACAATGTTGGCCGTCCCACGCGCCTGGTCACTGGCACCGGCGCTGTTGCTGAAACCTATACCGGCAACAAGGCGCTGATGCTCGAAGAAGCCCTGCTGTTCGAACGCGGCGGGCTGGACCGTACCGGCGTCGATCTGCCGCCGGTGCCGCTCGTGCCTGATCGTCTGGGCGGCCTAGGCCGTGATGCCGCCATCGGCCTGCCAGGCTTTTCCGAACCCGAAACTGTGCGCCACTACACGCGGCTGTCGCGGCAGAATTATGCCATCGATCTGGGCATCTTCCCGCTGGGTTCGTGCACGATGAAGCACAATCCGCGCCTGAATGAAAAAATGGCGCGGCTGCCCGGCTTTGCCGATATTCACCCGCTGCAGCCGCAATCCACCGTGCAGGGCGCGCTGGAACTGATCGATGTGCTGGCCGATTGGCTGATGAAGCTGACCGGCATGCCCGCCGTTGCCATGAGCCCCAAGGCCGGCGCTCACGGCGAATTGTGCGGCATGGTCGCCATTCGTGCGGCGCTGGATGCGCGCGGCGATATGCGGCGCGTGGTGCTGGTGCCGGAATCGGCGCATGGCACCAATCCGGCCACGGCCGCCTTTTGCGGCTTCGTTGTGGAAAACATCCCGGCCAATGCCCGCGGGCGGGTCGATCTCGATGCGCTGCTCGCCCGGCTTGGCCCTGATGTGGCGGCAGTGATGATCACCAATCCCAACACCTGCGGCCTGTTCGAGCCTGATTTGAAAACGATTTCCGACGCAGTCCACGCCGCCGGCGGTTATGTGTATTGCGACGGTGCCAACTTCAACGCCATCGTCGGCCGCGTGCGCCCCGGCGATCTGGGCGTCGATGCCATGCACATCAATCTGCACAAGACGTTCAGCACGCCCCACGGCGGCGGCGGGCCGGGTTCTGGCCCGGTTGTGCTGTCGGCCGCCTTGGCGCCGTTTGCACCGATCCCGTTCGTGCGCAAAACTGCGACAGGCCGGGAACTGGTGGAGGAAGATATCGCCGCCACCGCCGCGCCCGACAGTTTCGGGCGCATGGTGGCCTTCCACGGCCAGATGGGCATGTTCGTCCGCGCGCTCAGCTACATGATGAGCCACGGTGCCGATGGCCTGCGCCAGGTGGCGGAAGATGCCGTGCTCAACGCCAATTATATCCTGGCCAGCCTGAAGGATATCTACACCGCGCCGTTCGCCAGCACTGGGCCGTGCATGCACGAAGCGCTGTTTTCGGATGATTTCCTGTCGGGTGTGGGGCTGACCACGCTGGATCTGGCCAAGGCACTGATCGACGAAGGCTTCCACCCGATGACGGTGTATTTCCCGCTCGTCGTCCACGGTGCCATGCTGGTGGAACCCACCGAAACCGAAAGCAAGGCCAACCTGGATCAGCTGATCGGCGCGATGCGCCATGTCGCAACGCAGATGCTGGCCGATCCCGATGCTTGGCGCAGCGCCCCGCATTTCGCGCCGCGCCGCCGACTTGATGAAACGCAGGCCGCGCGCAAACCAGTGCTCAGCTGGAAGGGCAGCGAAGCGGCGTAATCAGGACCGGCGGGCAAGGATGGTGCAATCGCCGCCATCCTCGCCCGCCATCCTCGCCCGCCATCCTCGTTCGCCATCCTCTCCCGCTGGCCTCGCGCCTCACTTCACCAGCGCAAGCTCACGCTCCACCGCCGGCAGGATACGGCTCACCATCACCTGAACGCCCCTTGCATTGGGGTGCAGGCCATCGCCCAGCAGCAACTTGGGCTGGGCGGCGACTCCGTCGAGAAAGAACGGATACAGCGCAGCCCCATTGGCGCGTGCCACGGCCGGGAACAGGCCTTCGAATTCGGTTACATAGGCCTTGCCCATGGTCGGGTTGGCGCGCATCCCCGCCACCAGCACGCGGGCGCCTTTACCCTGGAATGCCTTGACCATCGCATCAAGATTGGCCTTGGCGGTTTTGGGCGGCTGGCCGCGCAGCATGTCGTTGGCACCCAGTTCCAGTACCACCAGATCGGGCTTTTGCTTCATGCCTGCCAGCACCCAGTTCACCCGCGCGCGGCCTTGCGTGCTGGTATCGCCCGACACGCCGGCACCGATCACGGTCACGCTGCGCCCTTTTGCCTTCAGCGCCTTTTGCAGTTGCGGCGCAAAGCCTTGGCCCGGCGCCAGCTGATATCCAGCGGTGAGTGAATCGCCGTAAGCCAGCACCACAAGTGGCCGTGCCGATGCAGGGGTGGTGGGGGCCGCCTGCGACATGAACAGCGCGCAAATGGCCACTGCCATCTGGTAATACGGCCTGCGAACACCTAATTCGTGCAAGACTCGAATCCTTTCAGCCGTGCGAGACATGATGAACAGCCATATGGTGATACAGGCCAGCGATGTCACCCTGCGGCTGGGCAGCGGCGATGCCGCAGTCGATGTGCTGCGCGGGCTGACCATCGACGTGCCCGCCGGGCAGCGCCTTGCCATTCTTGGCCCATCGGGTTCCGGAAAATCATCGGCCATGGCCGTGCTGTCGGGGATGGAGCGGGCGACCAGCGGCAAGGTGATCGTGGCCGGCGCCGATTTTACCCGCATGGATGAAGACGGCCTGGCCCGCGCCCGCCGCGGCCGCATTGGTATCGTGTTGCAGGCGTTCCACCTCATCCCCACCATGACCGCGCTGGAAAATGTCGCCGTGCCGCTGGAATTGGCCGGCGAATCGCACCCGCAGGCGCGCGCGCAAGCCGAACTCGAAGGCGTTGGCCTCGGCCACCGGTTGCACCATTATCCCACCCAGCTTTCGGGCGGGGAGCAGCAGCGCGTTGCCATCGCCCGCGCGCTCGTTGGCCGCCCGGCGCTGATCTTTGCCGATGAACCTACCGGCAATCTTGATGCCGCCACCGGCGCCGCCATCATCGAATTGCTGTTTGCCCGCCTCGCCGAAACCGGCGCGACGTTGGTGCTGATTACCCACGATGCCGAACTCGCGCCGCTGTGCGACCGGATCATCACCATGCGCGATGGGCTGATCGCCAGCGACCGCATGAACCTGGCGCAAGCTGCCTCGTAAGATACCGACGACTGAAGGACAAATCATGACTGCGTTCAGCTATTTCGATGGCACCGACGAACTGGAAGCCTATCTGGCGCTGCCGGCCGGCGCTGGCCAGCATCCCTGCGTGCTGATCGCGCCCAACTGGGTCGGCCAAACCGCGTTCGACAACCGGCAAGCCGATCGTCTCGCCGCGCTGGGCTATGCTGCCATGGCTATCGACGTGTACGGCAAAGGCCGACGCGGCGATCCGGCGGGTGACAACAGCGCCCTGATGGGCCCGTGGGTGCAGGACCGCGCCGCGCTGCGTCAACGCCTGCTTGCCGCTGTCGATGCCGCCGCCGCCCTGTCGCAGGTGGATGCCAGCCGGATGGCCATCATCGGTTATTGTTTTTGCGGCCTGTGCGCGCTCGATGTGGCGCGCTCGGGCGATGCACGCATCAAGGCGGCGGTGAGCTTTCACGGCATTTATGGCACGCCCAATCTGGGTGCGCAGGGCCCGATCACCGCCAAGGTGCTGGCACTGCACGGCTGGGAAGATCCCTACACCCCGCCGCAGGATCACCACGCGCTCGCCGCCGAATTGACCGCGGCCGGCGCCGATTGGCAAATCCATGCCTATGGCCGCGCCTTTCACAGTTTCACCAACGAAGGCGCCAATTCGCCCGGCACTGCCATGTATGACCCCGATGCCGATCGCCGTTCGTGGACTGCGATGACCGGCCTGCTGGCGGAAGTACTCTGAGCCTTTCGCCCAGCCTCGCCTTGCGCCTTGCGCTGCGCGAACTGCGCGGCGGGCTCGCCGGCTTGCGCATTCTGGCAGTGTGCCTGGTGCTCGGCGTTGCGGCGCTGGCCGGTGTTGGCAGCCTGGCCAGCGCGATCAACGCCGGCCTGGCCGAACGCGGCCAGTTTTTGATGGGCGGCGATGTGGCGCTGCGCCTGTCGGGGCGGATGCCGTCTGCTGCGCAGCGCGCGGCCGCTGCTGAAATCGGCACCGTGGGCGATGTGGTAAAATTGCGTGGCATGGTTAGCCGTGTCGATGGCGGCGACAGCGTGTTGGCCGAAGTGAAGGCGGTCGATGCGAGCTGGCCGCTGTATGGCAGCGTCGTGCTGGAAAGCAGCGAAAAATTTGGCCCCGGCATGGCCGCTGCCCAGCCCGCGCTCGCCGACAAATTGGGCCTCAAGCCCGGCGACAAGCTGCAATTGGGGCAAGCAACGCTCACCTATGCCGGCACGCTGGCACAGGAGCCTGATCGCGCCGGCGACGGTTTCGGTTTCGGCCCCGGGCTGGTGGTTTCCGCGCAGGATCTGGAGCGCGCGCAGCTCATCACGCTGGGCAGCCTTTATACCAGCGAATTGCGCGTGAAATTGAAACCCGGTGTGTCGGTGGATGCGGCGCGGCAGCGGCTTGAGGCGGTGGCCGGGGATGGTGGCAACGGTGGGGGGCGCGTGCGCGATCGCAGCAATGGCGCACCCGGCACCCGCAATTTCGTTACCCAATTGGGCCAGTTTCTCAGCCTTGTCGGCCTCACCGCGCTGGTGGTGGCCGGCGTTGGCGTGGCTGGCGGCGTTTCGGCCTATCTGGGCGCGCGCACCCGCACCATCGCCACGCTGAAAGTGCTGGGCGCCGATAGCGCCACGGTGCGTGCCGTCTATCTGTGGCAACTGGCGCTGGTGTCGTCGGTGGCTGTGTTGATCGGGCTGGCCATCGGTGCGGCCACGCCAGCGGCTGTCGCGCAGTTCGCCGCGTCCAGCCTGCCAGTGCCGCCCGCCACTTCGCTGCAGTGGGGCGCGCTGGCGCAGGCGGCGTGGTATGGCCTTGCCATCGCGCTGTCGTTCGCGCTGTGGCCGCTGGCCGAAGGCGCAGGCATGCCGGCTGCCCGCCTGCTGCGCAGCCTGACTGAAAAGCGCGCCCGGCCCGGTGCCGCCACGCTGGCCATCATCGCGGCAGCGGCAGCGTCCGTGCTGGTGCTGGTGGTGGCGCTTGCCGATCAGCAGTTGCTGGTAATGGGCTTTCTGGCCGGAGCCCTTGGGTTGATTGCCGTGCTGTGGGCGCTGGCGGCCGGCGTGAAGTGGCTGGCGGCGCGCGCCCCCAAGCCAAAAAGCACGCTGATGCGGCTGGCGCTGGCTAATCTGCACCGCCCTGGCGCCCCCACCCGCAATCTGGTGGTTGCACTGGGCCTGGGCCTGACGTTATTTGCGACGCTGGCCACGATCGAAGGCAATCTGGCCAGCCAGATCAACCGCACCATCCCGGCCAAGGCACCCAATTTCTTCGTGCTGGATATTCCCAACGATCAAAAAACTGCCTTTGCCGATCTGGTGGCAACCGCCGCGCCAGGCGGGCGCACGGTGATCGTGCCGTCCTTGCGCGGGCCGATCACGGCAGTGAACGGCGTGCCGGCGCAGCAGATCAAGGCCGGGCCGGAAGCGTGGATTTTGCGCGGTGATCGCGGCCTGTCGTATGCGGCGGATTTTCCCGAAGCCAACACGCTGGTTACGGGCAAATGGTGGCCGCGGGATTATGCCGGGCCGCCGCTGGTTTCGATCGACGATGATGCCGCCACGGCGCTGGGGCTCAAGATCGGCGACAGCATCAGCGTTTCGGTTCTGGGCGTCGATATCACCGCCCGCATCGCCAACACGCGGAAGATTGATTGGCAATCGATGGGCTTCAACTTTGCCATATTATTTGCCCCCGGCGCGCTGGAAGCCGCCCCGCACGGCTGGATGGCCACCGTGCAGGTGCCGGCCGATACCGAACGCGGCGTTGCCCGCGCGCTGTCCGCCCGCTTTCCCACGGCATCGGTGGTGCGGGTGAAGGATGTGATCGGCCAGGTGCAGATATTGTTGGGCCAGCTTTCCGCCGCCATCCGCGCTGCAGCCAGCGTCACGGTGGCGGCCGGCATTGCTGTGCTGGTGGGTGCGCTGGCCGCCGGCGCGCGGGCGCGAACCTATGATGCGGTGCTGCTGAAACTTCTGGGCGCAACGCGCGGCCAGGTCGCACTGGCAACGCTGGCCGAATATGGCCTGCTTGCCGCCATCGTGTCGGCGCTGGCGCTGGTGCTGGGCAGCACAGCCGGCTGGTTTGTCGTCACCTGGATTTTCAAGCTGGATTGGACACCCGATTGGCCGCGCGTTCTGATCACTGTCGGGGTGGGCGCCGTGGTTACAGTGGTGCTGGGCCTTGCCGGCAACTGGCGGGCATTGTCGGCGCGGCCGGCTTCGGTGCTGCGACAGTTATGATTGCAACGCGGTAATGGTCAGTCATTGAAAATTCAGGCAAGATGCCCGATATTGATCAGGTAACCGGCCACCCGCCGGCCGCAGGAGGAAATTTCGCATGGCCAACAACATGGACCCCCGGCTCGGTGCCTTCCGGGCCCAGGCCCCAACAGACGCCGGTTTTGATGCCGGGCTGCGCAGCTACATGCTCAGCATCTACAACTACATGGCGTCGGGCGTGCTGCTCACCGGCATCGTGGCACTGGTAATCTATTCGACCCCGGCGCTGTTTGCGGTGTTCTTTAATGAAATCGGCCGCCCCACTATCCTCGGCTGGGTTGCCATGCTGTCGCCGCTGGCGATGATCCTGGGCATGAACTTCGGCCTCAATCGCATGAGCGAAACGACGCTCAAGGGCTTGTTCTGGGGCTTTGCTGCGCTGATGGGCGTGTCGATGAGCGTTATTTTCGCCCGTTACACCGGCGCGTCGATCGCGCAGACCTTCTTCGTGACGGCGGCCTCGTTCGCTGGCCTCAGCCTTTATGGCTACACCACCAAGAAGGATTTGTCGGCGATGGGCCGCTTCCTGATGATGGGCCTGATCGGCATCATCGTCGCGTCGATTGCCAATATCTTCATCGGTTCCAGCGGCTTGCAGTTGGCGGTGAACATCCTGGGCGTGCTGATCTTCGCGGGCCTCACCGCCTACGACACCCAGCGCCTGCGCGAGATGTATTATCAGGTGCAGGGCAGCGATATGGCAGGCAAGTTCGCTATCATGGGCGCGCTCACCCTGTATCTGAACTTCATCAACCTGTTCCAGTTCCTGCTCAGCTTCATGGGCAACCGTGATTAATCAGGCAGGCTGACTGAAAACCAAGGCCCGGCAGGGAAACCTGCCGGGCCTTTTCTTTTGTTCCCTCTCCCCTTGCGGGAGAGGGTCGACTCGGCAAAGCCGAGCGGGGTGAGGGGTCAGCTCACCCCACCGCCGCCGCCTCCACCCAATCGATCCGATCCTGACCGAAATGCATCTGGCCGTTTACAAAACAGGTGGGCGCACCAAACACCCCGCGCGCCACGGCGCCTTCCGTGTTGGCGATCAGGCGCTGCTTGGCCTCCGGGCTTTGCGCCAGCGCCAGCAGGGCGCCGGCATCGTGGCCAGCTTCGGTCAGCGTGGCGGCGAGCACCTCGGCATCGGCCATGTTGCGCCCTTGGTTCCACATCCCGGCAAACAGCGTGTCAGTCGCGGCATCAAAGCGTTCATCGCCCTGCAGCCCGGCCAATATGCGCATCAGGGCAAGCGTGTTGACCGGGAAAAACGGGTTCATCACCAGCGCCCGGCCATCGCGCGCCGCCCACCTTGCCATGTCCTCGTTCATCCAACGGCCCTTGGCGGCGATCATGCCGGGCGGGCTGCCGCCGGTGGCCTTGAAAACGCCGCCCAGCAGGATCGGCACCGGTACCAGCGCCGCCCCCGTGCGCGCTGCCACGTCTTTCAGCCGGTGCCAGGCCAGATAGGCCGTGGGCGAACCGACGTCGAACAGGAATTCGATGGGGTGGGGCATGGCAGTTCTCCTTTGTTACCAGCGTTCGATCACCAGCGTTCAATCCACGGCCGCAGATCAAGCTCGTGCGTCCACGCGGAGCGCGGCTGCCGGTGCAATCGCACATATTCCGCCGCGATGGCTTCGGGATCCAGAATGCCGTCTTCATCCTTCAGCGCGTATCGCTCAGGGAAATTGCTGCGGATGAAATCGGTATCGATGGCGCCATCGATGATGCTGTGGACGACATGGATAGCCCTTCGGCCCCAGTTCGCGCGCCATCGCCTGCGCCAGGCTGCGCAGTGCAAATTTGCCGCCCGAAAAGCCGGCAAAGCCTGCCGAACCGCGCAAGCTGGCGGTCGCGCCGGTGAAGATGATGGTGCCCCGGCCGCGCGGCACCATGCGGCGGGCGGCTTCGCGGGCGGTGATAAAGCCAGCCAGCGCGCACAATTCCCGGATCTTGCGATATCGCCGCACGGTTTCATCCAGAATGCTCATCGGCGAATTGGCACCGATGTTGAACACCAACACCTCGATAGGGCCGATCTCGCGCTCCACCCGGTCAAACAGCGCGATCATGGCGTCTTCGTCGCGGGCGTCGGCAGCGATGGGCACGCAGGCGCCGCCGGCGGCCACGATGCCGGCAGCCAATGGCACAAGCCCGTCAACAGAACGCCGCACGGGGACAGCAGTCAGCCCCGTTGCCGCAAACGCCGCCGTCACCGCGCCGCCGGTCGCATCGCCCGCGCCAATCACAATGGCCGCACCATTGGATGCAATTGCAGTCATTCAGCTGCCTCCAGTCGTTCGTGCGCTTCATCGAGCATGAAGCGCAGCGCCGCGAGACGCCCGCTGCCCAGGCGCTGTTCAACCACGTCCTGTGCGGCGTGCCAGCCGGTCTGGGCAGCAGCGCGGCGGCCATGGCCGGCATCGGTGAGCCACACCAGCCGCCCGCGCCGGTCGGTAGGGTCGATCTCAATGCGCAGCAAGCCATCGCCAGCCAGCGGTTTGACCAGCCGCGACACGGTGGACGCATCCGCCGCCAGCTGCTGTGCCAGGCCGCCGATGGCCAGCCCGCGCCGGCGTGACAGGCAGGCAAGCAAGCCAAACTGGCCGATGGTCAGGCCATGCGCCCCCAGCGCCTCATCATAAATCTGGCTGACCTTGCGCGACAATCGCCGCACCTTGGCCGCCGTGCACAGCCCCGCCGGCCTCGGCGGCAGGCTGGAGCCGGGCGACTCATGTGGGCGAGTGTTCATGCCCACAGGATAATATGCAATTGCAGATAATCAACCGCGCTCGCGCAAGGCCGCCAGCGCAGCCGGGGTATCGATGTCGTCAAGCACCGAATCGGACGGTGCGGGCACCGATGTGACCGTGAAATCGTCCATCACCGCGCGGCCGCCAACATCGCCGACAAGGCCGATCAGGCGCGCGAAGGCAGCGCGCGGCCAGCGTACCGGGTGGCCGCGCCGGCTTTCCCACGACGGCAGCACCACCTGCCCCGGCGTGCGCGTCAGCGCGGTGATCAGTTCGGATTCGATGCGCGGCATGTCGGCCAGAAACACCAGTGCCGCGTCCCAATCGGCTGGAACGGCGGTGATTCCTGCGGCAAGGCTGCGGCCCATGCCGTCGGCCCAATCGGCAGCGGTGACAAAGCGCGCGGGCCTGTCCGCCAACGCTGCTTGCACCGCATCGCCTTGATGGCCGAGTACGACGATCGGCGGCGGCAACCCCGCAGCGGCAATCGCGCCCACCACATGCGCGATGATTGGCTCGCCGCGCCACATCTCCAGCAATTTGTGCGGCCCGCCCATCCGGTTGGCCCGCCCGGCAGCAAGCACGACCGCGCCCACTGTTCCCGGCGCGCTGGCGGCGGCGCGCGGTTCCGGGCGTTCGGCTTCGGGCAGCAGGCCGCCGTCACCCATGGCAGCAATCGTTTGCGCGCTCACCGGCAGCCCGGCAGCGAGCCGTTCCAGCACGAGATCCAGCCCGTTGCGCTTCGGGCTTTTGGCACAGCCCGGCAGGCCGATCACCGGGCAGGCGCCGATGCGGCCCAGCACCAGCAGATTGCCGGGATCGACGGGCATGCCCAGCCGCTCGACCATGCCGCCTGCCGCGATAATCGCCTGCGGGATCACGTCGCCGCGATCAACGGTGGCCGATGCGCCCGCCACCAGCAGCAGATCGGCCGTGTGCCCGGTCAGACGGGCGGCCAGCGCCGTGCTGTCATGCGGGCAGGGCGGCAGCATTTCCATCGTGCCGCCCAAGGCCGCGACGCGGGCGGCGGTCACTCGTTCCAGCTTGGCCAGGGCCTTGGTACTGGTGCCGGGCAGGGTGGTGGCAATCAGGGCGACATGGTGCGGGCGGAAGGCCGCGACGGCCAGTGGCCGCGCTGCGGCAATGGCAACATCGATCGCGGTTTGGGCCACGGCATAGCGGATGGTTTTGATGGTGGCGACGATGGCGCCACCCGCCACGCGTGTGCCGGCGGGAAGGGTGGCCAAGGTGAGCGCCTCATCGACGGCATTGACCGCAGCCACCATGGCTGGCGGCACGGTGAACAGGCCATCGGCGGCGGCAGCCAGATTCACCCGGCCATGCACCGGTGCCAGCGCCGCCAAGCCCGGGCCAGCCAGCACTGCGGCCAGCGCAGCAGCAGCTGCATCTTCGGCCACATCGCCGGGTTCCAGCCGGGCAACGACCAGCTCGATCAGCCCGGCGGCGGCGGCTTCGGCCACATCGATGGCGTCAAGAACATGGCCCTTGGCGAGCCGGCGGCGACCGATCTGCTGCCCGTGCGCCAAGAGCGCGCCTGCGGCCTGCGCCAACGGGATGGGGCCGAACTTCATGCCGCCAGGGCACTTCTCCCAGCCTCGTTTCGCCACGCCGCTGTCATTTGTGCGGCAATGGACAACGCGATTTCGGCAGGGCCGCTGGCGCCGATGGCAAGTCCCGCCGGGCCGTGGATGCGTGCCAGGTCGTCCGGGCCAAACCCTTGCGCCGCCAGCCGCTCCAGCCGGCCAGCATGGTTTTTCCGGCTGCCCAATGCGGCGACATAGTGGGCGGAAGAGCGCAGCGCACAGGCCAGCGCCACATCATCGATCTTGGGATCGTGGGTGAGCGCGACCACGGCCGATGCCTGATTGAGCATCCCCGCCAGTGCTTCATCGGGCCAGCGCCGGTCAAGTTCCAGCCCGCCAAAACGCTCATCGGCCGCAAACAGCCCGCGCGGATCGATCACCGTTTGCGCCACCCCCAGCCCGTGCGCGAGCGGCACCAGCGCTTGCGCGATGTGGACGGCACCGATGATGAACAGCCGGCGCGGCGGCGGGTAACGGCGCACGAACGGCCCTGCTTCCCCGGCCTCGGCGCGGCCACTGGCAGGATCGCTGCTGATCGCGGCCAGCTGCCCGGCGGCGGTGGCGGCCAGCACCTGATCCACCAGTTCCGGCGGCAGCGCATCATCGGCCATTCGCTGCACCAAAATCGAAATGCGCCCGCCGCAGGCCAGCCCAGCCGACCAGGCCACGGTGTCGGCCACGCCATAATCCAGCACGGCGTGGCCGGCCGCAGCCGCGATCATGTCCTGTGCGGCCAGGATCACGTCGGCCTCCACGCAGCCGCCCGATACGCTACCGGCAAACAGGCCATCGGCGCGCACGGCAAGATGGCTGCCTTCACGGCGCGGCGCAGAACCCCAGGTGGTGATCACCGTGGCGATGGCGACGCCGTGGCCGGCGCTGGCCCAACCGCGCGCGGCGGCCAGTGTTGCCAGATCCTCGTCGCGGCCGATCACGCCAGTTGCCATATCAGGAAAGCCAGGGTGAGCAGGATGAGGCCGGTGCCCCACGCCAACGGCGACAGGCCGCCGCCGGGCGCCGGTTGGGAAGGTGGCACGATCGCGGATTCGGGCGGTGCTGCGGTGGGTTCACCATCAGCGCCTTCCACTTCGGCCTTCAGCTTGGCGAAAAAGCTTTGGGCGTATTGCTTGGCTGCACCTTCCACCAGCCGCGCGCCGAGCTGGGCCAGCTTGCCGCCCACCTGCGCCTTCACCACGTAATTGAGCTGGGTCAGCGCCGGCCCCAGTTCGGTGAGCACCACATCGGCGCTGCCCTTGGCAAAGCCGGCCAGCCCGCCCTTGCCTTCGCCTACCAGGCGATAGCGTTCGGGCGCAACGATATCCTCCAGCCGCACCGTGCCGGCAAAGCGCGCGCGCACCGGCCCGACTCTGGCCTGCATTTCGCCATCGAACACCGGCACATCGCCTTCACTGCGCGTCAACCGCTCCACCCCGTCGATGCAGCGCGCCAGCACATCGGGATCGTTCAGCGCCGCCCACAGCCGCTGGCGCGTGCTGGCGATTTCCACCGATCCTGCAAGATCCATAAATTCTCTTTCCCATTCAACGCGGCGGCCACCGCCCCGTCCTTTTCCATGCCAATCTACATCACAAGTCAATCGTGACGCGAAAAGCATCATTGCGATTTGAAAACTATCCGTTAATATTTGGCGTGTGTAGAGAGTGCAGGTACGTGTGTTGCTGGGTCAGGGGATTACAATGGACAGCACTGAGGAGGCCACTCAGCCGGCCGCAGACCTTGCCGCAGATGAAGTTATCGTGCGCGGCACGATGAAGTGGTTCGATCCGGTCCGCGGCTACGGTTTCATGGTGCCATCGGCGGGCGATGGCGCGGACGTGCTGGTGCATTTCAGTCTGGTACGAGAGCTGGGCCGCCGCACCTTGCCTGAGGGCGCAACACTCACCTGCATCGTGGTGGCGCGCGACCGCGGACGTCAGGCGCGGCGCATCACCGATATTGATCTCACCACGGCGGTTGGTCCCGATCCAGAAACTGCTGCTGCCCGCGCTGCCGATCGGGTGAATCCTCAGGCCATGCTGGCGGCGGCCGGACCGTTCGAGCCGGCACTGGTGAAATGGTTCAACCGGCTGAAAGGCTACGGTTTCGTGGTGCGGCCAGACACCACCGAAGATATTTTCATCCACATGGAAACCGTGCGGCGGGCCGGGCTGGGCGAATTGCAGCCCGGCCAAGCCTTGGAAGTGCGGATTGCGCCGGGTCACAAGGGACCATTGGCGGTGGCGGCACAACCGGCTAATACGGCTGAGTGAAAAGCTCGATACGCACCCAGTTCGCCCTGTTCATTCTGGCCACCTTGGCGCTGCCATCAGCGCCGGCCAGAGCGGCAACTTGCCCCAACACTGGCCTGCGCACGGCGCGCGTGGCGTTCGAAACCGCCAAGGGCCGCTTTGCCTACAAGGTGGAAATTGCGGCAACGCCCGATCAGCAGGCCTGCGGGATGATGTTCCGTGACCGCATTGCGCCCGGCACCGGCATGGCATTTCCGATGCTGCCGCCGCGCGCCACCGGTTTCTGGATGGAAAACACGCCGCTGGCGCTCGATCTCATTTATGTTTCCCCTGTCGGGCGAGTGCTGAACGTTCAGCGCGGCCAGCCCTATTCACGTAATGTACTGAATTCGGCCGGTGTCACTGCCGAAGTGATCGAGCTGGCCGCTGGCGAAGCTGAACGCATCGGGCTGAAGCCGGGCGACCGCGTTCGCCGCTGAAGCCGCCGCTGCTCAGGCAGCGTCAGGATCGAGAAGTCGTTGCCACCAGTTGCGGCGCACATCGAGCCGGCGGCGATGGTCCTCGATCTGCCAGTGCGGCAGGAGATTGGCCTGCACTTCGTTGCCGGCGCCGTCCACCACCACGATTCGCAAGACTCCTCGTGCATCAGGCTGGGCGGCGAGCCAGTGATCGCCGCCTTCCAGCACGAATTCGTGGCTGCCGCCTTCCAGCAGGTCTAGCAGCGAGGATGGGGTGGCCGTCCAGCCAGGCCCGATAATCCGATCCAGCACGGCACCAGCCGGCGTAATGGCGGATTTCAACGAAGAGACGACATAACGGGCCATGCAATCACTGTGCCACAGCCATGCTGCAGTGCAATGACCATCTTGGCCCAAACGTGTGAATTTCGCGTTAAAATATACTTTACGCGAAACCAGACTTCGGCACATCAGCGGACGAAAAAGCGCCGCTGATACGCAAATTCCAGCGGCGGAAACAGCGCCGCTGATGGGCAAATGTCAGCGGCGGAAAAAGCGCCGCTGATTCATGGGCATCGGCGTCGTCTTCTCGCGGAATACGATGCGGCCCTTGTCCAGATCATAGGGCGTCATTTCGACATGCACGCGGTCGCCAACGATCGAGCGGATGCGGTTCTTGCGCATCTTGCCGGCCGTGTAGGCAATGATCTCGTGTTCGTTTTCCAGCTTCACGCGAAAACGCCCGTCGGGCAGGATTTCGGTGATTTCACCTTCAATCCGGATGATTTCCTCTTTGGGCATGTTAAGCCTGATATCCGCTGGCAAACTGCATGAATGATCCTGTGATAAATCGGCCGCTGGTCGCATTGCGCCACATCCGCCCTGCCCAATGGCGCGAACAGCCCCAAAAAGCAAGCCTTGCCCCTTGGCAGCAAGCCTTTCACCCTTGGCAACTTGGGCGCTTCCAAGGCAAGTGTGGCTGCGATTCAACAAGGGATTTGCCATGAAGACCCGCGCCGCCGTCGCCTTTGCCGCCAATCAGCCGCTCGAAATCGTCGAAGTTGATCTGGATGGGCCGCGGGCCGGTGAAGTGCTGGTGGAAATCATGGCAACCGGCATTTGCCACACCGATGCCTACACGCTGGAAGGCAAGGACAGCGAAGGCATTTTCCCGTCGATTCTGGGCCACGAAGGCGCCGGCATCGTGCGCGAAGTGGGCGCCGGCGTCATCAGCGTGGCAGTCGGCGACCACGTAATCCCGCTTTATACGCCTGAATGCCGGCAGTGCAAAAGCTGCCTTTCCGGCAAGACCAACCTGTGCACCGCCATCCGCGCCACGCAAGGCAGGGGCCTGATGCCCGATGGCACGACGCGCTTCAGCTTCAAGTGCCAGCCTGTTTTCCATTACATGGGCTGTTCGACCTTTTCCAACTTCACCGTGCTGCCCGAAATCGCGGTCGCTAAAATCCGCAGCGACGCGCCGTTCGACAAGGCTTGCTACATCGGCTGCGGGGTGACGACGGGCGTAGGCGCGGTGGTCAATACGGCCAAGGTCGAACCCGGCGCGCGGGCAATCGTCTTTGGCTTGGGCGGCATCGGCCTCAATGTCATCCAAGGCCTGCGGCTGGTGGGGGCCGATCAGATCGTGGGGGTGGACATCAACCCAGATCGCGAGGGCTGGGGCCGACAGTTCGGCATGACCGATTTCGTCAACCCCAAGGACGTGGCGGGCGATCTGGTGGCGCATCTGGTAGCGCTTACTGATGGCGGCGCCGATTACACCTTCGATTGCACCGGCAACACCGACGTGATGCGCACCGCGCTCGAAGCCTGCCACCGCGGCTGGGGCGAATCGATCATCATCGGTGTCGCCGAATCGGGCAAGGAAATCGCCACGCGCCCGTTTCAGCTGGTGACGGGCAGGGTGTGGAAAGGCAGCGCGTTCGGCGGCGCCAAGGGCCGCACCGACGTGCCGAAGATCGTCGATTGGTACATGAACGGCAAGATCGCCATCGATCCGATGATCACGCACGTGCTGACCCTTGAAGACATCAACACGGCGTTTGATCTGATGCACGATGGCAAGAGCATCCGCAGCGTTGTGGTGTTCTGATGGAAACGCTGGCCCGCGCGGTCTGTCATGGAGGCGTGCAAAGCTTCCACAGCCACCCCAGCAGCGCGGCGGGCACGGCGATGCGCTTTGGCGTGTTCGTTCCGCCCGGCGCCAAGGACAATGTGGGGCCGTTTCCCGTGCTGTGGTGCCTGGCCGGCCTGACCTGCAACGAAGAAACATTCGCCATCAAGGCCGGGGCGCAGGCTTTGGCCGCCGAACTGGGCCTGATGCTTATCACCCCCGACACGTCGCCGCGCGGGACAGGCGTCGCCGATGATCCGGCGTGGGACATGGGGCAGGGCGCCAGTTTCTATCTTGATGCCACGCAACCCCCGTGGGCGCCGCATTTCCGGATGCGGACGTGGTTGACGGGCGAGCTGCCGGCGTTGATCGCGGCGCATTTCCCCGCCGACATGGCCCGGCAGGGCATCACCGGCCACAGCATGGGCGGGCACGGCGCGCTGACGCTGGCGCTCACGCACCCGGGGCGGTTCAAATCCGTTTCGGCGTTCGCGCCGATTGTTGCGCCCACACAGGTGCCGTGGGGGCTCAAGGCGCTGACGGCGTATCTCGGCGACGATGCTGCTGCGTGGGCGGCGCACGATGCCTGCGCATTGATCGACGGCGGCGCGCGTGTGGCAGACCTGCTGGTCGATCAGGGTGAGGCGGATCAGTTTCTGGCCGAGCAGTTGCGCCCCGAGTTGCTGGAGGCCGCCTGCGCGCGCGCCGGCATCCCGCTCACCCTGCGCCGCCATGCGGGTTACGACCATGGCTATTGGTTCGTGCAAAGCTTTGTGGCGGACCATCTGCGCTGGCACGCGGCGCGGTTGTAACGGTCGCACCCCTCACGCCGGGCCGCCTTCGGCGTCTCTCGCCCTCTCCCGCAAGGGGAGAGGGGACATCGGGGCGCCAAGTTCAGGGTGCTCGCGCCACCGGCACTTCGATCAACGTCGGCGCGTCGCTCGCCAGCGCAGCCTTGAACGCCTCGATCAGTGCGGGGATGCTTTCCGCCCGCACGCCGTTCACGCCGTGGGCCGTCGCCAGCGCCATGAAATCGATCGCCGGTTCGGTCAGATCCATCGCCACGAACACGCCTTCGCGGGCGCTGTGATCGCCGATGGCGCGGGTGCGCTGTTTGAGGATGCGGTAACTGCTGTTGTTGAAGACGATGGTGACCACCGGCAATTTATAGTGCGCGCACGTCCACAGCGCGGCGGCTGAATACATCAGGCTGCCATCACCCGTCAGCGCCACGACCGGCCGGCCGGGGTGGGCCAGTTGCATCGCGGCGGCCTGCGGCAACGCCACGCCAATGCCGCCGCCGCGCATGCCGAACCATGAATCGGGGCGAGTCGCGGGCAGCAGTTGGCGCACCATGTTCATGCCGGACGACAGCAGCTCCTCGATGATGATGGCATCATCGGGCATCACTTCGCCCAGCCTTTTCAGGACGGCCATCGGGTCCATCGGGCTGGCGTCCATCGCCGCTTCCGCCTTGGCGAAAAGCGCAGCCTTGGCCTCGGCGATCTTCGTCTCCACTCCCGTCCGCCGCGCCGCGCCGCAGCCGGTCACCAGCGCGGTCAATTCCGGCAGCGTTGCCTTGGGGCAGCCCTGGATGGCAGCGGAGGCAGCAAAATTCTTGCCGATCTGCCACGGTTCATCATCCAGATGCACAACGCGCGTGCCCGGCGCAAGTGCTTCCACCCCGGTCGCCTGGCTCTGGGTCAGCAGGTCGGCCCCGATGCTGATCAGCAGATCGTGGTGTTGCATGACGCTGCGCAGCGCCGGAGTCATGCGCGGCACGGTGCCGGCATAAAGCGGGTGGTTGGACGGGAAGGCAGCGCGGTTGGCCATGCCCTCCATGTAAACCGGTGCGCCAACGCTTTCCGCAAAGGCGACGATCTCGGCAAAGGCGTCGCGGTTTGCCACGCAGTCACCGGCAAAGATCACCGGTGTTTGCGCGGCGCGGATCAGGGCGGCGGCCTTGGCGATTTCGCCCACGTCCCCGCGCATGCCGGCGCCGATGCGGGTGGGTTCGCCGATGTCCAATCCTTCGGGCGCAATCGCGGTGAGCACGTCGCCGGGGATCGACAGGAACACTGGGCCAGTCGGGGCGGTGAGCGCCACCTTGGCCGCCCGGCGCACCGCGCGCGGCAGTTCCTCGATGCTGTTCACCTCGAACGACCATTTGCACAACGGCCGCGCCATGGCGGCGAGATCGTCCCACAGCAGCGGCTCGGTCAGCCGGATGCTCATGTCCTGCTGGCCGGCTGTCACCAGCACCGGCGCGCCGGCCTTGGCGGCGTTATACAGCATGCCCATGGCGTTCCCGAGGCCCGGCGCGGCGTGCAGATTGCACACGGCAAGCTTGCCCGTGGCCTGCGCCCAGCCATCGGCCATGCCCATCACCACCACCTCGTTGAGGCCAAGCACGTAGCGCAGCCGGTCTTCCACCACGAACGCATCCAAAAGCGGGAGTTCGGTGGTGCCGGGGTTGCCGAAGATGATTTCCACACCCTCCGAATGCAGGACGTCGAGGAAAAGATGTTTGCCGGCTTTGCTCACGGGATCATCTCGCCTTCGGTGACAGGTGGAAGCCGCAGCGAGCCATCAAGCAGCGGCGCACCGGGCAGATAGGCACGGAACATCAGCACGAAATTGCCCTTGGGCGCCGGCAGCCAGTTGACCACCCGCTCGCCGCTGGGCCTGGCCGCCTGGACGAACAATTCGATGCCGCCGCCGGGCTCGGGGCGGATATGGTCCGAACGGTCGCCGATGGCAAAGCGGTTCAGCGCGTTGGGCACAAAGAACAGCCGGCCATCGGGCTGCTGTTCATACATGGTCAGCGACCAGAAACCGCCCACCGGCAACCGCGCCGGGATCTTTACCCGCCAGCTTTTGGCGCCGGTCAGCGTGCGTCCTTCGCCGTCGGTGCGGGCCGAAACATAGATGGCCTCGATACGCGGCAGCGCCGCCAGCCCGCCCAGCGCCACGCGGGCGCGCAGATCGTCGTCGTCGCCGTAAGCGGCCATATTGAACGGCGGATAAACCCAGCCGTCGATGCTGTCGCCAGCGGCGAGGCCGGCGCGCAGTTCGTGGATCAGCCCCGGCAGGCTGTCGTTCCACAGTTTCTGCTGTTCCGGCGTCAGCGTTTCCCACGCCTTGCCGATGCCCTGATCGGCAAATTGCGCCGCGCGGCTAATGAGCAGCGCATCCCCCGACCGTTCGAGCGCGGTGCCCACCGCGGTGAGAAACGCCTTGCCATCGGGCTTTGCGGGCACCTTGAGTTCAAGCGGCGTTTCGCCGCCCACCGCCGAAAGGGTGAAGCGCATGAGGCCATCGGCGGCGGCGGCCAGATCATTTTCGCCGTTCACCACCACGCGCACCAGCAGCCACGCATCGTTGGATTGCGACCGCACCCTTTCCACTCCGGCCGGCAAATCACCGCGCCAATTGGGGCCGACAATGGCATAGCGGCCGCCGCTCGCACCGCTGCTGCGCGTGCCGAGCACGGCCAGCACATCGCTGGTGATGCTCATCAGCGCCGCCGAGTGATAGCGTTTGAGGCCGGGCGTCGAAAAGAACACCGGGCCTTGGGCAAGATCGAGCCAGGCCGAGGCGTACAGCGTGTCGTTGTTGGGTGTGGTCACGTCGCGCATGCTGGCATCGGCCAAGGTCAGCCGCGGGATCAGCGCGTTGACGCCCGTGCCCATCCCTGCGCCTTGGCCGGCAGCGGCCACCCGCGATAGCTGCAACTGGCGCGTGCGCAGCATTTCATACGGCGCAAAGCCAAAACGGAAAGCGCGGCGCAGGGCTTGAATTTCGGGTGTGTCGGGCAGCGCCGCCGGGATGATGTTGGCCAACCTGGCAGGTTTCGCAGCAGGTCTCACGGCGGGCTTCACGGCGGGTTTGGCCACCGTCCGCTTGACGGGGGCAGTCCTTTTCACTGGCGGCCTGGCCGGCGCAGCCGCCAACGGCTGGGCCAGCAAGGCCAGTGCGAACATGATATATCCCGAATGGCGGCGCATTCGCTTCTCCCTGATCATTTTGTCCGTCAATGCCCAAGGGGGTGAGCGGCGTAAAGTGCTGGCTGCGAATCCTTTGGACGAATCCAGACACGGGAGCTTGAATCATGAGCGAAGCCTATATCGTTTCCGCCCAGCGCACGGCAGGTGGCCGCCGCGGCGGCTTGCTGCGCGATTGGCACCCGGCCGATCTGGCCGGCAAGGTGCTGGATGCGCTGGTGGAAAAATCGGGCGTCGACCCGGCCCTGATCGAAGACGTCATCATGGGCTGCGTTGGCCAGGGGGGCCAGCAGAGCACCAACGTGGCGCGCAATGCCGTGCTCAGTTCCAAACTGCCGGAATCGGTGCCCGGCACCTCGGTCGACCGCCAGTGCGGTTCCAGCCAGCAGGCGATCCATTTCGCTGCCGCCACCGTCATGAGCGGCCAGATGGACGTGGTAATCGCCGCCGGCGTTGAATCGATGACGCGCGTGCCGATGGGCATGACGGTCAGCCTGCCGGCCAAAGCAGGCATGGGCATGCCGTATGGCGACGGCATGGCGGCGCGCTATCCCGGCATCCAGTTCAGCCAGTTCACCGGCGCCGAAATGATCGCCGCCAAATACGGGCTGACCAGGGACATGCTCGACGAATTTGGTTATGAAAGCCAGGTACGCGCCGCTCGCGCAGCCAACTCGGGTGCGTTCGACGCCGAAATCGTGCCCATCGACGTGATCACGCACGACGGCGCCCCGCATGTTCACGTGCGCGATGAAGGCATCCGTTTCGATGTCAGCCTCGAAGGCGTACGCGGCGTCAAGCTGATCAACCCCGATGGCGGCCGGCTGACGGCGGCAACCAGCAGCCAGATCTGCGACGGCGCATCGGGCGTGCTCATCGTCAACGAGCGCGGGCTGAAGGCGCTGGGCGTCAAGCCGCTGGCGCGCATCCACACCATGACCGTGGTGGGCGAAGACCCGATTATCATGCTCGAAGCCCCGATCGGTGCGACGAAAAAGGCACTACAACGCGCCGGCATGAGCATCGGCGATATCGACCTGTACGAGGTCAACGAAGCCTTTGCCTCCATCCCGATGGCATGGTTGCAGGCGCTGGGCGCCGATCATGCTCGCCTCAATGTCAACGGCGGCGCGATTGCGCTGGGCCACCCGCTCGGCGCATCGGGCACCAAGCTGATGACCACGCTGGTCCACGCGCTCCACGCTCGCGGCAAGCGCTGGGGCCTGCAGACGATGTGCGAAGGCGGCGGGCTGGCCAATGTCACCATTATTGAGGCGCTTTGACGCCGTGAACACCGAAAAAGGCGCTGTAAGATGACCTACACCCAAATCGCCCTCGATATCGACGGCCCCATCGCCACCATCACCCTCGACCGGCCAGAGAAATTGAACGCTTTCACCGGCGTGATGATGACCGAGATCATTGCCGCGTTCGACGAAACCGACGCCAATGATGCCGTAAAAGCCGTCATCGTCACCGGTCGCGGCCGCGCGTTCTGTGCCGGAGCGGACCTCAGCGCCGGCGCCGCCACCTTCGATTACGAAAAGCTCGGCGGGGCGCGCAGTGCCAGCCCCATGGCTGAGGATGGCAGCGTCGATTGGCACCACCCCGCCACCCGCGATGGCGGCGGCCAGGTGACGATGCGCATCTTCCGCAGCCTCAAACCCGTCATCGCGGCGGTGAACGGCCCAGCGGTGGGCATCGGCGCCACCATGCAATTGGCGATGGACATGCGGCTGGCCAGCGATACCGCGCGTTTCGGTTTCGTGTTTGCCCGGCGCGGCATCGTGCCGGAAGCCGGATCAAGCTGGTTCCTGTCCAAGCTGGTCGGCCTGCCGCGGGCGCTGGAATGGTGCATGACCGGCCGCGTGTTCGATGCCGCCGAAGCCGAAAAGGGCGGCCTCACCCGCTCCACTCACGCCCCCGGAGATCTGCTGCCCGCCGCCCGCGCTTTGGCGCTGGAAATCGCTGAAAACACCGCACCGGTATCGGTCGCGCTCACCCGGCAGATGCTGTGGCGCATGGCTGGCGCACCCAGCCCATGGGACGCGCACCGACTGGATTCCAAGATGGTCTATATGCGCGGCCGCTCGGGCGATGCCAAGGAAGGCGTGGTCAGCTTTTTGGAAAAGCGAGCGCCGGCCTATCCCGATACCGTCAGCCAGCACATGCCGGCGGAGGTGTTTCCGTGGTGGCCAGAAGACAAATGGTGACAGACAAATGGTGGGGGGAGCCCGCGCCCGCCTGATCATGCCTGTTCAAGCAGTTCCGCCGCATCCAGCCCCAGCTGGGTGATGCGGGCCTGCACGCGGGGCCATTCCTCAGTGAAGAACTGGCGGCGTTCCTGGATCAGCAAATTGCCCACCGCGCCATCGGCGGCAAACAGGCCAACGCCCTTGCGCGCCCGCACCAGGCCCGTGGATTGCAGATCCTGATAGGCCTTGGCGACGGTGAGCGGGTTTACCCCGGCGTCTGCGGCCAGCGCCCGCACGGACGGCAACATGGCACCGTCACCCAGCGTAAGAATGCGATCGATGATCAAATCGCGGATTTGGCGGTAGATAGGCCGGTCGTTGGAAAACATGCACTGTTGTATGCTGCCAGCACAGCCAAAGGTCAAGGCTGTGTTAAATCTCTAGAGCAGCCACAGCGATTGCAGTTCGCGCACCATCCCGGCGGGCAGAGCCTCCACATCGCCGCTGGTGCTGCCGTTGAAGTCCGGCGGCGCGTCCTCCGCCGCCAGATAGCGCCAGCCCTGGTGGGCACGGCAGGGGCGGGGGCTGATAGGCACCGGGCCAGGCTGCAGTTCGATCGCGCATTTCAGGCCCCAATCGGTGCTGGCCATGGCGATGGACACGATCGCCTGCCGCGCCACCAGCCGGTGGCCGATGATCCAGAAAATCGACCCGCCGATCAATTCTTCGGCGCGTTTGGGCATGAAACGGGTGTGCGCCCCGGCCCGGCCCGCGCCCCACCAGTGCGCCTGCCGCGCCGCCAACGTCTCGATATCGGGGCAGCCGGCCGCCACCTTGGTCAGGTGCAACATCAGCGCAAATATTGCACGCCGACCAGCGTGGCGAGCCCGAGGAACGCGAAGAAGCCCATGGAATCGGTGATCATGGTGACGAACACCGATGACGCCACCGCCGGGTCGGCCTCTAGCCGGTCGAGGGTGAGGGGCACCATTACGCCGGCCAGCCCGGCCACCACGATGTTGAACAACATGGCCGACCCGATCACCAGCCCGAGGTTGAGATTGCCGAACACCAGCGTGACGCCGATGGCCATCAGCGCCGCCAGCGTGAGGCCATTGAGGAACGCAACGCGGATTTCACGCCCGATGGTGCGGCGGGTGTTGCTTTCGGTGAGCTGGTTGGTGGCCAGCGCCCGCACCGTCACCGCCATGGTCTGGTTGCCGGCATTGCCGCCCACGCTGGCGACGATGGGAGACAATGCGGCCAGCGCCACCAATGCCTCGATGCTGGCGGAAAACGCGCCGATCACGCTGGCCGAAACCAGCCCGGTGATCAGATTGGCGACCAGCCAGCGCGAGCGGGTGCGATAGGTGGTGAACACCGGCTCGTTGATGTCACCATCGCCGGCGCCCGACAGTTTCAGCACGTCCTCGCCGGCTTCGGCCTGGATGATGTGCACCACATCATCCACCGTTATCACGCCGGCCAGCTTGCCGGCAGCATCAACCACGGCGGCTGAAATCAGCGCGTATTTCTGGAACAGCAGCGCGACTTCTTCCTGGTCCATGGTGACCGGAATCAGCGTCTGCTCGCGCTTCATCACGTCGGCCACGCTCAAGTCGGGCGGAGCGGTCAGCAGCCACGACAGCCGCATGGTGCCAACCGGTCGGCCAGCGATATCGACGACGAAGATTTCCCAAAAGTCTGTCGCCGGATCGATGCTGGCGCGGATGCGTTCGATCACGGCGCCGACACCCATGTCCTCGGTGACGGCGACCAGTTCGCGCTGCATAAGGCGGCCGGCGGATTCGTCCGGGTAATTCAACGCGGCTTCGATGTCGGCACGGTCTTCCGGCGTCAGCGCGCGCAGCACCGCGCGCTGCTCGTCGGCTTCCAGATCCTCCATGACCGCAACTGCATCGTCGGTATCGAGCTGAGTGACGACTTCGGCCACTTCGCCGGGCGAAAGTGCATTCAGCACATCCTCGCGCACATAATCATCAAGTTCCGCAATGACATCGGCGTTCAGCAGTTCGCCCAGTGCATCGACCAGTGGCCCGCGTGCACTTGCATCGATGGCGGCAAACAGATCGGCAACGTCGGCCGGGTGCAGCGGGCTGACCAGCGCACGCACACCTTCATCGTCGCCGCTGTCCAGTGCAGCAGCGACGTCGCTGACAAAGGCCCGGCTCAACCGGCCTTCTTCCAGCGCGTCCGGCGCCTCGTCGGCGCGCGGATCAAGGCGCAGATCATCGCTCACTGCGCCGGGTTATACGCGGCTTTGAAGGGAGCGCCACCCCGGCCGGCGAAGCGCCGCAGCCAGGCCGTTCAGCCCCGCCGCCGCCCGCTGGTGTAACCGCATCGCCATCGTGCTGCTGGGGTTGGCGGCGGCATCCGGCATATTAGCCAAGTCGCGCCTCGATGGCCTCGGCCCCAGGCTGGCGGCGCACGCCTACATCAGCGGCAGCGCGGTCCTTGTTCTGGCTAATTTGACGATGACGCAGAGCGTTAAGGCCTAAACGACGGCGACGATCTCCACCTCTTGCCCTGCCAGCGTCACGATATCACCAACGCTCTTTCCGATCATGGCGCGGGCCAGCGGCGAGACATAGCTGACACTGCCGCGCGCCGGGTCGGCTTCATCGTCGCCAACGATGGCGAAGGTTTGGGTGCGGCCATCCTCGCGTTCAAAACTGACGCTGTTGCCGAACGCGATGCTGCCGTCATGCGGCCGCGCTTCGATGATTTGCGCCGAGGCGCGGCGCGCTGACCAATAGCGCAAATCGCGGGTGGCGCGGGCCATGGCGGTGCGGTCGGTCGTGATCGATCCGCCGGCCTGTGCAGCAGCATAAGCCGCGCGCGCGCTGCTCAGTTCGGCCTCGATCAGGGCAAGGCCATTGGGCGTGACGAGATTCGGGTGCGCCGGGATCGGCCGGTCGGGCAGATCGGCCGCAACCGCTTCGGCATCGGATTCCTTGGTGAAGGCTACACTCATTCCGGCCAAACTCTCAGGGCAGCAAAAGGCTGCCATCGCCATAGCTGTAGAAACGATATTCGCTATCAATTGCATAAGTGTAAGCGCCGCGCATGACATCGAGGCCCATCAGCGCGCTGACCAGCATGAACAGCGTTGAGCGCGGCAGGTGGAAATTGGTGATCAGGCCGTCGATGGCGCGCCAGCGATAGCCGGGGGTGATGAAAATCGCCGTGTCGCCGGTAAAGGCCTGGATGATGCGAGCTTCGTCGGTGGCGGATTCAAGCAATCGCAAGGATGTGGTGCCCACCGCGATGATGCGCCCGCCGGCGGCGCGGGCGGCGTTCAGGCGGGCGGCGGTGGCGGCATCGATGCTGCCCCATTCGGCGTGCATCTGGTGGTCTTCGGTCTTGTCCACCTTCACCGGAAGGAAAGTACCGGCGCCCACGTGCAGCGTCACCGCTTCGCGCGTCACGCCGGCCGCAGCGAGCGCTTCCCACAGGTGCGGGGTGAAATGCAGGCCGGCGGTGGGGGCGGCCACGGCGCCATCCTTGGCTGCATGAAGCGTCTGGTAATCGCTGAAATCCTGGGCATCGATGCCCCGCCGGCGTGCGATATAGGGCGGCAGCGGCATCTGGCCGACGGCGTGGAGCGCGGCTTCGAGCGGCTGGCCAGCAGTTTCGAACTGCCACAACACCCCGCCTTCATCGGCTTTCTCGATCACCTCGCCAACCAGTACGGTGCCGCCGCCGTGGCCGAAATCGACCCGGTCGCCGGGCTTCAGACGGCGGGCGTTCTTGACAAAGCTCCACCAGCGGCTGGCGGTCTCGCGCTTGTGCAGC
>NZ_JBDNFM010000154.1:0-3476 GCF_041689835.1 Sandarakinorhabdus sp.
GCGTCAAAAGTTTGGCATTCACATCGTAAACGCCGCTGTTGGCGGTGGCCCGCATCGCATCCTGGCGCAGCCGCACATTGCCCAGCGCATCCAGCCGCTGCACCTGCGGGCTGCCGGCGCTATCCTTGGCATACAGAATGCGGACGCGACTGGCATTCAGGGTCATGCTGCCCTGGCGGATCACGACGGCGCCGGAAAATATCGCTTCGTTGGCATCATCGGCAATGTCGATGCGCCCGGCATCAACATCGATGGGGGCGTTGCTGTCGAAACGCTGTGCCGCCGCAGGGGCGGCCACAAGCAACAGGAGAGCAAGGGGCAAGCGCATGGTCATCCTCTGCCGCCGCGCTGGTTGATGCGCAAGTGGACATTGCCGATCAGGCTCACGCGGTTGCCCACCAGATCGCCTTCCATGCGGTTGCTGCGGAAGGTTCCCATCGGCAACCGGCCCGAAACCGGCACATCGGTTTTCACCGTACGGCGTTTCAAGTCGATGGCCACGGTATCGGCATCAACCGTGTAGCCGCCGTCGGAACGCAGCTTTACCGGGCCTGCCACTTCCAGCCGATCATCCTCGATGAAATAGCGGCCCGATGGCGCGCTCACGGTGGCTGGCCCGTCGCGGCCTTCCAGCCGGGCGGCAAGATCGGTCAATTCCACGATCGGTTCGGCGCTGGTGCGCTGGACGGCGCTGCCGGCGGAGATGGAAAAGGCCTCCCCGGCGGCGGTCTTGCCGCGATATTCGGCGCGGTCCACTCGCAGCCGTTCGCGTGACAGCGCCACCTGATCCTTGGCCAGCAGGAACGAAAATTCCTGCACGCCCACCAGCGGCCAGATCATGATCGTTAACCCCAGCACAAGCGCGGCGGCTGGCAACAGCCATTTCAGCACGGCCATGCGCTGATCATGGGCGCTGCCCGGCAGCGCCGCTTGCTGGCGCCGCGAAAGATCGGGGCTGGTCGGGGCAGCAGGCGGGGCGGGCGAAGTGGCCACGGCAGATCAGGCTTTCAATTCACAGATGTGCAAAAATGTCCTGTTCGGCCCAGCCGACAAGATCAAGCTCGGCGCGCGCCGGCAGGAAATCGAAACAGGCCTGCGCCAGCGCGGTGCGGCCTTCACGGGCGAGGCGCATGGTCAACACGTCATAGGCGCGGTGCAGGTACCGCACGTCGCTGGCGGCATATTCCTTTTGCGCTTCGGAAAGCTCGGCGGCGCCCCAGTCGCTGGATTGCTGTTGCTTGGAGATATCCACGCCCAGCGTTTCCTTGAGCACATCCTTCAGGCCGTGGCGATCGGTGTAGGTGCGCACCAGTTTGGATGCGATCTTGGTGCAGAAAACCGGCGTGGCCCACACACCCAGGAACTGGCGGATGACCGCCACATCGAAACGGGCAAAATGCATCAGTTTCACGCGCTGCGGATCGGCGAGCACGGCTTTCAGATTGGGCGCGTCATACTGGCCAGCGGCAAAGCGCACGAGATGTTCGTCGCCGCGCCCGTCGCTGATTTGCAGCAGGCACAAACGATCGCGGTGCGGATTGAGGCCCATGGTCTCGCTGTCAACGGCCACCGGGCCGGGGGCCAGCGCATCGGCTGGCAGGTCGCCTTCGTGAAGATATACAGTCATCGTTTGGCGTTAGCAGGCGGGAGGCGCGCTGTCATCCGCTGCTGCGGCCGGGGATTGGGGTGGCCAGCGAGCCGGGTTGCCAGCGAGCTGGGCTGCCAGCGATTCGGGCGGCTGCGGATGCCGCAATCGCACATTGTTAACGCTTGGTCGGTGTTCTTGGCACGGGCCGTCCCATGCCGGGCCGGTTTGAAAGCTGGGGTTCATGTTGGCGGGGCAATGTGCGGGCACTGGCCGGTGCAACCGCCCCCCGCAACCGCATCGGCCAGACCAGCCAACAAGGGTGGGGCAATCACCAAGCCAATGAGTTCAATGCTGAATTTCAAGGAATTTCATCATGATCCCTGCTCGATCCCTGCTGTTGGTGCCGATAGCTGCGGCGCTTTCGGTTCCTTCGTGGGCCACCCCCCGCAAACCGCTGCCGCCGATGCCGCCCGCGCCGGAAGCGCCGGTCGACGCGACGGTGCCCTCCTCACCTCCCCCCGCCACTCCGGTCCCGCCAGAAACGCCGTCCACGCCGTTTCCGCCGGAACAACCGGTGCCAAACGCACCCGCGCCTGAACCGCAGCCGCCGCGCGCGTAAGACCAGCCGCCGCCGGCTGGCCGCAGGGCCGGCCGGTGGCATTGCCCGCGCCGGCGTGGCAGGGCTGCGCCATGGTGACGGCGGCTGATTTACCCGAAGTTAAAACGCTCCTGATCGCGGCAGCACGCGCTGGCCGCGATCTTTCTTATTCCGAAATGCTGCTGGCGCTGGGATATCGGTTTTCGCGGCCCAAGATGCGTACTTTGTGCCGGCTGCTCGACGCCATCGACGCTGCCATCGACGACTCTGGGAGCAGCGCAGGAGAGCCGGAACTGGCGGTGCTGGTGGTGCGCGAATCGGATCGGCTGCCGGGCCAGGGCTGGTGGGTCGGCCGCCGCGATACGCCTGCCGAATGGAGCGGCCCGGCCGCCCGTGCCTTTGTGGATGAAAGGCAGCAGGCGGCCTTCGACTGGTGGCGCAACCGCTGACGCGGCTTATTGCGGCCGTTCGCGGCTTTCGTCTGATGCGCGCGGCGCATTGGCGCGCACGGGCTGGCCGCTATCGTTGCCGCGATCCGGGCGTCCGCCCTCGAAACGCGGCTGCTGGGCCGGCGGCTGAGATTGCGGCTGCGCCTGCTGCGGTTGGGCTTGCGGCGCCGGTTGATAGTTCGGGCGGGGCCGCTGCTGGACCACGCCGCCGGTTCCTTGGCCTGCCATGTTGCCCGGCGTGCCATCCTGCACGCGCGGGCGGCCCTGCCAGCCGGCGTTGCCGCCCCGCGGGCCGCGATTGTTGCCAATCACGGGCGGCGGGCCGCCGGCGCTGTTGTTCAAGTTGCCGCCGTTCCAGCCTTGGCGCGGCGGCTGGCCCGTCATGTCGCGGCCGATCTGGTCGCCAACGCTGCCTGGCTGGCCGCGGCGTGGATCGTTCCAGCGCGGGTTGCGGCGATTGCCGTTCCAGCCACGATTGTCATTCCAACCGCGGTTGTTGTCCCAATTGCCATTGTTGGCCCAGTTGCCGTTGTTGCCCCAATTACCATTGTTGCCCCAATTCTGGTTGCCGTAACCGCGATTTGGCGCGCGCCACCCCCAGTCGCGATCCCACGGCTGATTCCAGCCCCAATAGGGGGTGTGCTGCCAGCGGCTGCGGCCCCACCAGTTGCTGCCGGTGTTCCACGGATAAATGCGGCCGCCAAAACCGCGCGCATACAGGTTGCCGCGCGGCACCCACACCCACGACGGGGCATACCAGCTGTTCCAATTGTCATGGCCAAACCCGCCCCCATAACCGTTGCCGTTGCCGTAGCCGCCGCCAAAGCCGCCGCCAAAGCCA
>NZ_JBDNFM010000155.1:0-2225 GCF_041689835.1 Sandarakinorhabdus sp.
AACCGCAATCCGAAACCGTGTGGCTCCAAGCTGACAAGTACAAAGTGCCGCGCATGTGCTTCGTCAACAAGCTCGATCGCACCGGTGCCAACTTCGTTCGCTGCGTTGAAATGATCAAAGATCGCCTCGGCGCACGTCCGGCGGTGCTGTATCTGCCGATTGGCCTGGAAAGCGATTTCATCGGCCTCGTCGATCTGGTGCAGAACCGCGCCATCGTCTGGACAGAAGAAAGCCTGGGCGCCAAGTTTGAATACAAGGAAATCCCGGCGGACATGGCCGCTGCCGCCGCTACCGCCCGTTCCGAATTGATCGAAATGGCGGTCGAGCAAGACGACGACGTCATGGAAGCCTATCTGGAAGGCAATGAGCCCGACGTGGCGACCTTGAAGCGGCTGATCCGCAAGGGCACGCTGAACTTCGCTTTCGTGCCGGTCCTGTGCGGTTCGGCCTTCAAGAACAAGGGCGTGCAGCCGCTGCTGGACGCGGTGGTGGATTATCTGCCCAGCCCGGTCGACATTCCGCCAATGCACGGCATCAACCTGAAGGATCAGGACGAAACGCGCGAAGCGTCGGATGATGCGCCGTTCTCGGCGCTGGCTTTCAAGATCATGACCGATCCGTTCGTTGGCACGCTCACCTTTGCGCGCATCTATTCGGGCAAGATGGAAGCCGCTTCGGTGGTGCTGAACAGCGTGAAGGACAAGCGCGAAAAGATCGGTCGCATGTTGCTGATGCACGCCAACAACCGCGAAGATATCAAGGAAGCCTTTGCCGGTGACATCATCGCGCTGGTTGGCCTCAAGGATGTCACCACCGGCGACACGCTGTGTGCCCCCCTCAAGCCGATCATCCTGGAGCGGATGGAATTCCCGGAACCGGTGATCGAGGTGGCCGTGGAGCCCAAGACCAAGGCCGATCAGGAAAAGATGGGCATCGCCCTCAACCGCCTGGCGCAGGAAGATCCGTCGTTCCGCGTGTCGTCCGACAACGAAAGCGGCCAGACCATCATCAAGGGCATGGGCGAACTTCACCTGGAAATCCTGGTTGATCGCATGCGCCGCGAATTCAAGGTGGAAGCCAACGTCGGTGCGCCGCAGGTGGCTTACCGCGAAAGCCTCGCACGCACGGTGGATGTGGATTACACCCACAAGAAGCAGTCGGGTGGTTCGGGTCAGTTCGGCCGTGTCAAGATGACCGTGGAGCCTGGCGAGCGCGGTTCTGGCGTGCTGTTCGTCGATGAAGTGAAGGGCGGCAACGTCCCGCGCGAATACATCCCGGCTGTTGAAAAGGGCATCCGCGAAATCGCTTCGTCGGGGCATCTGATCGGTTTCCCGCTGATCGATTTTAAGGCGACCCTGTACGATGGTGCTTATCACGACGTCGATTCGTCGGCACTGGCGTTTGAAATCACCGGCCGCGGCGCCATGCGCGAAGCGGCTGACAAGTCCGGCATCAAGATCCTCGAGCCGGTCATGAAGGTCGAGGTTGTGACACCGGAAGATTATCTGGGTGATGTGATCGGCGATCTGAACAGCCGTCGCGGCCAGATTCAGGGCACCGATACGCGCGGCAATGCCCAGGTGATCGAAGCCATGGTGCCGCTGGCCAACATGTTTGGCTACGTGAACAACCTGCGCTCGATGTCACAGGGTCGGGCCCAATACAGCATGCAGTTCAGCCATTACGACGAAGTGCCGTCGAACGTGGCCGAGGAGATCAAGCTCAAGCTGGCTTGATTTTTTGGGAAAGCCGGCGAGTCAGCGCCCTTCAAGGTGCGCTGATTCGACCGGTCCCCCCGCCGACACATCGTACCTGGCGAGCTCCAAACGATTTCGCCGATCATTGTTGAACGTCTCACGCAGTTGAGCAAAATAGAAGGTTACGGCCATGGGCAAAGCAAAGTTCGAGCGGAACAAGCCGCACTGCAACATCGGGACCATTGGTCACGTCGACCATGGCAAGACCTCGCTGACGGCCGCCATCACCAAGATTCTGGCTGAAACCGGCGGCGCCGTCTTCACCGCCTACGATCAGATCGACAAGGCGCCGGAAGAGCGTGAGCGCGGCATCACCATTTCGACTGCGCACGTCGAGTATGAAACCGCCGCGCGCCACTACGCTCACGTCGATTGCCCCGGCCACGCCGATTATGTGAAGAACATGATCACCGGTGCCGCGCAGATGGATGGCGCTATCCTGGTGGTTTCGGCCACCGACGGCCCGAT
>NZ_JBDNFM010000156.1:0-3482 GCF_041689835.1 Sandarakinorhabdus sp.
CCTAAGCAACGCCAGATAAGCCGCTGGATTATCAAGCATGATGCTGTGTGCTGCATCGGGGATTTCCTCGAAACGGGCACCGGCTGCAATCGCGAAGCCAGCGACGGTTTCGGGACGGGCCTCGTCATCACGGCCAGCGACGAACAGCGTGCGGACCCGGTCGAGCTGGTCGAGCAGCTGCCGCCCGTCATAATCCTTCAGCGTGCCGGTTGAGGTGAACTCGGCCCGGCCCCACATGTGATTGTACAGCGCCTCTGCGAACGGCGCCGGCAGTGCGTCGCGATAGGCGGCAATGGCCGGCGGCGGCATCACCTGGCGGACGTGGCGAGCGTAAAAGGCATCGGTGGCGGCGCGGCAGGCGGCCTCCGGCGCTGAACCCGGCGTATCACAGCGATCGAGCAGATCGCGCACATCGGCGGGCATCGCGGCCTTCAATTCGGCTGCGTCACGCAGCCAGACCTCGGTGGCGATCAACGGTGATTGCAGCACCAGCCCGGCGAGTGCTGCGGGCCGCGACGCGCCATATTCCAGCGCCAGCGTGCCGCCCCAACTGCCGCCGAGCACGTGCCAGCGGGTGATACCGAAATGGGCGCGGATCGCCTCGATTTCCGACAAATAGCGCGCCACCGTCCAGTTCGCCGGATCGCCGGGCCGATCGGATCGGCCACAATCAAGCTGGTCGTACAAGATCACGGCGCGCTCGTCGGCCAGTGCTGTGGCGTTCAGCCAGCCCCAGTGCGAGCTGCCCGGCCCGCCGTGGATGAAAAGGATTGGTGTCTTTGCACCCGCCAGCGCTCCGTTCACCCGCGCATAGATGCGGCCGCCGTCCACTGGTACCATGGCTTCCTGATCGGGCGTGAGGCGAATGCCGGGCGCTGTGGCTCCTTGGCGCAACGCCTGTGCCGCCAGCTGCGCGGGCAGCAGGCTGGCCAGACCGCCGGCCAAAACGGTGCGGCGGGCCATCACGTGACCGGGCCCGATTTGCGGCGGAAGCCGGCAGGGTCCAGATGCATGTCGATATCGTGATAATATCATTCATCGATATCGATACGATCGGTGCCGACAGCCAGAAACCGGCAGGGCAGGGCGGAGCGATTCTGCAAGTGGTGGCCATTGATTTCGCCGGCAGCAAAACACGCAATATCGCCAGCCGCCAGCAACGTTTCGCCATATTCGTCCACCAGCACGACTTCGCCCGCCAGCATCACCACCATTTCATCCTCGTGGCTGTGCCAGTGGCGCTGGCTGGACCAGGCCCCCGGTGGCAGCGTAACAAGATTGGCACCAAACTGTTTCAGCCCGCCCGCAGCGGCCACCGCCTGCCACGACCGCCCCATCACCGCCTCGTCATGGGGTGGTAAATAGTTGGACCCGGTGTTGACGGGCAGGGCGGCTGAATCAATCTTGGGCATCAACGCCGTTCAAGCACAACCGGCAGCTTGCGGAAACCATGCACGAAACATTGTGCCACATATTCCGCCTCGCCCACCTGGCGCGGGAACAATTTGCGCGCCAGCAACTCCTCCATCAACACCGCAATCTGCAATTCCGCCAGCCGCGCACCGACGCAGCGGTGAACCCCAAAGCCGAACGACAGGTGGCGGCGGGCGTTGGCGCGGGCGATATCGAACCGTTCGGCATCCGGGAACACGCTTTCGTCGCGATTGCCGCTGATGTACCATAGCACAAGTTTGTCACCGGCTTTCACCGCATGTCCTGCAATCTCGCTGTCTTGGTTGGCGGTGCGGCGCATGTGGGCCAGCGGTGTTTGCCAGCGCAGGGTTTCGGAAATGGCGTTGGGGATGAGGCTGTGATCCGCTTCAAGCTTTTCCCACTCCCCGTCATAGCGGTTGAAGGCTTCCACCATCCCCGACATTGAATTGCGGGTGGTGTCGTTGCCGCCAACTATCAGCAGGATGTAATTGCCGGTGCGTTCCTGGAAGGGCATGTCGCCCATGGCGTCGCTGTGAGCCATCGCGCTGATCAGGTCGCCGCTCGGCGGTTTGGCCTTGCGCTCGGCCATCAACGCATCAAGCGCGTGGGTCATGTCGATCAGGTGCTGCTGGCGGATATCCTTGGTCGCCGGATTCAGCGCCGCTTCGATATCGCCGCCCCAATCGGACCACAAAGTGAGATCGCGCCGCTTTTCCCACGGATAACCGAACAGGATGGCCAGCATCCCGGTGGTCAATTCGATGGAAACGCGGTCCACCCAGTCGAATGTCTCGCCGATCGGCAAAGCGTCCACCAATTCGCGGGTGCGGCTGCGCACCTCGATGGCCATGCGGGCGATTTCCGATGGCCCGAAGGCGGGCGCCACCACGCGGCGCTGATCGCTGTGGCGCGGCCGATCCATGGCGATGAACTGCGGCAAATTATATTCGCCAAACAGGTCGACCACGGTGATGCCGCCAAATTCATGGCTGGACGAGAAGATGTCGGGCCGGGCTTCGACTGCCATGATGTCGGCATGGCTGCTCACCGACCAGAACGGGCCAAAGGGGCTGTTGGCCTGGTGATGCACCGGCGCTTCGGCACGCAGGCGGGCAAACACCGGCCGCCAGCTGTCGTTGGCATAAAACGTCGCGTCCGACACATCGATGGCGCTGATCGGCACGTCGCCATCAAGACCGGTCACGGGTGCAATCGTCGCCATGGTATCAAATCCTCCCCAAAATGAGCGCCGCGTGTTCGCGGTCGTTTGCGCGATGCTATCTCGAACGTTCCTCCACTGCGAGTCCCCAAACTATGACCATTCCCATTCATGCCAATGTCGATGCCGGCATCGATCCCACCCGCGATCAGGTGCGCAGCTTGCGCGATCATGGCAGCGACGGCCCGGTGGTGATGATGAACCTGCTGAAATTCCACGAGACTGCGAATTATCCGGCGGAATTGGCCATGGCGCCCTGCTCCGGCAAGGATGCCTACAGCCGGTATCAACACGCCTTTACCGTCGCCGTGGGCGCAATTTCGCAGGCGCAGGTGCTTTATGATGGCGCCTGCGAGCAGGTCTTCATTGGCCAACCCGGTACCGAGGCCAGCGATTGGGACAAGCTGCTTATCGTCCGCTATCCCAGTAGGCAGCATTTTCTGGCGATGATGGCCGACACGCGTTATCGTGACGCGTTGGTGCACCGCTATGCCGGGTTGGCGCGTACCGTGCTGATTCAATGCGCTGGATGATCAGCTATCATGTCGCGCCTGTTGCACCGCAGCGCCAGCGCGGTATGTAGGCCGGCACAACGCACCGTCTGCTGGCGTGCCGCGTGGCAGAGCAGTGAAAGGGGATGAATGGTTACTCGACCCATAGCGCCGGCTCCCAAGTCAATGGGCGGGCGACCAATGTCTCCGCACCTCACCATCTGGAAATGGCGAGGGCACATGGCAGTCTCGATCTTGCACCGGGTTACTGGCCACGCGCTGGCCTTTGGTGCGGTGGTGATCTTTGCCTGGTGGCTGGCGGCGCTGGCCAGCGGGCC
>NZ_JBDNFM010000157.1:0-2375 GCF_041689835.1 Sandarakinorhabdus sp.
AGCAGTTCGGGCAGGCCGTGCCCGTGGTAGATGTTGTCGCCCAAAATCAGCACGCTGGGTTTGTCGCCGACGAAATCAGCCCCGATATGATAGGCTTGCGCCAGCCCTTCCGGGCGCGGCTGCTGTGCGTAATGGATGCTGATGCCCCACTGGCTGCCGTCGCCCAGCAGGCCTTCGAACGCGGGCGCGTCTGCCGGCGTGGTGATGATCAGGATTTCCCGCACGCCGGCCAGCAGCAGTACCGACAACGGGTAATAGATCATCGGTTTATCATAAACCGGCATCAGCTGCTTCGATACCGGTTTGGTCAACGGATACAGGCGCGTTCCCGATCCGCCGGCCAATATGATCCCGCGCCGCATATGGTTTTCACTCCTCTTCGGGCGGGATGGGGATCCGCCCGCTTGAAGCTTATTTGACAGCCGGTGCGGCTGGCGCGGCCGGTGCACCGGGGTTGGCCGCTGGCGCAGCAGCACCAGCCTTTTCAAGCGATGCCGCTACCTTGTCCGGGGCGTCATAGCCCTTGGCATAGGTGATCTTGCCTTTGTTGGCTTCGCGCAGGTGGGTCAATTCCGCTTGCAGGCGCTTGCCGACTTCTTGGCGCTGGATCACCTGCTGGGCGTAGCTGATGGCCTTTTCGCCGAGGAACGGCTCGGGCTTCATCTCGGCAACCACGTTCACGTAAACGACGGGGGCAGGCGCGCCCTGCGGCTGGTCGGTGTACATGAACGGCTCGCCGTTCGGGCCTTTGGACAGCTTGAGGAATTCCTGGCTCAGGCGCGGATCGAGCACCAACGTGTCGATTTGCTGCGGCGCCCGGCGATATTCGATATTTGATTCCAGCAGCAACTGCTCCACCTGCTGCATGGTTTTGGCGTCCTTCAGCGGCAGGCCGGTGAACTTGGGGGTGCGCAGGAACTGGATCTGGTCCAGCGTCATGATGCGGCGTTCGGCAAACATGATCGGATTGTCGCTGATGAATTTTTGCGCGCCTTCACGCGGGGTCTGAAGCACCTTGCCGGCCACTTCGGCCTGCAGCGCCTGCACCAGCAGATTTTCATCGTTGCGGGCCTTGGCCAACACAAACTGCGGCGACTGATCCAGCTTTTTGGTGCGGGCCTCTGCTGATAGCATCTTGCGTTCGACCACCCGCGACAGCGCTACGGCTTCCACCAGCTTGCGCGGCGCCGTCTGGGCTTGCGCGCCCATGCCAGTGATTTCGGCGTTGACTTCGTGGATAGTGACGTCTTTGCCATCAACAGTTGCCACCACTTGGCCTTCCGGGGCCTTGGCGTCGTTACTGCAGCCGGCGAGCGCCACGGCGGCCACGGCGGCCAGCAGCATCGGAACATGCGTTGTCTTCATCACGTCACTCCCACCATTTTCATTCCGGGCATTTTCATTCCGGGCATCTTGATTTCCGGCTATTTGATTTCGGACAGACCGCCAGCGGCTCATCCAAAGCATTGTTCCTCTTGCCGCCCTGCGCCGAAATGGTCAATGGCGCGTGATCGCAGGTCAATAGGGCCGGCCCAGTGCGGCGCGGATGATGGCGCTGGCATTGCCGCCCTGCCGCCGCGTCAGCCGCCGCAATACCTGGCCCCAGGCGATCAGCCAGTGCAGCGGCCACAGCCACAGATAATGCCGCCAGGTGAATTTCAGCCGCGACCGGGCCAGCCAATAATCGGCAAATGCGCTGCGTTTGGCGCGGGCGCTGCCCGATCCGATCGATCTGCCAGCCTTGTGAAACACGGTTGCGCCGTGGGCAAAGGCGGTTTCATAGGCGCGCGTTCCGAGCCGTCGGTTGCGAACCGCCCAATCGATCTCTTCGAAATAAAGGAAATAATCCTCTTGCATCAGGCCGACATTGTTCAGGAAACCACGGCTGACGGCGAGGCTTGCGCCCAGCACGAAATCGGTGGCGTCGGCCACGTCCTGCGGGCTGTACCTGATGGTTGCCAGTTGTTCCCCGCCCAGCGAGCGGCCGTTGCCGGTGAAAATATTGTAAGATGAACCGTTCAGCGCCTGGATACGATCCGGTGCCCAGTAGTGCCGCACCACCGTGCCGCACATGCCCACGCGCGGCGTTGCCATCATGCGCGACAACAGGCTGACCGCGGCATCGGGCGCCACCACCGTATCGTTGTTGAGCAACCAGAAATGCTTGAGCTGGCCGTCGCCCAGCAGGTAGCGCAGGCCCACATTGTTGCCGCCGGCAAATCCCCGATTGGTCGGGGATATGATGAGCGTGAGCGGTGCCACCACCCCGCCGCGGCCCATCGCCGGATCGGCGAGTTCGGTCAGCGGCAGCGGCTTGGCCACTGGCGGCGCGGAAAAGGCGGCCATCTCGGTCGATTCTGGAACGGCATCGAGCC
>NZ_JBDNFM010000158.1:0-6652 GCF_041689835.1 Sandarakinorhabdus sp.
CTGTCCCCCGCGCCGCAGCTGTAGGATCATCCAGTGTTTGGCAAACGAACAACGGATCGGTGACGACTTCCCTTGTGGAATTGAGCTTGGTGCGCTTTCGCGACAAAAGCGGTAAACGGGAGGCACAAAGCGGCCGGCGGGAGGCACGAGTAGGCAGTCAAAGCATCCTCGGTGCAAAACAGGGAGTCATGAATGAGGATCGTATCGATTTTGAAACCGAGCAGGTGAGACCCGGGGTCTTCAAAGTTACGCCAAGCCGCCCCCTGCAAGTTGGAGAGTATGGATTCATCCAGACGCTGCAGGGCGTGAAGCTGAACGGCAATGGCGCGTCCGCCATGCGCGTCTATGATTTCGGGATTTCCGAATAGTAAATCCGGCTTGCAACGATCAGTTTTAGCCGACGAATTTCGTCTTGCGGAAACGGACAACGTTGCTGCTGATCTGCCCAGCCAATTTATCGATGCATCTGGCTAGTGCAAGTTGAATAACCTGTTGTTCTGTACTGTTTACACCAGATCCGGCAGACGCCGAGCAACTGGCAGCTTGCACGCTGAGTGGCGACGGCCTGCCATTGCCAGTGGGTTCAAGCATTTCCGTGTAAGCAGCGATTGTTGCAGTTTGCGTTGCGGGAAATGATTTATTCACTTTTACAATCATGATATAAACTTTAAGTCGCGGCAAATGAGGTGATGTGACGACATCGATGCCAACATTGGCAAGATTACGAGCAAGAGATTTTTCTACCAAATCCGGATCGAAAGACTGCTGTTCCGAAATGACTGCCTTGCGGTGAATTTCCACGTCAACAGCAACAGGCTTCTGGAAGGCGACCAGCGCGGCGAGCATCATGACCGTCATAGCGAGCACCATCGAACCACATCCATAATCAGCTGATCTACGACCTTGCTGGCAAATTGCCCTGCTGGCCAGAAATTCACAAGACTTGGCTCAAAAATTCCGGGTGAGGGCCGGGAGCAACCCAGGCCGGAATTATTGCGGCTGCTTCCTTTTTGAACGCGCGCAACTGAGGCGCTCATCTGCAGCAGCTTGCGCTGAACAGGGACTTGCGCTCCGCTCCCGCCGTTGCCATATGAGTGAAGGGAGCTGGGCGGACAGGTCGCTCGCCAACCCGGTCAGATCCGGAAGGAAGCAGCCGCAACGATTCCGACTTGGGTCGTTCCCGGCTCCCACCATTTACGCACCGACAGCCGTGCGCCGCACAGTTCCCCCCGGCTATGTGGGCATGAACGCGCGGGCGGGCACAGCCTTGGCGCTTCTGTCCTTCCGCCTTGTCTTTCCAGCGGCTACAACGGCAGCGCATGTCAGACGAATCCGATATCGCCTTTCCGGGGCTTGAACTTCCAGCGTCCATCCCGGCGCAGGCTTACCGCGTGCTGGCCCGCAAATACCGCCCGGCCACCTTCGATACGCTGCTCGGCCAGCAGGCGATGGTGCAAACGCTGGGGAATGCCATCGCGCGCGGGCGGCTGGCGCAGGCGTGGCTGCTGACCGGGGTGCGCGGGGTGGGCAAAACATCAACGGCGCGCATCATTGCCAAGGCACTGAACTGCATCGGCACGGACGGCCACGGCGGGCCGACGATCAGTCCGTGCGGCGTGTGCGAGCCGTGCGTTGCCATCGCCGCAGGCCGCCACATCGACGTGGTGGAGATGGACGCCGCATCCAACACCGGCGTTGATGATGTGCGCGAGATCATTGAAGGCGTGCGTTATGCTGCCGTGTCCGCCCGCTACAAGATCCACATCATCGATGAAGTCCACATGCTGTCGAAGGCGGCGTTCAACGCGCTGTTGAAAACGCTGGAAGAACCGCCGCCGGGCGTGAAATTCATCATGGCCACCACCGAGGTGAACAAGGTGCCGGCCACCATCCTGTCGCGCTGCCAGCGCTTTGATCTCAAGCGCGTGTCGGCCGAAACGTTGGCCGAACATTTCGCCCGCATCCTCCAGGCCGAAAACGTCACGTTCGAAGCCGACGCGCTGGCGCTGGTGGCGCGCGCTGCGGAAGGCAGTGTGCGCGACGGGCTGTCCATCCTCGATCAGGCGATTGCCCATAGTGCCGAAGCGATCACCGCCGATGCGGTGCGCGACATGCTGGGCCTGGCCGATCGCGGCGCGGTGCGGGCGTTGTTCGGGCAAGTGCTGGCCGGCGATGTGCCGCAGTTGATGGCAGCCGTGGCCCGGCAATATGATCTGGGGCAAGACCCGGCGCAGCTGATGCGCGAACTGCTGGGCCTTGTCCACGGCATCACCCGCCAGCGCCTGGCCCCGCGCCGCGATCCGATCTTGTCAGCCGAAGAACAGGCGGCGCTTGATGCGTGGGCGCAGGCGCTCAGTTTCCCGCGGCTGTCGATGCTGTGGCAGATGCTGCTCAAGGGGCTGGAGGAAGTGCAGGCGGCGCCGGTGCCGTTGCAAGCCGCTGAAATGGCGCTGCTGCGGCTGTGCCACGCCGCCGATCTGCCCGATCCGGGCGCGCTGGTGAAGCAGTTGCAGGAACAGGGCGCGGGCCAGGCTGCCCCGTCAGCGCCCGCCTCTTCCCCGTCACCCGCCCCTGCCGCCGCCCTGAAATCCCCTGCCCAGCCCCCCCCCGCCCTGCCCGCCGCGCCGCCGGTAAGCGCACCGCCCACCGGCGAGATGCCCGTCAGTTTCGAAGCGATGGTGGCGCTGTTCCGCCGCCAGAGCGAAGCGCGGCTGGCGCATTTTCTCACCGACGATGTGCGGCTGATCAGTTTTGCACCGCCGCGCCTGGTGCTGGCCGCCAGCGGCTTGCCCAAGGATGTGCCGGTTGCCATTGCGCGCAGCCTGGAGGAGTGGACCGGGCAGAAATGGCAGATCGACTGGCAAGCGGGCGGCGGCGAGCCGACCCTGCGCGAAGCCGAGCTGGCGGCGCTGGCGGCGCTGGAAGCCGCGATGCGCGCCGATCCCACCGTTGCCGCTTTGCTTATTGCCTTTCCCGAAGCCGAACTCTCCCCCCTCAAACAAAGCGCCTGAGAACAGCCATGCCCAGCATTGAAGAATTGATGAACGCCGCGCGCAACGTGCAGGAACAGATGGCCCGCGCCCAATCCCAACTTGATCAGATCGAGGTGGAAGGTGCGTCGGGCGGCGGCCTCGTGAAGGTGCGCGCCACCGCTCGCGGCGCCGTGCGCGGCCTGTCCATCGATCCTTCACTGCTGACGCCGGACAGCCGCGAGATGCTGGAAGACCTGATCGTCGCCGCGTTCAACGACGCCAAGACCAAGGCCGATCAAGCCGGCAGCACCGAAATGGGCAAGCTCACCGCCGGCATGCAACTACCGCCGGGTTTCAAGCTGCCGGATTTCTGATTTCAACCAAAGGACCAAACCCATGCGCCAGATTCAATCGACCATCACCGCCGCTGGTGAGCTTATTCTGGCGGTGGCCGAGGTGCCGGAGCCGGAAGCCGGGGCCGGCGAGATCAAGATCCGCATCGAAGCGGCGCCGATCAACCCGTCGGACATTGGCTTGCTCACCGGCGCGGCCGACATGACGACGGCGCGCGGGGAGCCGGGCGCAATCCGTGCTGCCGTGCCGCCGGCCCTGATGCGGGCGATGGCGGCGCGCGCCGACCAGGCGCTGCCGTGCGGCAACGAAGGCGCTGGCACCGTGGTTGCCGCGGGCGCGGGCGCTGAGCATCTGCTGGGGCGCAAGGTGGCCATCATCGGCGGCGCGACCTATGCCGATTACCGGGTGGTGAAGGCCGAGGAAGCCCTGCTGCTGCCCGAAGGGGCGACGGCTGAACAGGGCGCATCGTGCTTCGTCAACCCGCTGACCGCGCTGGGTTTTGTTGAAACCATGCGCGCCGAAGGCCATAGCGCCATCATCCATACCGCCGCCGCATCGAACCTGGGCCAGATGCTGGTGAAAATTTGCGCTGCCGATGGCGTGCCGCTGGTGAACATCGTGCGTTCGGCGCAGCAGGCAGCGCTGCTGAAGGGCCTTGGAGCCGTGCATGTGATCGATTCGACTGCGCCGGATTTCATGGCACTGTTGGTCGCCGCCTGCACCGAAACCGGCGCAACCCTGGCCTTTGATGCGATCGGCGGCGGGCAACTGGCCGGGCAGATCCTTACCGCGATGGAAGCGGCCATCAACACGCGTCCTGGCGGCTACAGCCGCTATGGTTCGGAAGTGCTGAAGCAGGTTTACATCTATGGCGGGCTCGATATGGCGCCGACCAGCTTTGGGCGCGGTTTCGGCATGGCCTGGGCGGTGGGCGGCTGGCTGCTGTTCCCGCGCATGCGCACGTTCGGCCCCGGCGCTTATGCCCGGCTGAAACAACGGGTTGCCGACGAACTGACCACCACCTTCGCCAGCCATTACAGCCACAAGGTGAGCCTGGCCGGGATGCTGGAACCGGGCGCTGTTGCCGGCTGGTATCGCCGCGCGACCGGGCAGAAATATCTGGTGGTGCCGGATTGAGGCGGACGACCGTCACGTTACACGCGTCACCCCGGCGAACGCCGGGGTGACGCGGTTTTGGTGAATTGCCCGTCCGTCAATTCCACAGGCAGGCGTCAATCCCCCCGTCGCGCACCACCTTCACCCGCCGTTCGATGCGGCGGGCGTAGCGGCGGACGGATTTCGATGGCTTGGCAACGCTGCGCTTGATTGGCTGCGGCAGGATCGCGGTGAGCCGTGCGGCTTGTTTGGGCGACAGGCGATCGACGGTGGTGCCGAAATAATGCTGCGACGCTGCCGGCATGCCATAGATGCCGGGGCCCATTTCAATGATGTTGAGATAGATTTCCATGATGCGCGGCTTGCCCCACAGCAGCTCGATGAGGCCGGTGAACCAGACTTCGAGGCCCTTTCGCACATAAGATCGCCCCGGCCACAGAAAGGCGTTCTTGGCGGTTTGCTGGCTGATCGTGGAACCGCCGCGCAACTTGCGGCCCTGAAAATTGGCCTGGGCGGCGGCCTTCACCGCTTCGAAATCAATGCCGTGGTGGGTGCAGAAATTGGCATCCTCCGCTCCGATCACGGCGCGCGGCAACGATCGTGACATGGCGGTGAGGGGCACCCAGCTTTGCTGGACCCGCTTGCCGGCGATGGAATCGCGCGCCGCCAGAAACGTGATCGGCGGCGGTAGGAACCGGTAGGCCGCAACCCAGATGATGCTGAGCACGATGACAGCGGCGAGCAGCCGGAAGAACCAGCCAACAATAAATCCGATAACGCGGCCGATCATGCCGCCATCTGCGGGAAACCGGGGCGCGCCGTCAATGCGCAGAACCGGGAAACCTTGGGCTTAAACCTGCTCGGGGAGCAGGCGCTGCTCGGTGGCGGCTTCCTGCATCGCCTTGGCCAGTTTTTCAAAGGCGCGCACTTCGATCTGGCGCACGCGCTCGCGGCTGATGGCATAGCGCTGGGACAATTGCTCCAGCGTTTCCGGTTCGTCGCTCAGGCGGCGCTGGCTCAGGATGTCGCGTTCCCGATCGTTGAGGGTGGCCATCGCCTGCACCAGCAGCGTGTGGCGCTGATCGCGTTCCTCGCTGTCGGCCAGCAATTCGTCGGCCAACGGGCCATCATCGGCCAGCCAATCCTGCCACTCGCCTTCGCCTTCCTCCCGCAGCGGGCTGTTCAGGCTGGCATCGCCGCCGTGCCCCATGCGACGGTTCATCGAAACGACTTCGTTTTCGGCAACGCCCAGTGTGGTCGCGATATGCGTTACCGCTTCGGGGCGCAGATCGCCGTCTTCGACCGCGCCGATCTTGCCCTTCATGCGGCGCAAGTTGAAAAACAGCTTTTTCTGGGCTGCGGTGGTGCCGATCTTCACCAGGCTCCAGCTGCGCAGGATATATTCCTGAATCGCGGCCTTGATCCACCACATCGCATAGGTGGCAAGGCGAAAGCCCTTTTCGGCATCGAATTTTCGCACGCCCTGCATCAGGCCGATGTTGCCTTCCGCAATCAGTTCGTTCACCGGCAGACCATAGCCGCGGTAGCCCATGGCGATGCGTGCCACCAGGCGCAGGTGGCTGGTCACCAGCTTGGTAGCGGCGGCCGGATCCTGGTGCTCGGCCCAGCGCTTGGCCAGCATATATTCCTGCTCCGGCGCCAGCAGCGGAAACCGCCGGATTTCCGCCAGATAACGGTTGAGGCCGGCTTCCGATCCCAGCGCCGGGATGCTTGCCGGTTTTGCGGCGGGCAGGTTCGTGCTCATCGTTTCACTCCAATCCGGTTCCAGAATCAGCGGTTTTCCAGGGCGTCCATCAACGCCACCATATCGGCTGGCAGGGGGCTTTCGAAAGAAAGCTTTTCTTGGGTCACGGGATGCACGAAGCCCAGCGTGGCGGCGTGCAGGGCCTGGCGTTCGAAGGCCAGATCCTTCAGCATCGGTGCCAGTTTTCCGGGGGTGCGCCCGTAAACGGCATCTCCCAGTAACGCGTGGCCAATGGACGCCATGTGAACGCGAATCTGATGGGTGCGCCCGGTTTCGAGCCGGCATTCCACCCGCGCTGCGCCATCATAGGCTGCAATCGTGCGGAAATGCGTCACGGCGCGCTTGCCGCGGCCGTCCTTCACGATGGCCATTTTCTGGCGATTAGCTGTGCTGCGGGCCAGCGCACCTTCGATACGCCCGGCCGGCGGCACCGGCACGCCGCCGA
>NZ_JBDNFM010000159.1:0-9444 GCF_041689835.1 Sandarakinorhabdus sp.
CAGATCAGGGCGCGGCCGTTCTTCCAGTGGTTTGCCTTGCGTGCCGATGAAGAAGAAGCCGGCGATGCGTTCGGGTGCCGCGCCGCCGAGAAGCACCAGCACATTTTCGTCGTAACACGCCCAGCCGGTCAGCCAGTTGGCGACAAAGCCGTGCGCGTGGACGGCAAGACACAGATTCTGGCACAGCGCGCCCGCCGAAAGTTCCTGTTCCCATGTCGGGATGTGGCTGGGCCTGGGGCTGGACAGCACCGCAACCAAGCACGGCGACTGCACGGCAAACTGTGTCACGGCCGCTTGTTCCAGGCGGCCGGCATCGGGCTTGCCGGCCAGATAGATTTCGAGCAGCGAATCGGCAAAAGCGCTGCGGTTTTCCACCACCACAAAGCGCCACGGGAATAATTTGCCATGGTCGGGCACTCGGGCCGCGGTTTGCAGGATGGCCGCCAGCTGCGCTGCATCGGGGCCGGGGCTGAGCATGTCGCGCGCCTTGCCGGAGCGGCGGGTGGCCAGGAGGCGGGCCGGGGTGGTGGAATCGTTGAAACTGTCCATGCCCGGCGGTGTATCCGGCTCGCTTGGGATTGCCAATGCGGCGTCAGGGCGCCGTTTTAACCACCACGCCGCCCTTCATCACGAACGTCACGCGCGTCACGGCGGCGAGATCGGCGGCTGGATCACCCGGCACCGCGACCAGATCGGCGAGCAGGCCGGGCGCGATGCGGCCGCGATCGGTGAGGCCAAAATAGCGGGCGTTGCCGGCAGTGGCGGCGATGAGAACAGCGGTATTGCTCATGCCGGCCTTGGCCATCAACAGCATCTCGCGGGCATTCGTTCCGTGGGCAAACACGCCGACATCGCCGCCCATGCACATTGGCACCCCGGCTTTCAGCGCCAGTGCAAAGGTAGCGCGGTCTTGCAGCACAGCGGCCGGCGCGGGTTCAGCGCCGGTCCAGCCGCGATAGCCGGCGATGGCGTCGCCGGCGGCCAGCGTCGGGCACAGCGCCGTCTTGTTTTTCGCCATCAGGGCAAAGGTGGCAGCATCGCCTTCGCTGCCATGCTCGATCACGTCCACCCCGGCTTCCGAAGCGCGGCGCATGGCCTGCGGGGTGATGGCGTGCACGGCAACCTGGCGGCCGGCATCATGGGCGGCGGCAACCGCGGCGGCAATTTCGGCCTGTGAGAACGTGGGCCGGCTGCCCTCGCCGGGCCGCCAGCGATAATCGCCATACAGCTTAACGACGTCGGCCCCGGCGCCGATCTGGCGGCGCACGGCCTCGACCAGACGTGGGCCATCGGCCTCTTCGGCGCCCTGCGGTACATCGGCGGCAAAGCCCTTGGGGCCATAGCTACCTGGCGCGACGATGGCGCGGGTGGCAACAATCATGCGCGGCCCGGGCACCACACCATCATCGATGGCGCGTTTCAGGCCAACATCGGCATTTCCAGCGCCCTCGCTGCCGAGATCGCGCACCGTGGTGAAGCCAGCCATCAGCGTCGCCTCGGCATGCACCACAGCGCGGGCGACCCGGTAGGCTTCGCTTTCCTTGAGCACCTGGTCGTCCCACGGGGTTTCATTGTAGGGGTGCAACAGCAGATGGCTGTGGCCTTCGATGAAGCCGGGCAGCAAGGTCTGGCCGGACAGGGCAAGGCGCTGTGCGCTCGCCGGCGCGGTGAGATTCGGCCCCACCGCCACGATGCGCCCGCCGTCCACCAGCACCTGCCAGCCGCTGTGCATCGCCTCGCCGTCCCACACTCGGTCAGGCGTGATCAGCACAGGCCGGGCGCTGGCCGGCAGCGGCAGCAAAGCGAGGAGGGCGGTGAGAAAATGACGGATCATGGGGCGAAGAGACGCCGTGATTGCAGTCAGGTCAAGTCGGCTTGGCGGAAGCGCTGCCGCCCGCTACACCAGCTCAAAGAAATGGCGCGCCGGGCAGCGAGCGCGTGAGGGGAGAGGCATTTTGAGCAACGACGAGGCCGGCGGCGTGGTGGATACCCGCCCGCAATGGTTTGGCCACCCGGCGCAGTTGGCGCGGTTGTTCACCACCGAGGCGATGGAACGCTTTGGCTATTATGGCATGCGGGCGCTGCTCACCCTGTATCTCGCCAATCATTTCCTGTTCTCGGACAGCACAACGACCAGCCTGTATGGCGGCTTCACCGCGCTGGTCTATCTCACCCCGCTGGTCGGCGGCCTGTTGGCGGACAATTACCTGGGATCGAAAAAGGCGGTGAAGTTCGGCGCCATCCTGATGGCGGCGGGCTATTTCACCCTGTGTTTCGGCGGCGAGGCGGCCAAGCCGTGGGCCAAGTTCGACGGCCAGCAATATGCCGTGGCGGTTGAAAAGACTGGCAACGACAGCGTGCAGAAGCTGACGCTGGACGGCCAGGCGCTGATCATCAAGGGCAACGAGGATGGCAGCGTTTCGCTGCTGGCGGGCGATGGCAGCGAAGCGCGCCGCATCGCCAAGGGCGGCTTTGAAGCCGGCGGCGAGCGCGATGCGCTTTTCATCACCATCATGCTGATCGGTCTGTCTGCCGTCACCATCGGCAATGGTTTTTTCAAGCCCAACATCTCCACCATGGTCGGCAGCCTTTATGCCAAGGGTGACAATCGCCGCGATGCCGGTTTCACCATCTTTTACATGGGGATCAACCTCGGATCGCTGGGCAGCCAGCTCGCCTGCCCGTTTCTCGCCGACGCCTATGGCTGGTGGGCGGGCTTTTTGCTGGCCGCCGTGGGCATGGCGCTAAGCTGGTTTTTGATCCAGTTCGCCGGGCCGAAACTGGCTGGCTATGGCGAACCGCCGCCCGGTGCGCCCAAACGCGACATTCCGATCTACCTGGGCGCGGTTGCCTGTGTGCCGCTGGTGTGGTTCCTGTTCACCAACCTGATGGCAGCGCCGCCGCCGGTAGCGGGTGAAGGCTTTATCGGCTACCTCGCCGGCCTGCCGATCCTGGGCAAGGTGCTGTTTGCCACTTTCCTCGCCTGTGTGGTGTTCATTCCGATCTGGTCGTTCATGGCCGGGACGCGTCAGGAATGGCAGATGATGCTGGCGGCGATCGTGCTGATCGTTTTCAACGTGGTGTTCTGGACGTTGTTCGAACAGGCCGGTTCCAGTCTGACGCTGTTTGCAGCGCGCAACACCGATCTGTCGATTTTTGGCTTGTTTGAAATCTCGCCGGGGCAGACGCAGTTTTTCAACGCCATCTTCATTGTCATGCTGGCGCCGCTGTTCAGCCTGATGTGGCAGGCGCTGGGCCGGCGCGGGCTGGAACCGGGCATTCCGGTGAAATTCGGCATGGCATTGACCGGCGTTGGCGGCGGTTTCCTGTTCCTGGTGTGGGGCACACAGTTTGCCGGCGACGATTTCAAGGTGGGCATCTGGTGGCTGGCCGGGCTGTATTTCATCCATTCGATGGCCGAATTGATGATCTCGCCGGTGGGACTGTCGATGGTCACCAAGCTGTCGATCGCCCGCATCGTGGGGCTGATGATGGGGCTGTGGTTCGTCTCGATTGCGTGCGCGCAATATGTTGGCGGGCTGGTGGCGCAGGTGGCCAGCGTGGAAACGGTGGGCGGGCAGGTGACCAACCTCAAGGTCAGCCTTGATACCTATGCCGGCGTGTTCGAAACCATCGGCTATGCCTCGGCGGCGATCGGCGGCGTGTTGCTGCTGATCTCGCCGTTGCTCAAGCGCTTGATGCACGGCGTGAAATAATCGCTTCAGCCTCCGTTGCAAGCGCGCTTCGGTTGGCCCAGATTGGCTGCCATCAGGGGAGTTGCAGCGAATGCGGGCAGTATTGTTGGGCGTGGCCGGGCTGGTGCTGGCTGCATCAGCGTTTGCAAAAGACAAACCGAAGGGCGCACCGCCGCCACCGCCAGAGGTGGTGCGCCCGCCCAAGGATCCATGGCCCAGCCAGTACAAGCCCTATCCCGGCCAAGTAACAGTGATTCGCGGCGCCACCATCTATGACGGCGCCGGCGGCCGGCTGGACAATGCGATGGTTCGCCTGGAAGGCGGCAAGGTTGCCGAAATTGGTGCGAGTGTTGCCGTGCCCGCCGGCGCCAGGATCATAGAAGCCGCCGGCAAATATGTGACTGCGGGCATCATCGACATTCACAGCCACCTCGGCGTTTATGCAAGCCCCGGCGTTGAGGCACACAGCGACGGCAACGAGGCCACCAGCCCTGCCCGCCCGGAAGCCTGGGCCGAACACAGCGTATGGCCGCAAGATCCCGGCTTTTCGCGCGCGCTGGCTGGCGGGGTGACTGCGCTGCATGTGCTGCCCGGTTCGGCCAATCTGTTTGGCGGGCGCGGCGTGACGCTGAAGCCGGTTTATGGCCGCAGCGTGCAGGAGATGAAGTTTCCGGGCGCGCCCTACAGCCTGAAGATGGCCTGCGGCGAGAACCCCAAGCGGGTTTATGGCGGCCGCAATCAGTTGCCGGCAACGCGGATGGGCAACATCGCCTTTGCCCGGCAATTGTGGTCGGATGCGGTGATCTACAAACGGCGCTGGGATGATTATACCAGGCGCGCCGAAGCCGGCACCGCCAAGCCCACCGATGCGCCCCGCCGAGAACTGGCGCTCGATACACTTATGGGCGTGCTTGATGGCGAGATATTGGTGCAGAACCACTGCTACCGTGCCGATGAAATGACCAATGTGATCAGTATGGCGCGCGAGTTCGGCTACAAGGTGACCGCGTTTCACCATGCAGTCGAAAGCTACAAGATCGCCGATATGCTCAAGGCCGAGGGCATCTGCTCGGCGATGTGGGCGGATTGGTATGGCTTCAAGATGGAGAGTTTCGACGGCATCCGCGAGAATATCGCGCTGGTGAATGCCGCCGGGGCCTGCGCCATCGTGCACAGCGATGATGAAAACGGCATCCAGCGCCTGAATCAGGAAGCCGCCAAGGCGATGGCTGCCGGCCGCCGGCTGGGGCTGCCGATCGCGCCGGAACTGGCCTGGACCTGGCTCAGCCTGAATCCCGCCAAGGGCCTTGGTATCGGTGACCGCACCGGCAGTCTGGAAGCGGGCAAGGCGGCCGATGTGGTGCTGTGGTCGGCCGAACCGTTCAGCGTGTATGCGCGGCCGATGCAGGTGTGGATCGACGGCGCGCTGATGTATGATTGGGGCGACCCCAAGCGCCGGCCAACGGCGGATTTCGAACTGGGCTTGCCCGGCGTGGGAGAAGTGAAATGAAGCGGCTCCTGGCTGCCATGCTGCTGGCCGGCGCTGCCGTGCCGGCGGCCGCTGCCCCTACCGCCATCATCGGCGCCACCATCCTGACCGCGCGCGGCGAGACAGTGATCGTGGGCGGCACGTTGGTGTTCGACAATGGCCGCATCATCGCCGTTGGCAGCCAAGTGCCGGTGCCGGCCGGTGCCGCCGTGATCGACGGCAAGGGCCGCATCCTCACCCCTGGCATCATCGCTGCGGCCAGTGATCTGGGCATTGCCGAAGTGACCGGCGTGCGCGAGACCAATGACGACAGCGCCCGCCAATCGGCGTTCTCCGCTGCGCTCGATCTGTCGACTGCCGTGAACCCGCGATCATTGCACATCGCCATCAGCCGCATGGCCGGGGTTACGCGTGCGGCGGTGCTTCCCGATGGCGGCAGCAGCATCTTTGCCGGGCAGGGCGCGGTGATCAGCTTGGGGGTGGGCGGCCCCACCGTCGTGCGGGCGCGTGCGATGCAATATATGGAGATGGGTGAAACCGGCGCGCGGATTGCCGGCGGATCGCGGCCAGCGGCCTGGGCGCAGCTGGCCAACATGCTGGCCGAAGCCCAGCGCCTTGCGGCTAATCCGGCCGGTTTTGCTCGCGGGCAGGATTCGGGCGCGCTGGCAAAACGGCTGGATATGGAAGCATTGGCCCATGTGCTCGATGGCCGCCAGGCGCTGTTCATTCACGCCGACCGCGCCAGCGACATTTCCGAAGTGCTCAGGCTGAAGGCGCGATACCCGGCGATTCGCCCGGTGTTGCTGGGCGCCCGCGAAGCCTGGCTGGTGGCCGGCGATATCGCGCGCGCCGGTGTGCCGGTGATCACCCACAGCCTGTATGATCTGCCCGACGATTTTGAATCGCTGGCGTCCACCCGCAACAACATCGGCCATCTGCAGGCGGCGGGTGTGATTGTCGCCATCGGGCCTTTGGGCGGGGTGGGCGGTACCACGCCGGTAAACCTGCCCGGCTATGCCGGCAATGCAGTGGCTCAGGCCAGCGTGCCGGGCGGCAAGGGGCTTACGAGGGGCCAGGCGCTCGCGGCCATCACCGCCAATCCGGCGCGAATCCTTGGGCTGGCCGATACCGGCACGCTGGAAGTGGGCAAGCGGGCCGATCTGGTGCTGTGGGACGGCGATCCACTGGAATTGACGAGCATCCCGGTGGCAGTGTGGATAGACGGCGCCGCCCAACCGATGACCAGCCGGCAGACCGAGCTTGCTAACCGCTACAAAGCACTTGGCCGAACCGATTTACCGCTGCAATATCCGCGCTGATCGGCGATTTGGCGCTGCGCCTGCAAACAAAATTGGCGGCGGCCGTCCCGCCGATGGGGGAAGGGATCTTGTGTCGGATGTGATGCTGCTGGCGCTGCTGGTGGGCGCGTTTGTTGTCAGCCATGAATTGCTGTCTCACGCACTGCGCGCGCCCTTGGTGGCGCGGCTGGGCGAAAAGGGTTTTGCCGTCGCCTATTCGCTGGTGGCGCTGGCCAGTTTCGGCAGCGCCGTGCAGTTGTGGCGGCAAATTCCCAAGGCACGGCTGTGGGACACGCCGGCGGTTGCCTATCTGCCAGCACTGGCGGCGATGCTGATTGCGAGCATTTTCTTGGTGGGCTCCGTGAGCGCCCCCAATCCGGCGATGATGCCGGGCGTGAGGGGTGAACCCAAGGGCATGCAGCGCATCACCCGCCACCCGATGATGTGGAGCATGGCGATCTGGGCCGGCGTGCACATCCTGATGACAGCCGATCCGCGCACCATCGTGTTCGCTGGCGGCGTGGGCGTGCTCGCGCTGCTCGGCACGGTGCTGCAAGATGGCAAGAAACGCGCGCAGAACCCGGCTTATGCCGGCCACATGGCGCGCACGTCGCATATCCCGTTTCTGGCCATCCTTGGTGGCCGCCAGCCGTGGAGCGCGCTGTGGCCCGGCATGGTCCCGGTGCTGGGCGGGCTGGCGCTTTGGCTGCTGATGTTGTGGGCCCACCCGATGGTTATCGGTGTGCCGGCCGCCGGATGGAGTTATTTTCAATGAGCGACCTCACAGGCAAGGCGATCTGGATCACCGGGGCTTCGGCCGGGATTGGCAAGGGGCTGGCGCTGGCGCTGGCTGCGCAGGGCGCGCGGCTGGTTCTGTCGGGTCGCAATCGGGCTGCGCTGGACGAGGTGGCGGCGCAGTGCCCCGGCAGCGCCGTGGAGTCGTTTGACACTACCGATCTCGATTCGCTGCCGGCCATCGCGGCGAGCGTGCAGGCGGCCACCGGCGGCATTGACTGGCTGGTCAACAATGCTGGCATCTCGCAGCGCAGTCTCGGGCTGGACACCGATTTTTCAGTCTACCGCAGATTGATGGAAGTGGATTTCTTTGCGCCGCTGCGGCTGACGCAGCTGGTGCTGCCCGGCATGGTGGCGCGGGGCAGTGGCCGGATCATCAACAACGCCTCGGTGGCCGGCAAAGTCGGATCTCCGTTGCGCACTGGCTATTGCGCGGCAAAACACGCGCTTGTCGGCTGGTCGGATGCGCTCAGGGCTGAAATTGCTCAATATGGGGTGCAGGTACATGTGCTCACCCCCGGCTTTGTTGCCACCGGCATCGGCGCTAATGCCTTGCGGGGTGATGGCAGCCAGAAGGGCGCGGGCGATGATCCAGTGGATGCCGGCATTTCCATCCATGCAGCCGCCCAGCAGATCATTGCCGGCATCATGGGCAATGTGCCCGAAATCCCGGTGGGCCGTGAAGGCGCGGCTGAAATGCAGTTGCTCGGCCTCAAGCGGCAAGACCCGGAAGCCAGTTTTCAATTGATGGCCAGCATGGCGCCAAAAGTCGCCCGCTGAGGGCAGTCCCGCGGTCCAAGTCGTTTTTTCCTTGGCGGATGGATTTTGGCCCGCTAAGGCGAATTCAAGTAGCCGCCGCAGGTATGCAGCGGGCTGCTTCTCGCGCAGCATCAGCCGGAACGCCAGCCCGGTACGCCAGCCAAAAGCAAGTCCGGTCGCGGATGGGTCAAATTGGCCCCCGGCGTCCGAACCGCGCCAAGAGGCACGATTTCACCCAACAGCGGCCTGAATATGGCCAGGCAACGGGGACGACGATCTTGATCAGGAACAACCAGCAGCGGCGGCGGCGAGGTGGCGGCAATCCGGGTCCGCGCCCGCAACAAATGACTGGTGGCAACAATTATGGTGCCCGGCTGGACAACCGCCAGCGCGGCAACGCCACCCAGTTGCTGGAAAAATATCGCGCCCTGGCGCGTGATGCCCAGCAGGCCGGCGATCGTGTCACGGCAGAATATTATCTGCAGTACGCCGAACATTATTTCCGTGTGCTTGGCGATCACCGTGATCGCCAGCCCGAAAACCGCCGCGGCCGCGAAGGCTATGACGACTATGGCCTGGACGGCGAGATGGATAGCGTCGAGGGCGACGATGACCGCGCCGACGATGGCGATGACCGTGCCCGCGACGACCGTCCCCGCGACGACCGTGCCCGTGACGAGCGTCCCCGCGATACACGCAGTCGCGATGACCGCCCGCGTGACAGCCGCAGCCGAGATGACAGGCCGCGGGAAGATCGTGCCCGTGATGAGCGCGTTCGTGAGGATCGTCCCCGTGAGGATCGTCCCCGTGAGGATCGTCCCCGTGAAGAGCGGCCCCGCGAGGATCGCCCTCGCGCGGATAGGGCAGACGACGGCAATCGCCGCGACTGGCAGCGCGACCGCCGGCCCGAACGGGCCGGACGGGAGCGGGATCAGGATCAGGATGCCGGGGGAGCTCCGGTTGTCGACGAACGCGAATCCCTGTTGCAGGCGCTGCCACCTCCCGTGTCGCGTGGAGCCGCGCGCCGTCTTGGGTTGCGCCATGATGCTGGCGAGGTGCCGGCTGCAGTGGCTCAGCCAGTGCCTGAGCAGGTTCCCGTGCCGGCTGAATCGGCCGATTCGCAATCCGCGCCAGCCGAAAAACCGCGCCGCCGTACGCGCAAGCCTGTTGCAGAAGCCGAATCAGCCGAGTGAGGCTTGCGCGGCTGTTGTACTAGTCGCCCCGGCCCACGCTGTCGTCGTGGCCGGAGCGACTGGATACGAAAACCAGACCCATCAGCGCGCCTGACAACAGGACAGAGCCCGCTACCCCGCCCGCGACTGCCAGCCACAGCTCCCAGCGCGCCGGTGCACCCGTGAAGTGCAGCGCGGCAAGCGCCGCGAGAACTGCCAGAAGCGCGCACAGCGCA
>NZ_JBDNFM010000160.1:0-2972 GCF_041689835.1 Sandarakinorhabdus sp.
AACGCGCTGGCGATGCAGGCCGCACTGGAGAAGATCCGGGTTGCCACCCGCGTGCAGTCCGCCCTTCCCATGGCCTCGGTGTGCGAGCCCTATATTCGCCGCCGCGCCGAACGGCATCTGGAAAAGGGCCGGGTGGTGATTTTTGCCGCTGGTACCGGCAATCCGTTTTTCACCACCGACACCGGCGCCGCCTTGCGGGCTGCCGAAATGAACTGCGATGCGCTGTTCAAGGGCACCAGCGTTGATGGGGTGTACGACGCCGATCCCAAGCATGTTGATACTGCGCGTCGATATGAAACGGTAAGTTATTCCAAGGTTTTGGCCGACAATCTGAAGGTAATGGATGCCAGTGCGGTATCCATGTGCCGCGATAACGACATTCCCATCATCGTGTTCAACATCCGCGAACCCGGCGCCCTGCTGGCAGTGCTGAACGGTGAAGGCATATCAACAACCGTGACAGGAGACGCCCATGGCTGAATTCGAAACCGGCCCGTTCAAGGCCGATCTGGAACGCCGCACTGCCGGTGCCATCGATGCGCTCAAGCACGATCTGGGCAGCCTTCGCACTGGCCGCGCCAGCACCAGCCTGCTCGATGCCGTGCACGTCGAGGTATATGGAGCATCGATGCCGCTCAGCCAGGTGGCCACCGTGACGGTGCCGGAATCGCGCATGCTCAGCGTGCAGGTATGGGACAAATCTAACGTGACGCCGGTGGAAAAGGCCATCCGTTCCGCCGGCCTTGGCCTCAACCCGATCACCGACGGCCAGACCCTGCGTCTGCCGATCCCGGACATGACCGAAGAGCGCCGCAAGGAAATGGTGAAGCTGGCCGGCAGCTATGCCGAAAAGGCCAAGATCGCCGCCCGCAACGTGCGCCGTGACGGCATGGAGGCGCTGAAGGCTGCCGAAAAGAAGGGCAAGATCAGCCAGGACGAACAGAAGCGCCTGGAAGCCGACGTACAGAAGATCACCGACAAATCGATGACCGACATCGATGCCGCGGTTGCCGCCAAGGACAAGGAAATTCTGGGCAAGTGACGGCGGCTGCCGCCCCAAGGCCCGTTGGCGTTGATGGCGGGGCCGGCGGCTGCCGGCATCTGGCCATCATCATGGACGGCAACGGCCGGTGGGCGCAGGCCCGGAGGCTGCCGCGCATTGCCGGCCACCGTGAAGGCGTGGAAGCAGTGCGCCGCGTGGTGGAAGCCGCGCCCGGCCTTGGGCTGGATGTGCTCACGCTTTATGCTTTTTCCAGCGAGAACTGGAAGCGCCCGGTCGACGAGGTGAGCGACCTGATGGGTCTGCTGCGCCACTATGTGAAGCACGAGATCGAAACGTTGCACCGGAACGGCGTGCGGCTGGATTTCATCGGTGATTGGCGGGCGCTGAACCCCGACCTTGTCAGCCTGCTTGAGGCCGCCCGCGAAAGGACGCGGACCAACACCGGGCTGCGGCTGGTGATGGCATTGAACTATGGCGGGCAGGGCGAAATCGTGCGGGCGGCGCGCGCGCTGGCGGCTGAGGCCGCCGCGGGCCAGCTTGATCCCGAAACCATCACGGCCGAGATGCTTGAAGCCCGGCTGGATACCGGCACGGCGTCTGGCGGCCTGCCGCCGCCCGATGCAGTGCTGCGCACGTCGGGCGAACTGCGCCTGTCCAATTTTCTGCTGTGGCAGACCGCCTATGCCGAATTCCTGGTGACCGAAACGCCGTGGCCGGATTTCGATGCTGCGGCACTGGCAAGCGCGCTGGATGATTTTGCCCGGCGCGAGCGGCGTTTCGGAGGCCGTTGAGCGTGGCCAAGCCAACGGTTGCAGGACGCGGGGCTGCCAGTCAGTTGAGACAGCGCGTGGCCACCGGCCTGGTGCTGGTGGCGGTGGCGATTGCCGCGCTGTGGCTGGGCGGGCCGGCCTTTGCCGTGCTGGCTGCGGCAGCCGTGCTGATCATGTTTACCGAATGGGCCGCGATGCACCGCTTGCCGTTGCTGTTGCGCCGGCTCGGGCTGGCAACGCTGGGCGTGGTGGTATGGGTGGTGGCCGTGATGGGCAATCCATCCGAAGCGCTGATGCTGCTGGGCGGCGGCGCCGGCCTGCTGGGCTTGTTTGCGGCGCGGCTGCAGAAGGGGCTGGGGCGCACGATGGCGCCGGGGCTGCTGTATTGCGGGCTGCCGGCGATTGCGCTGATCTGGCTGCGCGGCACCTCGTGGGGTTTTTATGCGACCCTGTTTGTGATGGTGGTGGTGTGGGGCGCGGATATCGCCGCTTATTTCACCGGCCGCGCCATCGGCGGCCCGAAACTGGCGGCTGCCATCAGCCCCAACAAAACCTGGAGCGGCGCGGTTGGCGGGCTGGCTGGTGCGTTGCTAGCCGCTGGCGCGCTGGCGATGCTGTGGCCGGGCCATGACAATATGACAGGGATTGGCCGCCTTGCCGTGCTGGCGGTGCCGCTGGCCGTGCTGTCGATCCTGGGTGATCTTTATGAAAGTTGGCTCAAACGCCGCGCCGGGGTGAAGGACAGTGGTTCGATCCTGCCCGGCCACGGCGGCGTGATGGACCGGCTGGATGGCCTGGTGCCGGCCGCCGTGGCAGGCGCCGGGGCGTTTGCGATGACGGGATGGGCGGGATGAACCGCAGCCTGACCATCTTGGGCGCCACCGGTTCGGTGGGCAGCCAGACGTTGGATCTGGTCGCGCGCAATCCGGGCCGCTGGCGGGTGGAAGCGATCACGGCTGGCAGCGATGTTGCCGCCCTGGCCAGCGCCGCCAAGGCCTGCGGCGCGCGGTTTGCCGCCATTGCCGATGCTGCCAAGGGTGCGGCGTTGAAAGAAGCGCTGGCCGGCAGCGGGATCGACAGCGGGGCAGGCGCCAGCGCGCTGGTTGATGCGGCCGCGCGTGATGCCGAAATCGTCATTACCGCCATCGTCGGCGCTGCCGGGCTGGCGCCCACCATGGCGGCAGTGAAGCGCGGCGCCC
>NZ_JBDNFM010000161.1:0-16252 GCF_041689835.1 Sandarakinorhabdus sp.
GCGGCGGACTGCGGCGGACTGCGGCGGACTGCGGCGGACTGCGGCGGACTGCGGCGGACTGCGGCGGACTGCGGCGGACTGCGGCGGACTGCGCCGGGCTGATCAGCCTGATCGATGTCCATCGCCGGCCGTCCACCATCACCGATGCCTATGGGGCGGGCAGCGATTTCCGTACCAGTGAAACCGCCGATCTGCCGGCCGATGATCCGCTGGTCGGCCGCGTTTACCGCCAGCTGGCAGACTATGCCGGGCTGAATATCGCCCACGGCGAAGCCCTGCAAGGCCAGCGTTATGCGGTGGGCCAGCAATTCCAGATGCATACCGATTATTTCGAACCGTCAGGGCTGGATTATTTCCCGCACACCGAAGACGGCGGCCAGCGCACCTGGACCATGATGGTCTATCTGAACGAACCCAAAGCCGGCGGCGCCACGCGCTTCCAGCATCTGGACAAGACCATCCAGCCCGAAACCGGCAAGCTGGCGGCGTGGTGCAACCGCACTGCCGATGGCCAGCCCAACGCCTTCACGCTGCATGCCGGGCTGCCAGTGCGGGCCGGCACCAAATACATCATCACGGCGTGGTTTCGCGATCGCCCGCGCCGGCATCCCCCAGTGATCTGAAATTGGTGATCCGACACGAAAAAGCCGCCGGAGCCCGGGCTCCGGCGGCTGTATCGGGGGCAACTCAACTCAGAACTTGGCCGAAACACTGGCCTGAAATGTGCGGCCCAACACGTAGGTGTTGGTATCGATGCGGCTGGCGTTCAGGCGCTGGAATTCCTGATAACGCGTGTTGGTCAGGTTGCGGCCTTCCAGCTTCACTTCCAGATCGGTGCCCAGCAGCTTGATGCCCTGGCGCAGCACCAGATCAAACCGGATGCCGGGCTTTTCCACCAGATCGGGCTGGCCCGACGGGCCGCGGAACGCGACGCGGTTGCTGGCATAGTTGAACAGGATGGTCTGTTCCGAAAGGCCTTCATCATCCTGGAAACCGAACGACAGGTTGGCGACATGATCGGACTGGCCTGTGAGCGGCAGGCCGTTCTTGAAGATGTCGGTGGCTGGCACCACCGCGCCCGACAGCGGGAAGCGGGTGGTGTCTCCGGCCTTCACGCGCAATTTGCTGTCGGTGTAGGTGTAGTTGGCGGAGATGAAAAAGCGGCGGGTGGCAAAGAAATCACCCCAGCTCGACAGGTCGAAATATTTCTGCGCCTCGATTTCGGCACCATAAAGCCGGGCGTTGGGCACGTTGGCAAACGTCGTCTGGAAGGTGCCGCCCTGCACGAATGCGATGGCATCGATGGGTTTTTCGATGTCCTTGAAGAAACCGCCAACCGCCAAACGCTCGTCGCGGCCGAAATACCATTCATACCGGGCTTCGACGTTGATCAGCTGCGAGTTGGCGAGGAACTGGTTGCCAAAGCTGAGACGATCGCTTTCGGTGTCGAAATAGGGCTGCGGCGCCAATTCACGAAACTGCGGACGCGCGATGGTTTTCGACGCGGCAAAGCGCAACTGCATGTCTTCGGCGAAATTCCAGGTCACGGTCAGCGCCGGCAGCCAGTAATCTTCGTCGATGTCGGTTGGGGTGTTGAACGCCGAACCGGGGTTGGCATTGAACACGTCAACCGGCGTCACATTCTGCCGGCCGGTTTCGTAACGCACGCCGGCCACCACTTGCACGCCGTCGGTCGGTTCCAGTTCGATCTGGCCATAACCGGCATGCACGGTCAGCCCGGCATCATAGCGCGGCGCCACCGTGGAGATGGTGTTGAGGATGATGCCATAGGTGTACACGTTGTAATCGGACAGCAGGAAATCTGACCGTTGCTGCGTCACGGCGCCGGGCAGGGCGGCGTTGGTCTGGTAGCGATAGTCAAAACGCTCCGAGGTGCGATCAGCCTTGCTGTAGGCATAGCCAGCGGTCAGCTTGATCGGGAACGGGCCGCCGCGGATCTTGTAACCAAGGTCCAGACCGCCGCCGAGCACGTTTTCGTTCAGGCGACTGAAGGCAACCAGGCTGGATTGGCCCGGCGAGCGCAAATCGTTGACGAAATCGTTGAATTCAGCCGAAAAGGCATAATTGTTGAAGCGCTCGTAGGGTGCAAGGCGCTTGGAATTGGCATAGGTGCCGCGCAGATCGACGGTCAGATCGTCGAATTTGAATTCGCCAACAAACTGCGTGTCGATCAGCTGGCGGCGAAACAATGCCGTGGCCGTGCGCTGCAGTTGGCGATCACGGCCAACGTTGATGTCATCGGTGCCGGACTGGATGCGGGCTTCCTTGATGGTGTCGTTGACATAGACATTGACAAAGCGGACCTTGTGATCGCCGAATTCCGCGCCAATGCTGAACAAGCCATTGACGACACTGCGGAATTCCGTGGCGGCAAAATCGAAATCCTGATCCGGATTCAGCTGCAGCGCGCCGCCGGGGCCAACTGCGGCGCCGCCGGACAATTGCTGCTTGCCGGCCTTGGTCTGGAACTCGTTCGACAGGCCGGCAGCAAACACGAAGCCGATGCGCGCATCGCCCACATCCCAGGCTCTGCCGCCTGACATGTTACCGCTCCAGTTTACGGGAATGTTGTCGTTGCTGAAGATCACGTTGGTCTGGGCGTTGGCCAGCGTCGCCGTGACATCCTGCAGCTGGCGCAGCGTGTAGTTGGCACCAACGGCGAGCGCTTTGCCGCCGTCCTGGCTGGTGCGGATGCCGTTGGGCAGGGTACGGGTGCCGTCGTCATAGCCGGTCCAGTCCGTGCGGCCGCCGGAATAAACATAGCCAAGCTGGCCGGTGGTGGCCGTGTTGGCACCAATGCTGCCGCCGATATTGAAGAAGGCTTCCTTGGGCACGGCGCGCGTTGTCAGGTTGATGACGCCGCCGCCGAATTCGCCGGGAAAGTTCACCGAATAGCTTTTCTGCACGACCGACGATGCCAGCACCGAGGTCGGGAACAGATCAAGCGGCACCACGCGGCGCAGCGGATCGGGCGACGGGATCGGCAAGCCGTTGAGCAGGGCCAGCGAGTAGCGTTCGCCAAGACCGCGCACATAAACATAGCCGTTGCCGACCACCGACAGGCCCGTAACGCGCTTGAGGGCGCCGGCAATATCGCCTTCGCCGGAGCGGGCGATATCGGCTTGGCTCAATACCGACACCACCTCGCGGCTGAGCCGCACCGAGTTGGGGATGCGCCGGCCGATAACGACAATTTCACTGCCGCCGCCGCCTGGGATCGAAATGTCGACCGGCTCTTCCTCGGGCGCGGCTTCAGCGGCCGGTACAGGTGCGGGGGCCGGCGGCGTCGCCGATTGCGCCCGGGCTGGGGCGGCAAACGCCGCCATCATGGAGGTCGAAAGCAGTAAAGGCAGCAGTTTCGTCATCTTCTTGTCCCCGGTCGAAGTGCGGCGGCCGGCAGCGGCAAGAAGCGCGCTGCCGGCCAGGGCGCTTACTGGATCGGCGCTTACTGGATTGGCGAGGGCGCTGCGGTGCAGGCGGCGGCGCCCGTGCCAACGCCGCATGTCCAACCGGTGTACCAGGTATCAGCGGCGGTGCGGAACGCGCCCACGAACGTGGTTTCATCGAAGAACGTGCCGGTACCGGTGTAGGCCGTGCGCGGATTGGTGGCGACGGCGCTGGTTTCAAAGCTGCCCGGCAGGAAGATATCGGTCAGCGTCAGAATTACCGGCGGCAGTAGGTTGTTGTTGCCGGTGATGATCGGCGTGATGCTGACCAGCGGCACGTCGGCTTCGTCACGGGCCGCGCCCGAGCAACCGAAGATTACCGAACGGAACACCGGCGCGCCGGCTTCGTCGATGGCAGCATCGGCGGCGGTCACCGCCGTTTGCGCGCCATCGATATCGAGGCACAGGCCGGTCGCGGTGGTGTTGCGGATGATGCCGTTCACCAGGCCATAATCGGTGCCGCCGCGCAGCAGCACGCTGTCGGGCGTGCGGTTGCCGATGAAGGTGAAATTGGCGATGCGCGGGTTGGAGCGCGGCGTGCGGGTTTCACTGCCCGAGGTTTCGGCTTCGATCACACGGTCGCCGCCGTTGGTGCGCTGCACGACCAGAACATATTGCATCAGGCCCTTGAAGCCGAGATCGGTATCGAGCGAATCATCGTCCGCACCGGTGATCACGACGTTCTTGTGGCTCACGCGGCCACCAAACCATTCGATGCCATCATCGGAACTGTTGTGGACCTGGATGAAATTGGCGGTGGTGCCGTTGCCGACGCCGCCGAACGTGATGCCGTTCAGCTCGTTGCCGGGGCTGACTTCAAAGCCGGGGAAGCGCACCTGAATGTAGGCCAGCCGGCCCGAGTTGTCAGCCGGGCTGCCGCCGCCGTAAAATGCGCCGGTCAGGCCTTCGATGGCCGATTGGCATGCAACTGTGCCGGGCGCAGCGCCGGCGCCAACGCAGGTGTGGATCGGCGCGCGGCCGAGCACGACGATGCCGCCCCACTGGCCGATCGAACTGTCGTTCACAGCGCCTTCCATGTTGGAACGGCTGGTGAAGACGATCGGGCGGGTCGCGCTGCCTTCGGCAAAGATCTGCGAACCACGGTTGATCACCAGCGCATCGGCACCAGACGAGCCGAACACGACCACACCCGGTTCGATGGTGAGGATGCCTTGAACTGCGCCAGCAACCGGCGCGCCGGGATCGGCGCCCAGATCGGTGCCGACGTTGACGCGGCCCGACAACGAATACACCGTGCCGCGAATGTTACGCAAGGTGAGCCCGCCGGTGACGGTGCCGGAAATCTGGCAATTGCGCAGATTGTTGATGACGCCAACATTGGTGGTGCCGGTGGGGCAATCGGCAGCTGGGCCAGTCGGGGTGGGGGTGGGCGTCGGGGCCGGAGCGGGAGCCGGGGCCGGCGGCGGCACCACGATGGCGCCTTCGCCGGGCGACGCAATGTTCTTGGCACCATCGCAGGCCACCAGGACCAACGCCGAACCGATCATGAGCAGATTGCGAAGGCGGAAATTCTGTGAGCGCATCATGGGTTGACCCCTATTGGCCGGGTGGTTGGCAAGATTGGGGTGAACTGTGGCCGACAGCGCCCCCGCGATGGGCAGGGCAATAGGCGCGATTCGTGGCGGCGCGATTACGGGAAGGTTGCACCGGCATTACGGATCAATGGCGATTCAGTGACGCCAGGGTTGCGGTTTCGTGACAGCGCGATCGGCCCAGTCGCGATCCAGTTGCGGCTCAATCTCGACCAGGTCAGGGCGTTACCACCGCTTCCCGCCGTGCCGCGCCGCGCCGATAGGCCAGCAGCAAGCGGCCGTTGGCGGCCAATTCCTGCGGCAATTCCATGATCTTTTCTTCCGAAATCAGATCGGTGCCATTGGCCGAAAGCAGCACATCGCCCGGCCTGAGCCCAGCCCGCGCCAGCGCCGGCAGCCCGGACAGACTATCGAGCCGCCAGCCCGTGACCCGGCCACTGGCCTTCACCGGGCGCAGCGCCAGCCGCCACGGGGTTGGATCACCGCCGGGCGGCGCGGCCTGCCCGGCTGCGTTGGCCGGCCCGGCATCACCAAAGGCCAGCACCAACTCGCCCGCAGGCCCGGCCAGTATGGCGCGGCCCGGCTCGACGCGCAGCAGCCTGATGCCGCCGGGCAGGCTGCGGCCAGGGCGCAACAGATATTGCTTCCCGCCGGCGACCACGATCGCCATGCCGCCATCCGGCCCGGCACGCAGGCCGGCCAGCGCCAGATCAACCGGCGCAGTGGTTGCAGCGGCAGGCGGCGGCACCGGCGCGGCGACGGCTGGCGCCGGCGTTGGGGGCGCAGGCGGCGGCTCGTCACCGCCGCGCAATATCCACACCAGGCCGGCCGACAGCGCCAGGCCGCCGCCGATCGCCAGCGCCCATTCCGTGCGCGTGTTGGTGCGCCGTGCAGCCATTACAAAGCCGCCGTCATTGGGGGCAGCCGGCCAGGCCCGCCACTGGCAACACAACGGCGCTGCCGTCACTTTCGGTGATGGTCAGACTGCCATCGCGCACCACGGCGCCGCCGGCGGTGGCGGGCAATATGGTCAGCCGCACCTCGAAACTGCGGCTGGCCGAACGATATCGGCTGATCGGCGCAAAGCCCATCACGCTTTCGCCGTCGCGCGCCTCTGCCGGCAAATCGGTGGAGCGGCCATCGATGATGGCGCGCAGGATCGGCGGCGTGCGGCCCAGCATGGCGATGCGCTGGCCGCTCGCCCGGTCCCACAAAAACAGCGCACAGGTGCCGGCTTCGAGCGTTTGCGGCGGCAGCTCGGCAAAAGGCGCCGGAAGCGTTGGCCCGGCAGCAGCCAGTTGCAGCGCCAGCAAGGCAGCGATCACCATGTCCCGGTTTCCTCTTTTACCAATGCGCCGGCTTCGGCCCGAAATCCGCCAGCGGCCAGCGCGGCGGCTTCGCTCGGCGCCGCGCCGGATATCACCAGCCGCGCTGTCCAGCGGCCGATGTTGCTGATCAATTCCAGCCGCACACGGCCATCGCCGCTGGCCAACGGCAGCAGCAGCGCCGCCCCTTCGCAGCGCGGCGCGCCGGCCAATTGGCGCTGACCGGCCAGCGGCAGCGCCAGTTCGGCCGTCACCTGCCCGCCCGCCGCCTCGCAGCGACCCGCGCCGTCCAGCGTTGCCATCACATCGGCCAGGTTCACCCCGGCCAGCGGCAAGCCGGGCAGCGGGCTGCCGTTCACCCGGCCATTCAGCCCCGATACGCCGCCCGCGGTAAAGCCGCGCCAGATCAGCCCCGTAGCACTCCCCAGCACATCCCACTGGATCCGGCCCCTGAGCAGGGCGCCCGGCTGCAGCGCCATCGCCGTGTCACCCAGCTGCATCCGGCCCAGCGCCGCGCCGGTCAATTCTGCGTGCCACACGTTCCCGCGCACCGCGGTGGCCGCCAGAGGCGGCGCCGGCAGCAGCAGCCGCGCCGGCAGCAGCGCCGCCAGCCCGGCAATCAGGCCAAGGCCCAAAGCCAGCCCCCGCCTCACCCGGCGCTCCGCACCAGCAGGCGCGCCCGCACCGATTGGTCGGGGTTGCGGCTGGCTTCCAGCTGCTCGATCACCAGCCCGTCGCGCTGTTCGAGCCCGGTGGCCCAGCCGATCAGCAGCCGCCCGTTGATGGCGGCAATTTCCAGCACGGCTTGGCCCGGCCCTTGTGCCTCCAGCCGCGCTGGCTGCAGCCCGGCATCGGCGAGACGGCGGTTGAGCACGTCGATCACCGGTGCCGGACTGATTGCCGGGCGGGCCAGAATCGCCGCGGCAAGTGCTTGCGCCTGCGCGAGCCGGGCGTCGGCTGTCACGGCCTCCGCCTGCGCTGCCTCGCGTGCCGCAGCGATCGGGCGCACCAGCAGCAGCCAAACCAGCAGCGCGCCCAGCAACGCCAGCATGATACCAAGCAGCACGCGCTCGCGGCCGCTGCGTTGCGCCCACCACGGGGAAAACATCGCCATCATTTCGCGCGCACCGTCACATCGCTCACGCTGCCATCGGTGGTCGCGCGGGTGGCGCCTGCGCTGGCCGCCAGCCCCGCCTGCCCAAGCGCATCGGCCAGTGCCTGTGCTTCACCGCCGCCGCCTGCCACCCCGGCCACCAGCCCGCCGGCGGGCGTATAGCCCAGGCTGGCCAGCCCGGCGCCCGGGCGATTGCCCAGCGCCTGCACCAGCGGCCCGGCCAGCCCTGCCAGCCCGCCCGCCGCGCCGCGCTTTTGCGCCTGCACCTGCAACATCGACAACGCCGAAGCGCTGTCCTCGGCGCCGGGCGCCAGTGCCTGCACTTGGCTATCGGCCGCGCGCACGGCGCTGCCGGCTTGAACCAGCGCAGCAATATCACCGCCCAGCCACAGCCCCAATATGCTCGCCGCAAGCAGCGCCAGCCGCCGCACTTGCCGCCTGTCGGGCTGCCAACGGGTGACGGGAGCATAGTCGCCAGAAAGCAGATCGATCGGCAGCGGATCAGGTAACTGCAGCCGCGCCGGGCTGGTGCTGGCGTTGCCGATGATGGCAGCGGCAAGGTCGGCCTCGGCGGCAAAGGCCGCTGCGGCGCTGCGGGCGAGCACGCGCGTGCCCTCTTGTGCCACGGCCCAGCCAGCGGCCGGGGCTGGCAGCAGCAAGGGATCGGGGATCAGTGCAGCGGGCTTCCAGCCGGCCCGTGCCGCTTCGGCGAGCCAGCCAGCCATGGCTTTACGCGCCACCACGGCCACCACGCGCAGGCCGCTGCCGGGCGCGACGGCGATATGGGGATCGGCCTCGCCCAGCCGGTCGGCCAATGCCATCCGGGCGGCGGCGGCGGCCTGCGCCGGCGCCAGATCGGGCAGATCGAGCCAGTGCAGCGCCGCCGCCTCGCCGGGCACGGCGAGCACCAGCGGCGTGGCGGGATCGGGTTGGGGCCAGCCATCACCTGCGGCAAGCACGCGGCCGCCGTCCAGCCGCTGCCAGCGCGGCGCGGGCGCGAGCGTGACCAGCATCATGCCTCATCCCCCCAACGGCGCAGCAGCAGCTTGGCCGGCGCCGTGCCGGTATCGACAAGGCCGGTTTGCGCCAGTGTCACATCATCGATTGTCGTTGTCATGCGGAACGCCACGAAACGGTCGCGCGTGCCGGGCTGGCGCAGCGCGTCGGCGGCGATCTGGCGGCCAGCCAGCAGTGGCTGCGCCCAGAACGCCGCAACATCGCGCCAGCCGCCAGCCGGCCTGGCGGCAATGATGTCACGCGCGGCTGCCAGCGGCACACCGGCGATGGCGGCCAGCACTGGCGCATCGGCAGCGGCAAGGCTGTTGAGATTGGGGCGCGAAAGCTCGGCTTCGGGCAGGGCGCACAGGTGCGGTGCGGTGCGGGCGAAAATGGCGGGGGTAACGCCGGCCACCGCGCGCCATTCGCTGGTTTCGGCCAGCAATGTGCCGGCGGTGCGGTACGGCGTGGCGGCGCGGGCATAGGCCGGATCTTCGGCGCCGCCCGACCCCGGTTGCTGATCCACATCCACCCAATCGGCGGTGGCGGCGGCGATACGCTGGGCTTCGGCTTGCGGCACATCGAGCAGGCCAAGCAGTGCGGCCAGTTGTTCGGTGCCAAGCGGCCGGGTGAGTGTGCGCCCCGGCGGCCCCATGGCGACACTGTTGAGATTGAAGCAATTGCCGCCGGGGCTGAGCGTCACCGTGGCGGGGCCGGCCGGCGTGGGCAGCGCAAACGCCTGCTGCGGCAACACCGGCATTTCAGAGGCGGGGGGCAGCCGGGCCAGGATCATCGTCTCGCCGGCCAGCGCCGCGCCGCGCGCCGCCTCCAGCCCGGCGCGAGTGGCATCGAGATGGCGGGCAAGCCGCAGCCGATCGAACAGGCTGGTGGACAGCGCCGCCAGCACGCCCACCAGCACCAGCACGTTGATCAGCGCCGCGCCCTGTTCTTGCGGAGGAATCGGCGGGGTCGTGCGCCCTGTCGTGCGCCCCGTCATGTGCCCCGTCATGCGCCCGGCCCCACAGGCACAATCTGGCGAACGTGGCCGATCTGCGGCCCATCCAGCGTGAGTTCGATGGCGCGCGGCAATTGGCCGGCCTCCCCGCTCCAGCCGTCTTGCCAGCCTTGCGCCGTGAGCACCCGCAGCCGCGCCGCCGTCACTCCGCGCGCCAGCACGCTGGCCTGAGCCGCGTCGGTTCCGTCCACCATCGCGGCGGAGCGGCGGACGAGGGCATCGCCGTCGATCACCCACACCACCCGCTGCAGCGAGGCCCGCGCCGCATTGCCGGGATTGGCCCAGCCGCGCCGCACCAGCGTGAACAGCGTGCCATCGTTGCTGGAAAAGGCCGGGTGCGGGCGGCCTTCGTTATCCCGCCACGGGCGGGGCGCGGCTTGGCCGGCATCGGCAATGAGCAGCGCGCGCAGCCGGGCAAGATCGCCGCTGGTGCCCACCAGCGCCTGTGCCTGGCTGCTGGCCTGCACACTGCCGGCCAGCAGCGCCGTGCCAGCCGCCGCCATCAGGCCAAACAGGAACAGGCCAACCAGCAATTCGATCAGGGTGAAGCCGGCCTCTCTCACCGCGCGCTCCACAACAGGCTGTCCGCCGCGATCACCTGGCCATTGTCGCCGGTGACGGCCACCGCGATCAGCAAGGTGCCGGGATCAGGGCCGGGGCCGATCTGCCGCCGCCACGGCCATTCGCGGCTGCCGGCGCGTTCGCGGCCTTGGTCGGCGGTGGGCGCTGTGGCGGCCAGCATGGCTTCCAGCGTCTGATTGCGGGCGACGATGGCGGCATATTGGCGATCGGACAATGTGGCGGCGCTGGCCAGGCTGACGCCCTGCAAACGAATGAGCGCGACAGCAGCGAGGCCAAAAATGGCCAGCGCCACCATCACCTCGATCAGGCTGAAGCCCCCCTGTGATGTGCGCTCAGCGCGCATTGACGCCTCCCGCCGCGTCGATGGTCACGCTGGCTGCCGCATCGCCGCTGGAAACGACGATCCGCGCCGGGGTGGCAAGGCCGGTGGCATCGAAACTGATCGGGCCGGCGGGTTCGCTGCTGAGGGTCAGCCCCTCCGGCACCGTTGGCGCGAATGTCGTGCTCTGCCCCGTCAGGATCGCCATGTCGCGCGTTGCAGCGGCCTGCGCTGCCAGTTTCACGGTAGCGCTGCGCACCCGGTCGTCCGGGCCGGGCAGGGTGAGCACGAGCGCAGCGCTGGTGATGCCGATGATGGCCATCACCACCACCAGTTCCACCAGCGTGAAGCCGGCCTGGCCCGGGCGCTGCTCAGAGGTTCCAGTTGCCGATGTCATCGGCCTCCCCCCCCGGCCCGGTCAGGCCGTCCGGCCCCATCGACCACACGTCGAACGCGCCTTTGCGGCCCGGGCTGACATATTGATAGGGATGGCCCCACGGATCGTTTGGCAGCCGCTGCACATAGCCGCCGGGGCGATAGCGTTCGGGCTGGGCCATGTCGGTGGGCGCGGCCTTCAGCGCCGCAAGGCCCTGGTTGGTTGTGGGGAAAATCATCGTGTCGGCCTTGTAGCTGGTCAACGCGGTTTCCAGCGTGGCGATATCGGCGCGGGTGCGGGTGATGGCGGCCTTGTCCACATCGGGCAGCACATTGAGCACCACCACTGTCGTCAGTATGCCGATGATGACGATCACCACCATCATCTCGATGAGGGTGAAGCCCTGTTCCTCGCGCTTATTATGGCGTTTCATGGTTGGGCCAGGCTTTCGAGTTGCAGGATGGGCAGCAGGATTGACAGCACGATCATCGCCACCGCGCCGCCCATCACCAGAATGATCGCCGGCTCCAGCAGCGCCAGCGCCGAACGCGTGAGCGTATCGAACTCGCGTTCGAGCGCTTCGGCGCCCTTTTCCAGCATCACATCAAGGCGCCCGGCGCTTTCGCCGCCAGCAGCCATGGCCACCAGCAGCGGCGGCAACACGGCGGCACGGCGCATCGCGGCGGTCAGGCTGGCGCCTTCGCTGATATCGTCGGCCATCTGGGCAATGCGGGCGCGGATTTCGCGACTGCCGATGGTGGGCAATGTCAGCTTGAGGCCTTCGACCAGCGGCAACCGGCTCGCCACCATCATCGCCAGCGTGCGCGCCAGCCGGGCGGCCTGCCAATCGCGCAGCAACCGCCCCGCCAGCGGCAGACGCAGCAGCCAGGCATCGAAACGCCGGCGCAGCGCCTCATCACGCAGGGCGCGTCTGGCCAGCACAGCGCCGCCCGCCCCCACCAGCAGGATCGCCCACCAGCCCGCCGCCAGCGCATGACTGAGCGCCATCACGATGCGGGTGAGCAGCGGCAGCGTCTGGCCGATATCGGCAAATTGTTCGGCAATGCGCGGCACCACGAATATCATCAACGCCGCCACCGCCAGCATCGCCACCGCCGCCAGCGCCGCCGGATAGGCCAGCGCCGCCTGCACACGGCCTTTCAATTCGGCCTGCCGATCGAGCAGCGCCGCCAGCCGTTCCAGCACCTGCGGCAGCGTGCCGGCGCCTTCACCTGCAGCGACCATGGCGCGGTACAGCGGCGGAAAACTCAGTGCTTCGAGTGCCATCGCGTCCGAAAGGCGGCGGCCTTCGATCACGGCGCCGTGAACAGTGGTGAGCACGGTACGGGGGCGTGCGCCTTCGGTTTGCTTGACGATGGTACGCAGCGCTTCTTCGAGCGGGGTGACGGCAGCCAGCGTCGCCAATTGCCGCGTGAACAGCGACAGCGCGCTGGGGCTCAGCCTGGCGCTGCCCACGGCCAGCACCGGTTCGCCGCCCGCCCCGCTGCTGGCGTCCAGCCTGGTGGCAAACAGGCGTTTGTCCAGCAGGTCGGCACGGGCGGCTGCGCTGTTGGCCGCGTTGATGCGCCCCGAACGCGGCTTGCCGGCAATATCGAGCGCTTCGTAGCGAAACTCAGCCATCGGCCGGCTCCACACCACCAATGACGCGCAGCGCTTCAGTCGGGGTGGTCAGCCCGTCCATCACGGCGCGGGCGGCAATCTCAGCCAGCCCGGGGCTGCCGGCAGCGGCGGCCAGATCGGCGGCGGTGGCACCGTCGTTGATGCGCACCGCCAGCGCGTCGGTCATGCGGATGATGTCGTACAGGCCCACACGGCCTTGCCAGCCCGTGTGGTTGCAGGCGGCGCAGCCCGGTGCTTGCCATACGGGCGAACCGGCAGCGATGCCCAGCGCAGCGGCGGTCCCTGCATCGGCGGCGTGGGCGGTGCGGCATTCCGGGCACAGCCGGCGCACCAGCCGCTGCGCCACCACGGCGCGCAGCGTGGCGGCAAGCAGGAACGGCTCAACGCCGAAATCGCGCAGGCGGGTGATGGCGCTGGCGGCATCGTTGGTGTGCAGCGACGACAGCACAAGATGGCCGGTGAGCGCGGCCTGCACGGCGATGCTGGCGGTTTCGGCATCGCGGATTTCGCCGACCATCACCACATCGGGATCTTGCCGCAAAATCGCCCGCAGGCCGGCGGCGAAGCTGAGGCCAACCTTGGGGTTCACCTGAGTCTGCCCGATGCCATCGACGGCATATTCCACTGGGTCTTCCACGGTGAGGATATTGCTGCGGCCGTCGTTGAGCAGTTTCAGCCCGGCATAAAGCGTCGTCGTCTTGCCGCTTCCGGTCGGGCCGGTCACCAGCACCAGGCCATTGGGGGCGGCCAGCGCGGCGCGGAAATCGGCTTCGATGCCGGCGGGCATGCCCAGCGCGGCCAGATCGATGCCGGCATTTTCCTTGTCGAGCAGGCGCAGCACCACCCGCTCTCCGCCGCGCGCCGGCAGTGTGGAAACGCGCACATCAAGGCGTTTGCTGCCCAGCGTCAGATCCATGCGGCCATCCTGCGGCAGCCGGCGTTCGGCGATATCCAGCCGCGCCATCACCTTGATGCGGCTGACCAGCAGCGCCGCGACGCCGGGCGGCAACCGGTGCATTTCCTTCAATTCGCCGTCGGCGCGCATCCTGATGATCAGCGCGGTTTCAAACGGCTCGATGTGGATATCCGATGCCTTCATCCGCGCAGCCTCGGCAATCAGGCCGTTGATCAGGCGGATGGCGGGGGCTTCGTCGTCGCTGGCCAGCAGATCTTCGGCCGATGGCATGTCGTCGCCAAAACCCGCCAGCTCATCGGCCTGTCCGGCGTAGGCGCTGCGGGCATAATGATCCTGCAGCAGCCGATCGAATTCCGCATCGGCCACTTCGTGCAGCGCCAGCGGGCGGCCGGCAATGCGGCGCACTTCGGCCAGCGCCAATGCATTGCTGCCAGCCCGGCGCGCCACCTGTGCCACATCACCCAGCGCGGTGACGATCACGCCCTGCGCCTTGGCAAAGGCGTAAGACAACATGGGGGAAAGCGCCGGCTGGCTCATGGTTTTGGCGGCGTTGCGGGGAGCGCGACTTGCTGGGCCGCACCGGGGATCGGCGCCTTCAGATAATCCCGCACCAGCGCATCGATGCTGGGGATTTGCGTGCCTTCGCGGCGGGCCTGTTCGGCGCGCACATACTGGTAACGCTCCCCGGTGATCTGGGCGGCGTCTTCGGCGTTCCTGATGATCGTCGAGCGGATGAACACCATCAGGTTGGTCTTGGTGCGGTCGCGCGATTTGGAACGGAACAGATTGCCCAGGATCGGGATGTCGCCCAGCAACGGCACCTTTTCGATGGCGCGGCGCTCATTTTCGTCGATCAGGCCGCCCAGCGCGATGATCTGGCCATCGTCCACGGTGACTGTGGTCGTGATTTCACGCTTGTTGAGGATGATATCGGGGATATTCTGGGTAACGATTGAGGTCGCGATGCTGCTCACCTCCTGCCGCAGCGTCAGCTTGATGGTGCCGCCGGCGTTGATCTGTGGCCGCACATCCAGCGCAATACCGATATCCTGGCGCTGCACGGTGCGAAACGCATTGTCGAAATTGTTCGACAGCGCCTGGCCGGTTGCAAGTGGCACATTCTGGCCCACCAGTATGCGGGCCTGGGCATTGTCCAGCGTCATCACCGACGGCGTTGACAGCACGTTGGACGCGGTATCGGCCTTCACGGCGTTGACGACGAAACCGAACTCCGCATTGCTGCCCAGATTGCCGCCAAAGCCGAACTGGCCGCCAGTGGCATTGAGCAAGCTGCTCACCGCTGCATTGCGCAGGGCAACCGTGGTGGAATTATCCTGGCCATAGCGTTTTTCGGATGCAATCGCGCCGGCCACGGCCAGCAGATTGGGCGCGGCGTTGCTATAGTTGGTGACGGAAAACGGAATGTTGGAGCCGCCGGTGCCCGACAGCAGGAACTGCACGCCCAGCCGCTGCGCAGCAACGTCGCTGATCTCCACGATTACCGCTTCCACCAGCACCTGTTCGCGGCGCACATCCAGCTGGCGGATCACTTCACCCAGCCGGCGCTGCACATCGGTGGGCGCGGCGATCACCACGGCGTTGGCGCCCTCATAACGCGCAATCACCGCCTGGCCGCGGCCGATGCTGGCGCCGGGCACAAAGCCGCTGGTGCCAAGGCTGCCGCCGGACGGCGCGGCTGGCAGCGGCGCACTGGCGGCGGGCTGGCCCTGATTGGCGCCGCTCGCATTGCCGAACGCGCTTTGCGCTGGCTGCGTCATCGGGGCGGCCTGGCTGGCCGGGCTTATCGGTTGGCCAACAAGCTGTTGCAGCACCGGCACCAATTTTTCGGCATCGGCGTGTTTCAGGAAAAATACCCGCACATCGCTGCCGGCGGCCGCCGCTTGATCAAGTTCGGCGACGATGCGCGCCAGCTTGCTCAGCGTCGCCGGATCACCGCGCAAAATCAGGCTGTTGCTGGCATCCACCGGCGCCGCCTGCCAGCCGCGGCCTTCCGCCGAGCCTTGCGCAACCTGAGACAGGCTGGCGGCAATCTCGCGGGCGCCGGCGTGTTTCAGGGCAATCACGCGCACAGCGGCCCGGTCCTGATCGATCTGGCGGGCAAGCTGACGCACGCGGGCGACGTTGTCGGCGTAATCCGCCACAATCACCGCATTGCCGGCGCGGTTGGCCGTCACCTGGCCTTCGCGGCTCACCAACGGACGCAGCGTTTCAACAGCCGATGCGGCATCGATGAAACTGAGGTTGATCACGATTGTCTGAAACCGGTCACGGCCCAAGCCTGCCGATGCCCCGCCGGAGGGTTGGGTTGCAGCACCATCGGCCGGGGTAACGCGAAATGCCCCGCCAGCGGCCGGCGTGACCACCAGCCCGTTGGCACGCAGCGTCGAAAGGAACAGTTCGAAATAACCCGCTTGATCGAGCGGGCGTTCGGAAACCACCGAAACCTTGCCCTGCACACGCGGATCGATGATGAACGTGCGGCCCGTAGCGCGCGACACATCCTGAATAAAGACGCGCACATCGGCGTCGCGCAGATTGACCGTTTGCTGGGCCAGCGCCGGGGCGGCGATCAGCAAAGTCATCAGGGTTTGGGCCAAAAGGGCAGGGGAGGTTTTGCGCGTCATTTGCGGTCCTGCCGGGGCGGCTCGGCATCGGCCGGGCTGCCCGATTGATCGATGTACAATTGCTCGCGCGTGCCGCCGCGGTCCAGCGTTACGGATTCAAATTCCACCGCCACCAGCCGCACGCCGGGCATCACCTCATCTCCTACGCCGATGCTCTGCTGCTGGCCATCGGGGGCGGCGATGATCGCCGATCCCCGGCACGATGCCGCATCGACCCGCGTGCCCAGCAGCACCAGATCAAGGCCTGAAGCCGCGTCCGCCGCCGCCGCCGGCCCAGCCGGGAAAAACGGATCAAGGCTCGCC
>NZ_JBDNFM010000162.1:0-24531 GCF_041689835.1 Sandarakinorhabdus sp.
TCTCGATCAGCCCTGCGGCCATGGCGGTGGCGACGCCGCGCCCTTCCAGCCGCGGGAAGCTGCCATAGGCGATTTCGGCGGCGCCAGCGGCATCGGGTGCCGCCTTGAAACCGCATAGGCCGACGGTGGCGCCGGTGCCCGCGAGCGCCCACCGATCAGCCCACGGCGCCGGCCGCGGCGCAGCGCCCATGATGTCCAGTATGGCGGCGAGTTGGGCCAAGCCCTGCTGCGCGCTGGCATAGCCATTTATCACGCCGCGCAGCAGCGCCGGCGATGGATCGGCGAGATCGGCCGGGCTGGCCGGGATCAGCCGCAGGTCCATGGGGGCATTTTTTGCGTTCATTGCAGGTCAAGGCCGGCGCGTGCGGTGGTGCAACGTCAAGCGCCCGCGTCTTGCGCTGCATGGCCGCTGGGCGTAACCGACGCGCATGACGGGTCGGCTTCGCATCGCGGTTTTGGGGGCTTCGGGCTATACCGGGGCCGATCTGGTGCGCCTGGCGCTGGCCCACCCGCGCATGGAGATTGCGGCGCTGTCCGCCAATGCCAAGGCCGGGCAGACGATGGCGGCGATCTGGCCGCATCTGGTGATGTATCAGGCACTGCCGCCGCTGGTGCGCGCCGAAGAAATTGATTTTGGCGGCATCGATGCGGTGTTCGGCTGCCTGCCGCACGCGGCGTCGGCGCAATTGCTGTCCACCATAAATGGCCCGCGCATCATCGATCTGTCGGCGGATTTCCGGCTGAAGGATGCCGGTGTTTATGCCGACTGGTACGGCAGCGCGCACCCGGCGCCGGGGTTGCTGGCCGAAGCGGTGTATGGCCTGACTGAATTTGCCCGGGCTGCGTTGCCGGCGGCGCGGATCGCGGCGTGCCCGGGCTGTTATCCCACCGCCGTTTTGCTGGCGCTGCTGCCGTTGATGGCGGCGCACGCCATCGGGGCGGACAATATCACCATCAACGCACTTTCTGGTGTGTCAGGGGCGGGGCGAAGCCTGAAGGAAGCGAACCTTTTTGGCGAGGTGGCGGAAGCCGTGCATGCCTATGGCATCGGCCATCACCGCCACATGCCGGAAATGGAACAGGAACTTGGCCTGCGTGCCGGGCGCGCGGTAACGATCAGTTTCACGCCGCACCTGGTGCCGATGAACCGCGGCGAGCTGGTGACGTGCATCGTGGAAACGCCGCACGGGCCGGATTATCTGCGCGAGGTGCTGGCCGATGCCTACACCGCCGAACCGTTCGTGCATCTGCTGCCCGCCGGGGTCGCGCCGGCCACGCGCATGGTGCGCGGCAGCAATCACTGCGTGATGAATGTGTTTGCCGATCGGGTGCCCGGCCGCGCCATCGTGATCGCCGCCATCGACAATCTGGTGAAGGGCTCCAGCGGGCAAGCCGTGCAGAATTTCAATCTGATGTTTGGCCTGCCCGAAACGATGGGGCTGGAACAGGCACCGTTGTTTCCATGATGTTGTTTCCGTGATCGAAACAGCGCGCCTGCTGATCCGCCCGTGGGCGGAGGCTGACCGCGCGCCGTTTGCGGCGATGAGCACCGATCCCGAGGTGATGCAGCATCTGGGACCATTGCTGGACCGTGCTGCCAGTGATGCCACCGTCGATCGCCTGATGGCGATGCAGCAGGCAGTGGGCCATGGTTTCTGGGCGCTGGAAGACCGGGTGAGCAGCGCCTTCATCGGCTTTTGCGGGCTGAAGCCAGCGCCGCTCGGCATCCCGGGACTGACCGGCTTTCCCGAAATCGGCTGGCGGCTGGCGCGGCACGCGTGGGGCCAAGGGTTGGCCAGCGAGGCTGCACAGGCGGCGATCGATTGGGGCTGGGGCCAGGGCATGACGCGGATCGTGGCGATGACTGTGGCGGCCAACACGCGCAGCCAGGCGGTGATGCAGCGCATCGGCATGCAGCGGCGGCCCGATCTGGATTTCGATCACCCGCAACTTTTGCCCGGCAATCCGCTTCGCCCCCATATCGCCGCCGAGATTTTGCAGTGAGCATTCACCCATTTGGCACAGAGCTGCCGCAACTGGCCGATGATGTGTTCATCGCACCCGGCGCGCAGATTATCGGCAGAGTAAAGATCGGGGCCGGCAGTTCGGTGTGGTTCAACTGCGTGCTGCGCGGCGATGCCGGACAGATCACGGTGGGCCGCCGCACCAACATTCAGGATGGCACGATCGTGCATGTGACTGGCGGGCGTTTCGACACGCACATCGGCGATGACGTGCTGATCGGCCATGGTTGCATCATCCACGGCTGCCGGCTGGAAAATCACGCCTTCGTCGGCATGGGTGCCATCGTGCTGGATGGCGCGGTGGTGGAAGGTGATGCCATGCTGGCCGCCGGCGCGCTGCTGACGCCGGGCAAGGTGGTGAAAATGGGGGAATTATGGGCCGGGCGGCCGGCGAAACTGCTCAGGCTGCTCAGCACCGAGGAGATCGCCGGCAACCGGGCCGGGGCCGCCGGCTATGCCAGGCTGGCGCAAGTGTATCGCACGGAAATTTAGGGCTTATTTGTCGACACCCTTGACCTTGCCCCACTGGCGGGCGGCTGTGTAGCCAAGGTACCCGGTGCCGAACAGGGCATAAAGCGGCTCGGGCAAACCGCCCAGATAGCGGTTCATGCCAGTGGCGATATCGTGTGCCATCTGCGGCTGGACAGCGGCGATGACGCCCATCGGTATCGACCATAACAGCAGCGCATACATGACATAAAGGAAGCTGGGGCGCGCCCGGCTGGTCCAGGGATCATGGCTGCCGGCTTCGGCCACGATTGCCGACAATTGGGTGGAGAGCAGCGCAAGTTCCTGGCTGTTGTGCAGTTTCAGCAGTTCGATCTTGGCCGCATCGCGCGCCTTGGGATCGGGGATGATCTTGTCGAGCAGGCCAGCGACAGGGGCGATGAGGGCATTGAGAATGGACATGGAGATGGCCTTTCCAGTGAGGATGGAGGCCAATTTATAACCAAACAGGTTCCTGTAGGACAGGCAAGGCGCCCGCCGCGCTTGCGGCCGGCCGGCCGCCCCCGCCGCGGGGGCGGAAGGCAAGGCTGACTGAATGTCTGTGAGAAAATGGTCGGAGCGACAGGATTCGAACCTGCGACCTCCAGACCCCCAGTCTGATGCGCTACCAGGCTGCGCTACGCTCCGAGCCGAGGCGGGCTTAGGGGCAATTGCGCCCGTATGCAACCCCCTCAAGCGGCGTTTCCACAGCCGCCTCAGGCGGCATTTTCGAAGCCGCCTTGGGGGCCGCCTCAGGCGGCGTGTTGGGGGCCGCCTCAGGCGGCGTGTTGGGTGCCGCCTCAGGCGGCGTTTTCCAAACCATATTGCTTGAGCAGATCATAGAGCGTTGGCCGGCTCACTCCGAGCAATTTGGCGGCCATGCTGACATTGCCATCGGCGCGCAGCATGACGCGGCGAATGGCCTGGCGATCGGCGTTTTCGCGCGCCACTTTCAAAGTGAGCGTGGCTTCATCGCCGTTGTTGACCAGATCGAGATCGGCCGCGGTCAGGCGGTTGCCTTCGGCCATGATCACCGCACGTTTCATGCGATTTTCCAGTTCGCGCACGTTGCCCGGCCAATGCCAATCGGTGATGGCAGCAATGGCATCGGGCGTGAGGCCCTTGAATTGGCGACCATTTTCGCGGGAAAAGCGGATCATGAAATATTGCGCCAGCAGCGCGGCATCGCCGTGCCGTTCTTTGAGGCCGGGAATGCGCACGACGATTTCGGCGAGGCGGTAGAACAGGTCTTCGCGGAAGCGCCCGGCGGCGATCATCGCATCCAGATCCTGGTGGGTGGCGCACACGATGCGTACATCGACCGGGATGGCCTTGCGCCCACCCACTCGCTCGATCACCCGTTCCTGCAAAAAGCGTAGCAATTTCACCTGCAACGGCAGCGGGATGTCCCCCACTTCGTCAAGGAACAGGGTGCCGCCTTCGGCCATCTCGATCTTGCCGGCCTGGGTTTTCACCGCGCCGGTGAAGGCACCCTTTTCATGCCCGAACAGTTCGGATTCGAGCAGATTTTCCGGTATCGCGGCGCAATTGATCGCAACAAAGGCACCGTCGCTCCGCGTGGAGGCATTGTGCAACCCCTTGGCCAGCAATTCCTTGCCGGTGCCCGACGCGCCCAGCAGCATCTCCGAAACATTCGCCGTGGCCACCCGCTCCACCATGCTGGCGACCTTGATCATTTCCGGCGCGGCCGTGACGATGCCGCCCAGCACCTTGTCACCGGTATTGCCGGCCTGCGCGAGGCGGCGGTTTTCGGCTTCCAGTTCTGCCACATGATAGGCGCGGCGCACGATCAGGCCGAGCTCGTCGATATCCAGCGGTTTGTGATAGAAATCGAAGGCACCGATGGCGATGGCGCGGCGAGCGCTTTCGCGGGCGCCGTGACCGGAAGCGACGATCACCTTTGTGTCAGGGCGAGCAGCAAGGATCGCTTCCAGCGTCGCAAAGCCTTCGGACACACCATCAGGATCGGGCGGCAGGCCCAGATCGAGCGTGACCACGGCCGGCTGATGAACGCGCAGCGCCTCCATCGCTTCCTTGCGGTCGCTGGCGAAAATCACCTCCTGCTCCTCATAGCTCCACTTCAACTGGCGCTGTAGGCCGGTATCGTCTTCCACCACCAACAGCTTGGGCTTGTCACTCACGCCTGTCCCCCTTGTGCCAGCAACACGGCACCGGTCCTCTCACCTTCCCCCGCCAGCGGCAGGGTGGTGGTAAAGCTTGTGCCTTCGCCTTCACGGCTGGCGACGTCAAGCCGGCCGCCGTGAGCACGCGCAATCTCGCGCGCTTCGTAGGCACCGATGCCGAAACCGCCCGGCTTCGTCGATGTAAACGGCTGAAACAGTTCCAGCCTTAGGAAGCGGGCCGACATTCCATGACCGCGATCGGCCAAGGTGACCACCAGGTCGGGCCCAGCGGGGGCAACATCGAAACGGATCGGCGCGCCAGCCGGGGAGGCATCGATGGCGTTTTGCAGCAGATGGGCGAACATCTGTTCCAGCCGGGCCGCATCACCGCGCACCAGTGCGCGATCGGCGCCTTCACCTGGATGCAGGGCCAGTGCCGGCCACGCACCCCGGCGCGATTTCACCAGACCCGCCAGCAGGGTGGCCACCGGCACCGCGGTATCGGCTGCCGGCGCACCGGTGGCACGCTGGGATAGCCACGACAGCAACGCGTTCATCTTGCCCACTGATTCCTTCAGTGTCGCCACCATGTCGATCCGGAATTCCGGATTGTCGGCATGGCGTTCGGCATTGCGGGCAAGCAACGACAACTGGCTGACGAGATTCTTGATGTCGTGCAGGATGAAAGCGAAACGCCGGTTGAATTCCTCAAATCTGCGGGCTTCCTCCAGCGCCGATTGGCCCCGGCTTTCGGCAACATAGCTGCCCACCTGACGGCCCAGCGTTTTCAACAATTCCTCGTCTTCCCAGCCCAGCCGGCGCGGCACGAGGCTGCGGCCGATCAGCAGAACGCCGGCCAGCACATCACGATTGAAGGCCGGCAACACCAGCCAGTACCGGCGATCGGCCGCCAGCCACACCGGCAGCTCGGGCGCATCAGGCAGATCGCCGCCGCGCACCAGATCAAGATCGAGCAGGCGATCCTGCCGCAGCCAGTTCACCAGCGGGCTGTCCATGGCCAGCGCTTCGGGCGGACGACCTGTCATCTGCCAGGCGGCGCCGGGGCTCAGGCGGTCATCGTCGGGCACCAGCAACCAGCCGCCGCGCGCTTCCAGCACGCTGGCCACCGCCTGCACCACGCGTTCGGGCAGGCCCTGCGCATCGCCAGGCGCCGACACGGTCGCGATGAAGCGCAGCCATTCGCTGCGATAATCATAGCGGTAACGATAGAAATTGCGGGCGATCATCAACCGCAGCCAGGCCCGGAACCGGTCCGAAACCAGCACCACTGCGCCCAGCATGATGGTGGCAAACAAGAAGCTGACCTGCAGCAGCGTTCCCCAGTTGCCGCCAACCAGTTTCAGGCCATAGGCCAGCAGCGACATCGCGATCAGATAAAAACCGACGCCGGAAAACGCGACCGTTTGAAAGGCGACATTGCGCGAAATGCGCGCACCGCGCACCCAGGTATCGCGGGTGGCAAACAGGAACAGCAGCACCAGCAGCGCATTGACCGCGCCCCGGATATTATAAAGATCAACCGAAGCCGGCGGCAGCAGAAAGGCCAGCGTGTAGAAATTCAGATCGTAAAGGAACAGGCCAGCCAGCCCGATCGCCAGCAAGCGAAATCCCGAACGCTGGCCGCCGCCCGCTGCAATATAAAGATTATGGCTGAGCACAAGGCCGGTGACCGAAACAGCGATGCGGATCACCAGAAACAGGCTGGCCACCACAGTGCCTTCGCCCAACAGCGCGCTTTGCCCGGCACCGGTGAGATCGATAACCAACTGTAGCGCCAGCACAAAGCCAAGGATGCCGCCCACCCAGAAGGCGGGGCGGCCCTCGCCTTCCCCGCCCAGCCAGGTTGGCCGCAGCAAAAACAGCAGCAACCCGATCCACGTCCCCACTTTGAGGGTTTGCAGGCGCGAGATCCAGGGTTGCAAATCCCCATCCAGCACCATGGCGGCAACGAAACTGCCCGCCCATAACGCGGTGACGAGCGCGGCGCCGGCCAGCCACAGGTTGATGCCGCGGCGCTGCTTGGTAAGGGCGGCGACAAACAGGCCGATGTAGGCAACCAGCGCCAGCAGATGACTGAACAGGCCAACCTCGGTGAGCGCGATCATGGCTGCGCGCGCGCCGAACCGGTGTTGCTGTCTGTCGTCGTCACGTGTGTTGCCCTGCCCTGCCCGAGGTCAGCCTATCGCCAAGCGCGTGAAAACGCCAGCCCGGCTGCCCCCCACCGCCCGCCGAGCCCGACACATGCAACAGCTGTGATCATCTATCTTGTAATAAGCATGCATGCTATTGTCTTGCGATGAACGCGATCGCCACCGGCGCAGAGCCGACACTCGCTCCCTTTGCTGCGCCCGACACGATCGGCGTGCTGGTTTCCGATGTGACCCGCCTGCTGCGCCGCCGCTTCGATGCGCAGGCCCGCTCCATCGGTGTGTCGCGGGCGCAATGGCAGGTGCTGATCGCGCTAGCGCGCAGCGAAGGCATCAATCAAGCCGGTCTTGCCGAGCGACTGGATGTGGAAACCATCACCGTTGGCCGCATGGTCGACCGGCTGGAGGAGGCCGGGCTGGTGGAGCGCCGGGCCGATCCCGCCGATCGCCGCGCCTGGCGCCTGTTCCTCACGCCGCGAGCGCATCCGATCCTGGCCGAATTGCAGGTGGTTGCGCTGGGCGTGCGCGCCGAAATGCTGGCAGGCCTGAGCGCTGGCGACGAAGCGGCCTTGCAGGGCCTGCTGCTGCGGCTGCGCGGCAACCTTTCGGTGCGCGAAGGAGCAGGGGCATGAACCAGCGTGTCGCTCCGCCAGAAACTGGCACTGCTGCCGATTCGCGCTGGCGCAGCCGGATTTTGATGCTGTCGGTGCCCCTGCTGGTGGTGGCTGCCGGGCTGTGGCTGTGGCTGTCGGGCCTGGGCCTGGTCACGACCGACAATGCCTATGTCAGGGTCGACAAGGTGACGATTTCCAGCGACGTGACCAGCCGCGTGCGGCGGGTGTTCGTGGGCGAAAACATGCCGGTTAGACGCGGCCAGGTGGTGATCGAACTGGTGGATACACCGTTCCGCATCGCGCTGGCGGAGGCTGAGGCCCGGCTTGCCAATGCCCGGCGCGAGGTGCGCGGCTTGCGCAACGATACCGGCGGCAGCGCCGCTGGTGTTGCTGCCAAGCGCGAGGCGCTGAACTTTGCGCTGACGGAACTGCAACGCCAGCAGACACTTCTCGAACGCGGTTTTGCCACCCGCGCCCGGTTGCAGCAGGCCCAATATGCCGTGGCCAACGCCCGCGCCGAATTGACCCGCGCGCTGTCCGACGACGCCGCGGCCCGCACCGCCGCCGATGGCATGCAGAGTGTGGAACAGCATCCGCTGGTGCTGGCGGCTGCGGCCATGCGCGACAAGGCGGCGTTTGAACTGGCGCGCACGCGGATCATCTCCCCGGCGGCCGGCATCGCCACGCAAACCAGCCGGGTGTTGCCCGGCCAGGTGATGGTGCAGGGCGTTGCTGCGCTGAGTGTGATGGTAACGGACAGCGCCTATATCGAAGCCAATTTCAAGGAAACCGAGCTGCAGGACATGCGTGTTGGCCAGCGCGCCGAGGTGCAGCTGGATGCGTTTCCAAGCCATGTGCTGCGCGGCCGGGTGGATTCCATCGGGGTGGGCACCGGCAGCGAATTTTCAGTGCTGCCGGCGCAAAATGCCACCGGCAACTGGGTGAAGGTGGTGCAGCGCGTGCCGGTGCGCATCAAGCTGGACGGCAAGCCACCTGTACCGCTGATCGCCGGCCTTTCGGCTGAAGTGAAGGTGATCACCAAGTGAGCAGCGCTGCTCCGGCGGCAGGGGCAGCCAAGCGGGGCGACGCGTCGCCGCTGACGGTCACGCTGGTGGTGATGCTGGGCAGCTTCATGACCATCCTGGATTCCACCATCGCCAACGTGGCGCTGCCGCACATGCAGCCCAGCCTGAACGCCGCTGCCGACAGTATCACCTGGGTGCTAACCAGTTATATCGTCGCCACCGCCATCGCCACGCCGCTTACGGGCTGGCTATCGGCGCGCATCGGCCGGCGCACGCTGTTCCTGTGGAGCGTGGCCGCCTTCACTGCGGCATCGGTGCTGTGCGGCATGGCTACCAGCCTTGAACAGATGGTGGCGTTTCGCATGCTGCAGGGCGCGGCTGGGGCGTTCATCGCGCCGCTGGGCCAGGCTTATCTGCTCGATGTGTGGCCGCCGGAAAAACACGGGCCGGCGATGGCGTGGTGGGGCGTTGGCGTGATGGTTGGGCCGATATTGGGCCCGGTGCTGGGCGGCTGGCTGACCGACAGTTTCGATTGGCGCTGGGTGTTCCTGATTAACCTGCCGTTCGGCATCATCTGTTTTACCTGGGCGGCGGCTGCCCTGCCGGAACCGCAGCTTGACCGGCGCCGGTTTGACATGACCGGCTTTGCGTTGCTGGCGGTGGGCATGGCGGCGCTGCAACTGGGGCTTGATCGCGGCCAGCAGCTTGACTGGCTGGCAAGCTGGGAGGTGCGGCTGGAATTCGGCATTGCCCTTGCTGGCCTGTGGGCCTTTGGCGTGCACGCGCTAAGCACGCCGGGGGCCATTATCGACCGTGAGCTGCTCACCGATCGCAACGCCATCACCGGCATGGTGTTCATCACGCTGGTCGGGTTCCTGCTGGTGGCGACCACGGCGCTGGTGCCGACGATGGTGCAAACGCTGTATGGCTATCCGGTGGTGGCAGCGGGCGAATTGATGATGCCGCGCGGCATCGGCATGATGATGGCGATGATGACCGCCGGGCAACTGGTAGGCCGCGGCGTCGATCCGCGGCTGATGCTGGCGGCGGGTTTCAGCCTTACCGGCGGCGCGCTGTGGGGGATGAGCCTGTTTTCACCAACGCAAGGCGCGTCGCCGTTCGTGATCACCGGGTTTTTCCAGGGGCTTGGCCTTGGCCTGATCTTTGTGCCGCTCAACACGATGGCCTTTTCCACGCTGCCGATGCGGCTGCGCGCCGATGCCTCGGCCATCTACATGCTGCTCAGGAACATCGGCGGTTCGGTGGGGATCAGCCTGGCTGTGGCCATGCTGGAACGCCAAACCCAGATTTCGCATGCCGATCTGGGCAGCGGCATCACCCAGTTCAACCTGCCGTGGGCCGATCCGGCGGCGCTGGCGGCGGCGGGCGCGGGCAGTGTGGTGGCCATGATTGATGGCGCGGTGAACCGCCAAGCGCTGATGATCGCCTATATCGATGTGTACCGCGCGATGGCGATCATGGCGTTTGCAATGTTGCCGTTGCTGCTGGTCTTGCGCCGGCCGCGCCGGCCAAATGATGTGCCGGTGCATCTGCCGGAATAGCGCGTCACACCGGCGGCGGCGTCAGCCCCACCAGCTTCATCACCACCACCTGCACCATCATCACCACCAGCCACCACAGGCAGGCCCGGCCAACGCGGCCCCAGCGCTGCCCGGCCATCACCAGGGATGCCGCCAGCGCCGGCACCACAAAGCCGATCCAGATCACCCAGGCGGTGGCAATGGTCATCACCCAGGGCGGGGCGCGCGGCGGCGCCAGGATCAGCGCGCCGGCCAGAATGGCGCACAGCCACGCCGTCGCCGGCAGCGCGACCAGCCAGCCCGTGATGCCCTTGGGCCGATCGACAAATTGCCCGATCAACAGGCCCAGCACGGTGGCGAGGGCGATCGGGAGGGCATTGATGACGATGTAGATCATCGCCCCAGCTTGCCGGCTTTTGCGCCGCATGCAAGGGGAAGCGGCCTATAGGAGAACCTGCGATGACCGATCTGCCCCCCCTGCTGTTGGGCCGGCTCAACCATGTCGGCATCGCCTGCGTGTCGATCGATGCGGCTGTGGCGATGTATGAAAGCCTGTTCGGCGCGACCGTTTCCAGGCCCGCGTTCGACCTGCCAGCCCAAGGCGTGCGCGTTGCCTTCATCGATGTCGCCAACAGCCAATTGGAACTGATCGAGCCATTGGGCGACGATTCGCCGATCCACGGTTTCCTCAAGAAAAACCCCAATGGCGGTCAGCATCACGTGTGCTTCGAGGTGGCAGACATCATCGCGGCGCGCGATGCGATGCGCAGCCGCGGCGCAACGGTGCTGGGCACCGGCGAACCGCGCATGGGCGCGCACGGAGTGCCGGTGATTTTCGTGCACCCGCGCGATACCGGCGGGGTGCTGGTGGAATTGATGCAGGAACCGCCGGAAGGGCATCACTGACAAAAAAGGCCGAAGCAAAGCTCCGGCCTTTCGTCAAAGCGCTTGTGGTTGGCGGCCTTGGCGGCCAACCACAAGTTCGCTCAATCCTTGTTGCGGCCGCTCAACAGCCAGCCGACCACAAAGCCCAGCGCGACGCCGGCACCCAGCGCCGCGAGCGGCTGTTCCTGCACGGTGGTACGCACCTTGGCAGTGCCTTCTTCAGCAACCTTCTGCGCGCGTTCCCTGACTTCGCGGGCCTTTTCAGGCGCGGCATCAGCCAATTCGCGGGCTTTTGCGGCGGCCTTGTCATAGGCGGCGCTGGCGGCGTCCTTGGCCTTGCCAATCGCCTTGTCGGCCTCGGCCTTCATGCGGTCCATCCGGCCAGTAGCGGTTTCGGCCATATCGTTGGCAGCGTCGGTGGCAGTGGTCATGATGTCGTTATAGTCTTCAGCCATGATATTGCTCCTTGCGGGTGGTTTGCGGAAAGGGTGATGCCTGAAGATAATGTCTGCTGCCCCCGATTAAAAGTCCGTAGAAACACCCCGGATCAATCATCGGTCGTCACTCGGCCACGGCCTGCCTTGATGTCCGACCTTGTCGACTTGGCCACCAGCCGGCGTTGTTTCGATCCCAGCGTCGGCCGGGTGGGCCGGCGGAACACCGGGCGCACGCGCGCCTTTTCCACCATCTCGGCCAGGCGGGCGCGGGCATCCTCCCGGTTGCGCGGCTGGTCGCGAAAGCGGTTGGCGGTGATGACGATCACACCATCTCCCGTGGCCTTGCGCCCGGCGAGACGGATCAGCCGTTCCTTCACATCATCCGGAAGGCTGGGTGACGCCGCCACGTCAAAGCGCAACTGGACTGCGGACGAGACCTTGTTGACGTTCTGTCCGCCCGGCCCGCTGGCGCGAACGAACGATTCTTCCAGTTCGTCTTCGGGAATGGAAACGGCCATGCTGCGCTTTACCGAATCAGCGAGGGCAAGACCATGATCATCGTCCACCACCTCAACAACAGCCGTTCGCAGCGCGTCTTGTGGCTGCTGGAAGAGCTTGGGCTTCCGTATACCATCAAGCATTACAACCGCGACGCCGTCACCAATCTGGCCCCGCCCGAGCTCAAGGCCGTCCACCCGCTCGGCAAATCACCGGTGATCGAGGATGGCGGCAAGATCATCTTTGAAAGCGGCGCCATCACCGACTGGATTTTGCGCAAGCACGGCGGCGGCCGCCTGATGCCGGCAGCCGGCACCGACGCGCACGAAGATTATCTGATGTGGCTGCATTTTGCCGAAGGTTCGGCGATGACGCCGTTTCTGCTGGCGCTGTACACCGCCCGGCTGGGCGAGGCAGCGGCCCCGCTCACGCCGCGCATCCAGGAACAGATCGGCGCGCATGTCGCCTATTTCAGCCAGTGTCTTAGCACCAACGACTGGCTGGTGAACAATGAACTGTCGGGCGCCGACATCATGATGAGCTTCATCGCCGAAATCGCCGCCATGCAGGGGCTGGGGGCGCATTTCCCCAATGTTGCAGCCTATGCGAAACGGCTGCAGGCGCGCCCGGCGTGGATCAAGGCCGCGGAACAGACCGAGCCGTACAGTTTCCGCCTATGATGTGCGCCGCGCGGGCTGGCGGGTTGCCAGCAAATTCACCGCCAGCCCGCCAATGATCAGCGCTGCCGCCAGCAATTTCCACGGCGGCAGCGGTTCACCCAGCCAGACGGCGGTGGACGCCATGCCGAACACCGGCACCAGCAGCGACGTGGGCGCGACGCTGGTGGCCGGATAGCGCGCGAGCAGCCAGCCCCAGGCGCCGTAGCCGAACAACGTGTTGCCCACCGCCTGCCATGCCACCGCCAGCCAGATCGACGGCGTCGTGGCCCACAGCGCGGTCTCGATCGCCGGCCAGCCTTCGAACCACAGCGCGAGGCCCGCCAGCGGCGGCACCGCAAACAGCGACGACCAGGTGATGAAGCCGAGCATATCGACCTTGCCGGTGGCGCGCTGGGCCATGTTGCCCAGGCTCCAGCCGAACGCCGCGCCCAGCACCAGCGCGATGCCGGTCACGGTCACTTCGCCGCCAGTGTGGCCGACGATCACCGCGACGCCGCACAATGCCAGCGTTAAAGCGGCGATTTGCAGGGGTTTGAGCCGTTCCCCGCTGGTCATCATCGCCATGCCGATGGTGAAGATCACCTGGCTTTGCACCAGCAGGCTGGCGATGCCGGCGGCGATATAGCCATTGATGGCAATGAACAGCAGCCCGAACTGGCCCACGCCGATGGCGATGCCATAACCGGCCAATATGCCCCACGACACGGCCGGCCGGCGCACGAAAAAAATCAGCGGAAACACCACGGCGGCAAAGCGCAGGCAGGCAAACAGCAACGGCGGCAGGCTGTGCAATGTCGCGCCGATCACGGCAAAATTGCTGCCCCACACCATCACCACCGCCAGCGCCAGCAGCAGCGCACGCGGCGTGAGCGCCCCGCCGTTCATGGGCGCGCCTCGGCAGGCTGCGGTTTGCGCGGGCGGGCGAGGCTGTGATAGGCCGCAGCTGCGACCAGCAGCGCAACCGCCACATTGGCCGCCAGCGGCCGCGCGGTGCCGTCATGCAGCGCCGCACCGAGCGCCGACGCCAGCGCGCCAAAGCCGAAATTGACCCCGCCCATCAGCCCCGAAATCGCCCCGGCGCGCAGCGGATCGACATTGAGCGCGCCGGCCGAAGCATTGGCGGCAATCAACCCGTTTGACGACAGCGCCACGAACAGCACCGGCAGCAGCACGGCAAGCGGCGCATCGGCATAGGCCGCCGCGGCCAGCGCCGCTCCGGCAACCGCCGCGCCAATTGTCGCCCAGCCCAGAATTGCATCGGGGGACCGGCGTTTGAGCAAGGCGCGGTTGAGCTGGCTCGACCCGACAATGCCCACCGCGACAGCCGCAAACACCAGGCCGAACTGGCCTTCGCCAAAACCCCAGACATTCACGACCAGATCGGGCGAAGCCGCGATATAGCTGAACAAGGTGGCGCCATTGGCGGCCCCGACCAGCAGATAACCGATCAGCCGGCGATTTTGCAGCAGCCTTGCATATGCGGTTAGCACGTCTTGCCCGCGCGCTGCTGCTGCCGTGGCTTGCGATCGGCTTTCATCCAGCCGCCAGCCGACCGCCGCCGCAACGGCGACGCCGACACCGACAAAAACGTAAAACACCGCATGCCACCCCGCCGCCAGTGCAATCCAACCGCCGATGGTGGGCGCCAGCAGCGGCGCGACCGCCAGCACCAGCATCAACAGACTGAAAATACGGGCCGAATCGCGGTGGTCGTAACGATCGCGCACGATGGCGCGGCAGGTCACCATGGCGGCGCAGCAGCCCAGTGCCTGAAAAAAGCGCCCGGCAACCAGCGCCTCGATATTGGGCGCCAGCGCGCAGGCGAGGCTGGCGGCGATATACACGCCGCAGCCGATCAAAATGGTCGGCCGCCGGCCAATGCGGTCGGACAATGGCCCAAAGAACAATTGCCCCAGCGCCATGCCGACGAAAAAGGTGGACAGCGTGAGCTGCACCGCCGCTGCCGACGTACCGTAGTCGCGCGCGATGGCCGGCAAGGTGGGCAGATACAGATCGATGGTAACTGCGCCAAACGCCGTCAGACTGCCCAGCAGCAGGATTTCACCCAGGCTTGGCTGCCGGGAGGACGGGATCGGGGGCGCGTGCACCGCCGGGGCTGTAGGGGTTGCGGCCGGCGCGGTCGAGGGGAAGTTCACCCGCCCCGGCAACCGCGCCAATGCACAGCGCGGGTCACGCGCGTGCTGCGCCGTCCTCCACCGCGTTCACGCTGTTGTGGCGCAGCGCATCCAGCACGCTGCGCACGATGGCGGCGGCGTCGAGCCCGGCATCGGCGTACTGTTTGGCAGGATTGTCGTGATCCTGATAGAGATCGGGCAGGCGCAGCGTGCGCACTTTCAGGCCCGCATCAAGCAGGCCTTCGTCGCTGGCCAGGGTGAGCACGTGGCTGCCGAAACCGCCGATGGCGCCTTCCTCGATGGTGATCAGCACTTCGTGGGTAGCGGCAAGCTTGCGGATCAGCGCCATATCGAGCGGCTTGGCAAAACGCATGTCGGCCACAGTGGTGGAAAGCCCGCGCGCATCGAGCGTGTCGGCGGCGGCAAGCGCTTCGGCAAGGCGGGTGCCGAGCGACAGGATGGCGACCTTGTTGCCCTGCCGCACAATGCGGCCCTTGCCGATTTCAAGGCGCGTGCGGGTTTCCGGGATGGCAACGCCGGTGCCTTCACCGCGCGGATAGCGCAGCGCAATCGGGCTGGTGTCATGCATCGCGGCAGTGTGCACCATGTCGGCGAGTTCGGCTTCGTCGCTGGCGGCCATCACCACGAAGTTGGGCAAGGTGGAAAGATAGGTTACGTCGAACGAACCGGCGTGGGTGGCGCCGTCTGCACCAACCAGACCAGCACGGTCGATGGCAAACCGCACCGGCAAGTTCTGCAACGCCACATCATGCACCACCTGATCGTAGGCACGCTGGAGAAAGGTGGAATAAATCGCGCAGAACGGCCGCATACCCTGCGCGGCCAGGCCGGCGGCAAAGGTGACGGCGTGCTGTTCGGCGATGCCGACATCGAAGCTGCGATCCGGGAAAGCCTTGGCGAAACGGTCCACGCCGGTGCCGGTGGGCATGGCGGCGGTGATCGCCACTATGGCCGGGTCGCGCCTGGCTTCTTCGATCAGCATGTCGCCAAACACGTTCTGATAGGCCGGCGCCTTGGGCGCGGACTTGTGCTGGGTGCCCGAAACGACGTCGAATTTCACCACGCCGTGATATTTGTCTGCCGATGCTTCGGCCGGGGCATAGCCCTTGCCCTTCTGGGTGACGACGTGGATCAGCATCGGGCCTTCAGCGGCGTCGCGCACGTTTTCCAGCACCGGCAGTAGATGATCGAGGTTGTGGCCATCGATCGGGCCAACGTAATAAAAGCCCAGTTCTTCAAACAACGTGCCGCCGCCCTGCGCCAGCCCGCGGGCATATTCGTCGACACGCGCCGCCGCTTTCTTGAGCGGTGCCGGCAGCACCCGGCCCGAAACCTGCTTGAGATATTCACGCAATTCCAAAAACTTGCGGCTGGAAAGCAACCGCGACAGATAGGCCGAAAGTGCCCCCACCGGCGGCGCGATCGACATGTCGTTGTCGTTCAGGATCACCACCAGCCGATTGCCGGCGTCGCGCGCGTTGTTCATGGCTTCGTATGCCATGCCGGCCGACATGGAACCGTCGCCGATCACAGCGATGCCCTTGCCGGGCTTGCCCTGCAACTTGTTGGCGATGGCAAAGCCCAGCGCGGCCGAGATCGACGTGCTGCTGTGCGCGGCGCCGAACGGATCATATTCGCTTTCGGTGCGCTTGGTGAAACCGCTCAGCCCGCCGGGCTGGCGCAGGGTGCGGATACGGTCGCGCCGGCCGGTGATGATCTTGTGGGGATAAGCCTGATGGCCGACATCCCACACCAATTTGTCGTCGGGCGTGTTGAATACATAATGCAGCGCGACGGTGAGTTCGACCACGCCGAGGCCGGCGCCCAGATGCCCGCCGGTTACCGAAACGGCGTGGATCATCTCCTGCCGCAGTTCGTCGGCCAGCTGCCGCAACTGCCCGGGCTCCAATCGGCGCAGATCGGCCGGAATGTTGACCTGGTCGAGAAGCGGAGTTTCAAGCTTCATGTAAACGGCTCGCAATCGATTAATCTCAGGAAGATTTCTTAGCGATTATGGCAGGGGCTGTCATCCGAACTGTCACACTGGCCCGTCACATAAATTGCCGCAGCGCAGCATGTGCTTCTTTTCAGGCGCAACTGGCGCAAAAACCGCGCACTTCGATCACCGGACGCACCGGCCGGAAGCCGGCGGCCTGCGCTGCTGCCCGCACGTCGCTGGTAATGCGATCATCATCGATATGCGTTGCCCGGCCGCAGCCATCGCAAACGAGAAAAATGCAATCATGGGGGCAATCGGGGTGCACGTTGGCGATGAAGGCATTGGCGCTTTCAACCCGGCTGGCGACGTTGTTGGCCACAAACAGATCGAGAATACGATAAACGCTGTTGGCGGCTACGCGGCGCCCGGCCGCGGTGGATACGGCATCGGTGACATCATAGGCCGAAACCGGGCGATCAAATTCGGCGAGCACCTGGAAAATCTGGCTGCGCAGCGGCGTCCATTGTTCGCCGGCACCGATCAGCCGTGCCTGTGCAGCGGCCGCAAGATCGGTTCGGCCGTGGTGTTGACCGTGGGCGTGGGCCGTTGGAACCATGCCATGTCTATCGGTGTTCCCGGCGCGGCGCGCAAGGCCGTGCGGCGCAGTGTCAACCAGTGCGCGGCAGTGGCGGTCAGGCAGTACGCAGCGCCTGCATGTTGCGCCAGTGCGCCAGCGCCAGCATCGACACCCCGGCCATGGAAACCAGCATTTCGGCAAGGCCGCCGTGCAGCACCACCAGCGATGCCGCCATTACCACCAGCCCGGCCGCGCCCAGAAGCCCGATTGGCAAGCGGCCATGCCGGCGCCAGCCGCGCCACAGCGCCAAGGCCGCCAGCGGCATCGCCAGCGCCAGGCCAACAACATGGACGCGGTGATCCAGCCAATCACCTGTGAGCGCGAACAGGCTGAACAGCACGAATCCCGCCATGCAATGAAGCAGGCACAGGCCTGACAATCCGATGGCGATTCGGTCGAGGAGGCTGGCGGGACGCTCAGGCATGGCATCGATGTAACATTATCACATCAGCCGGGCAAGCGCTTTCCGGTTGCGGCGTCCTTGGGCGGGGGCAAGGCCGACGTTGCCTTGGCCGCAACCGCCGCATAGACCAATGAGGCAAACCGAGAAAGATCGTCTGATGCGCAAAACAACTGCCCTGTTCCTGACCGCCGTGGCCGCCTCGGCTATCACCGCTCCGGCAGTCGCCGCGCCGGATCTGGCGATGGTGGCGCGCATCACCGATGAAGCGATGAACCACGGCGAGGTGGTGGAAACCGCTGCGTATCTGACCGATCGCATCGGCCCGCGCATGACCAATTCGCCCGGCATGCGCACCGCCGAAGGCTGGACGCAGGACAAGTTCCGCGGCTGGGGCCTGAGCAATGTGCGCACCGAAGGTTTTGATTTCGGCCGCGGCTGGTCGATCGACAGCGCCAGCGTGACGCTGGAATCGCCGCGCCGCATGAGCCTGCGCACCCTGCCGGTGGCGTGGACGCCGGGAACGCCAGCGGGCGGCATCACCGCACCGCTGATCATTGCGCCGATGAAGCGCCCGCGCGATTTTGCCGAATGGGCCGGCAAGCTGAAAGGCAAGATCGTAGCGATCAGCTTCCCGCGCGCGCCGGCAGATGCCGCCAAGCCGGGCTTCGAGCGATTGGACGACAAGAAGATCGGCGAGCTCGACCAATATACGCAGCCGGTGACCGCGCCGGACGACGGTGATGGCTGGTTCAAGGCACTCCAGTTTGGCAAGCAGCTTGATGAATTTCTCGCCAAGGAAGGTGCATTGGGCTGGGTGCGGATGAGCTACCGCGACAATGGTCTGCTCCACGGCGAAGGCTATCAGCACCGCGACACACCCAAGCTGCCGGGGCTGGAGTTGACGGCGGAGGATTATCGCCGCCTCGCCCGCCTCGCCGCCACCGGCGAGGTGACGCTGACCATCAATTCGCAGGTCAAGTTCGACGACAGCGATCCCAACGGTTACGACGTGCTGGCCGACATTTTGGGCAGCGATGCCAAGGCCGGTTACGTGATGGCCGGCGCCCACCTCGACAGTTGGGTGGCCGCCGACGGCGCCGCTGACAATGGCGCTGGTTCGGCCATTGTAATGGAAGCCGCGCGCATTCTGGCGGCGCTGAAGGTGAAGCCGAAACGCACGATCCGGTTCGCGCTGTGGTCGGGCGAGGAACAGGGGCTTTATGGTTCGGCCAATTATATCGAGCGGCATTTTGCCAGCCGCCCCGCCAACCCCGATCCGGTGAAGGCGCGGCTGAGCTATGATTTCAAGCTGGGCCAGTTTCCAGTTGAAAAGAAAGCCGATTACAACTTGCTGGCAGCCTATTTCAACATCGACAATGGCGGCGGCAAGCTGCGCGGCATCCACGCCGAGGGCAATTTCGCCGCCGTACCGATCCTGCGCGAAATGCTGTCGCCGTTTGCCAGCATGGGCGCCGGCGCCGTGGTCGCCAGCCAGACCCGCGACACCGATCATGAATTCATGTCGGCCATCGGCTTGCCGGCGTTCCAGTTCATCCAGGACCCGCTGGATTATGAAACGACGGTGCACCACAGCAGTGTCGATACATTCGATCACCTGCGCCCGCAGGATCTGCGGCAGGCCGCGGTGATCCTCGCCAGCGTGTTGTGGCACACCGCCAACGCCGACAAGCCGCTGCCGGCGCGGCCACTGCCCACCAAGCCAAAGCCGACCAATCCGTTCCACGTGGCCGATCCCGACAAGAAGGATTGATGCGACCTCTGGCCCGGTTGGCTCGCCGCGCCGATCGGATTAAGAATGCGATATGGCCAGTCTTGCTATTTCCATTCCCCGCTTTGATGTTCGCCCACGCGCCATTGCGTTCTGGTTGCTGGCGGTTGCCGCCTTGGTGTTTGCCATGGTCGTGGTTGGCGGCATCACCCGCCTGACCGAATCGGGCCTGTCGATCACGCGCTGGGATGTCATGTCGGGCACCCTGCCGCCGCTGAGCGAGGCCGAATGGCAGCGCCAGTTCGATCTCTATCGCCAGTCCAGCCAGTACAAGTTGATGAACGCCGGCATGAGCCTGGCAGCTTTCAAGGGCATTTTCTTCTGGGAATATGTCCACCGGCTGCTGGGCCGGTTGATCGGACTAGCGTTTGCGCTGCCGCTGGCATGGTTCTGGATTCGCCGCCAGATCCCCGAAGGCTACAAGCCGCGCCTGCTGGTGCTGTTCGCGCTGGGCGGGCTGCAGGGCGCCATTGGCTGGTGGATGGTGGCCTCTGGTCTGGTCGATCGCACCGAAGTGGCGCCGGAACGGCTCGCCGTGCATCTGTCGAACGCGCTGATCATCATGGCGGGCTGTATCTGGACGGCGCTCAATCTGATCGATGGCGATGCCCCCCGTGCAGACCGGCCGCGCGGCTGGGTGTTGCCGGTGACGCTGCTGCTGTCGGTGCAAATTGTCTGGGGCGCGTTCACTGCGGGGCTACGTGCCGGCCATGCCAGCGATACCTGGCCGCTGATGTTCGGCGCGCTGGTGCCCGATGGCCTGTTGAACCGCGCGGTTGATGCCATCGCCGATCCGGTGAGCGTGCAGTTCATCCACCGCAGCCTGGCCTATGTGGTGGCAGCCGCGCTGGTGGTCACGGCCGTCCGTCTGTGGCAGGCCGGCGCCGGCATTCGCGCGCTGGCGCTGGGCGGGCTGGTGCTGGTGCAATTCGTGCTGGGTGTGCTGGTGATCACCAACCATGTGCCGATCCCGCTGGGTGTTGCGCATCAGGGCGTCGCGGCGCTGCTGGTGGCGGCCACGGTGTGGGCAGCGCACTGGAGCAGCCGGGGCCGCAATTCAGGGAGACAGGCATGACCGCGAAGAATGTGCTGGGCGGGCCGCTCGTCCCTTGCTCGATGGAGCCCTTGACGGGGTGGTACCGCGATGGCTGCTGCAACACCGACGCGGCAGACCACGGCCTGCACACCGTGTGCGCCGTGGTGACCCAGGAATTTCTGGCCTTCAGCCAAGCCGCCGGCAACGATCTTTCCACGCCCCGCCCTGAACATGGCTTTCCCGGCCTCAAGCCCGGCGACAATTGGTGCCTGTGCGCGGCGCGCTGGGAGGAAGCCCGCCGCGCCGGATTTGCGCCCGACGTCGTGCTGGAAGCCACCCACGAAAAGACGCTTGAGGCGACCTTGCTTGGTCACCTGCAGGCGCACGGCCAAATTCCCTGACGTGATCACCCCTTGGAACGGCGGCGATTTTGCCGGCGCCAAGCTCGCCGCGCTGGTTGACGGCCACATCCTCACCTACCGCCGCGATGTGAAGCCCGGTATCCCGTGGCCTGGTTTCATCGACTTGCCCGGCGGCGGCCGCGAGGGCGATGAAAGCCCGACAACCTGCGCTCTGCGTGAATTGGATGAGGAGTTCGGCCTCATCATTCCCGAATCGCGCATTTGGTGGTCGCGTCCCTTCCCCGCCATGGATGCACCCAAAGGAACTCTGGGCCGCGCCGGCTGGTTCCTCGCCGCCCGCCTGACCATGGCCGAAGTGGACGCCATACGCTTTGGCGACGAAGGCCACAGCCCGCAACTGGTTGGCCTTGACGCATTTCTAGCCGCAGCCGACGTGCCCTCGGCATTGCAACACCGGCTGCAAGTCGTGCTGGAAACGCCCCGAAATTGCACGGTATCATGATACCATAAGGCAAAAACCCCTGTTTTTCCTTGACCTGCATGGGACTTTGAAAGATATGCCGCTGAGACGCCGGGGTGTTCACATCCCGGCCGTTTCGCATTTTGAAGAATGGAATCAACGCCATGCTGACCCGTAGCACGGCAGCGGCCAAGCCGGCCGAAGTCGAAAAAAACTGGGTGCTGATCGATGCTGAAGGGCTCGTAGTCGGCCGCCTCGCTTCCGTCATCGCCAACCGCCTGCGCGGCAAGCACAAGACCAATTACACGCCCCACGTCGATTGCGGTGACAACATCATCGTCATCAACGCCGGCAAGGTGCGCTTCACCGGCAAAAAGACCACAAACAAGATTTATTATCGCCACACCGGTCACCCCGGCGGCATCAAGGAAACCACCCCGGCGAAAATTCTGGAAGGTCGCTTCCCGGAACGCGTGCTCGTCAAGGCCATCGAACGCATGGTGCCGCGCGGCCCGTTGGGGCGTCAACAAATGCGCAACCTGCGCGTTTTTGCCGGTGCCGAGCATCCGCACGTCGCCCAGTCGCCCGAAGTTCTCGACGTTAAGTCGATGAACCGCAAGAACTCCACGATCGCTGGTTGAGGGATAACAAATGTCTGACAATCGCCAGTCGCTTTCCGACCTCGCCGGCATGGATGCCGATGCTCCTGTCAACACTGCCCACACCGGTGGCGGCGGCCCGCCTGCCCCACTGCGTGAGCAGGAAATCGATGCGCAAGGCCGGGCCTATGCCACCGGCAAGCGCAAGAATGCCATCGCCCGTGTCTGGCTCAAGCCCGGCAGCGGCAAGATCACGGTCAACGGCCGCGATCAGACCGTCTATTTCGCGCGTCCGTCGCTGCGTCTGGTGATCAACCAGCCGTTCGACGTGGCCGAACGCCGCGAACAGTACGACGTGGTCTGCACCGTGGTTGGTGGCGGCCTGTCGGGCCAGGCCGGCGCCGTGAAGCACGGCATCGCTCAGGCGCTGACCAAGTATGAACCTGTGCTGCGCACCCAGGTGAAGCAGGCCGGTTTCCTGACCCGCGATCCGCGCGTCGTCGAACGCAAGAAGTACGGCAAGGCCAAGGCCCGCCGCAGCTTCCAGTTCAGCAAGCGCTGATCTGCGATCACCGGGCTTCAGACAAACGCCGGGGCAGCAATGCCCCGGCGTTTTTCGTTTGGCAAAGTTCCGCTTGGAAGCGGCCAATCGGCGCCGGCCTTCCCCTTGGGCACGCAGGCTGTCAAAAGGCTGGTCATGATTCGTGTCATTCTCTCCTTTGTGCTCGCCCTTCTGGCTGTGCCGGTACTGTCCCAGCAGGTCAGCGACCAGCCGCACACGCGGGTGGAACTGATCGCACAAAGCAGAACGCCCGCGCCAGGCCAGCCGCTGCAACTGGGCATCGTGCTCACGCCCAAGGCTGGCTGGCACACCTATTGGCTCAACCCCGGCGATGCCGGTGCGCCGACGCGCGCCGAATGGAAACTGCCAGCAGGCGTTTCGGCCCCGCCCGAGCTAGCCTATCCGGTGCCGGGCAGGCTGGTCGTGTCGGGGCTGATGAACCATGTTTATGAAAAGCGGAACATCCTGCTGACCCGGATCGACGTGCCGGCCGGCCTCGCACCTGGCAGCGCCTTGCCGATCGAGGTGCAGGTTGATTGGCTGGTGTGCGGCGACGAACAATGCGTGCCCGAACAAGCGGTGCTGTCGCTGGCGCTGGTGGTGGGCGGCGGCGCCGACGATGCCGCGATGGCCCCGCAAATTGCCGAAGGCCTCGCCGCACTGCCCCGCCCGCTCGCTGCCACGGCAACCTGGGCCCAGATCAAGGCAACGTCCGGCACGCGTTTTGTGCTGAGCGTGCCGATGGCCGGGCTCGCCAAGGTGCGCAGCGCCTGGTTCTTCCCCTATGGCGACGCCGTGATCACCCATGTGACGCCGCAGAAAGTGACCATTGCCGGCGACGCCCTGCGCATCGAGACGGATGCCGGCACCCCCGGTCCCGAAGGCGAGATCACCGGCGTGCTGCGGGTCGAAATGGCAGGTGAACCGGCAATGGGCTTTGCCATCACTGCGAGGCAAGGCAGCGTGCCCGGCCCGGGCGCGGCGCTGGCGGTGGCTGGCGGCAGCGACGGTGCAGGCGGCGCCGGAAGTGATGGGGGTCACGGCGATCCTTGGGGCTTGCCGCTGATCCTGCTCGGTGCAGTGCTCGGCGGCCTCATCCTCAACGTCATGCCCTGCGTGTTCCCGATCCTCAGCCTGAAGGCGCTGGCGCTGGCCAAGGGCAATGTCGATGCCCGCGAGGCCCGCGCCGAAGCGTTGGCCTATACCGCCGGGGTCGTGATTGTCGTCACCGCGCTCGGCGGGCTGGTGCTGGCGCTGCGCGCTGCGGGTTCACAGGTTGGCTGGGCTTTTCAGCTGCAGGATCCGCGCGTCATCGCCTTTTTGGCGCTGCTCGTCACCGGCATCGCACTCAATCTGGCGGGCCTGTTCGAAATCACCCTGACCACCGGCAATCTGGGACAAGACAAGGCGCGTTCCGGCGGCGCATCGGGCGCATTTTTCACCGGCGCGCTGGCGGCGTTCGTCGCCACGCCGTGCACCGGGCCATTCATGGCCGGCGCTCTGGGCGCGGCACTGGTGCTGCCCACTGTGCAGGCGCTGTCAGTCTTCGCCGGCTTGGGCCTCGGGCTCGCACTGCCGTTCCTGCTGCTTGGTTTCATCCCCGCGCTGCGCCGCCGCCTTCCCAAGCCGGGCGCGTGGATGGTGCGGCTGCGCGCCATCCTGTCCGTCCCGATGTTCCTGACCGCGCTGGCGCTGCTGTGGGTGCTTGGCCAGCAAGTTGGCGTGAACGGTATGGCGCTGGGCATTGGCGGCGCGCTGGTGTTCGGACTGTTCCTGTGGTGGCTGGGCAGCCGTCAGCACAATGGGGCGCTGGGCGGCAAAAGCCTCGCCCTGCCCGGCCTTGCCAGCGTGGCCACCATCATCGCCGCCGTGTTGCTGGTGCCCACCGCCGCCCCCGAAGGCGCGGCCAAAGCCACAACGACCGCCGCCGGCGAATTGAACGCGGTGAAATTCACCCCCGCCGCGCTGGCCGAACTGCGCGGCGCGAACAAACCGGTGTTTCTGTACATGACCGCCGATTGGTGCCTCACCTGCAAGGTCAACGAAAAAGGCGCCATGGCCGATGCGGCGGTGAGCGAAAGCTTCA
>NZ_JBDNFM010000163.1:0-2340 GCF_041689835.1 Sandarakinorhabdus sp.
AAATCCAAGGGCGCGGTTGGCGCGCTCGACCGCACCGATGCGCGCTTCAAATCGCTGTTCACCTCCGTGCCTGATGGCGGAAAGACCGATTGGGCCGCGTGGGAACAGGCCGGCGAGGCGCTGGTGGCTGAATACAAGGCGATGAACGGCGGCAAGTTGGCGGATTATGCTGTAAGCCACGCCGGTGAAACCGCCTTTCCGCGCTCCTTTCAATTGCTGGGGACAGGCGGCGTGCTGGCGTTTTATGGCGCGTCATCGGGCTATCACCTCAGCTTCATGGGCAAGAAGGGCGGCTCCGACCCTGTCACCATGCTGGCCCGTGCCGGTGTGCGCGGCGGCGAGGCGGTGCTGATTTTTTACGGCCCCGGCACGGCCGCACTGGCTGATGAAACCGGGCTGGAGATGATCGAGGCTGCGCGCGCACTGGGCTGCCGCATCGTCGTCGTCACCAACACCGATGGCCAACGCGAATTCATTCTGTCGCTGGGCTTTGAAGATGCGGTGGCCGGTGTGGTCAGCCTCGAAGGCATCAAGCGGCGGGAGGGCAGCAATTTCGATTGGCCCGACACCATGCCGCGCTTGCCGGTGGCACGCGACGATATCGAGAATTTCCGTGAAGCCGTGCGGCAATTCCAGGACAAGACGCTCAAGCCGTTTGGTAACGCGGTGGGCAAGTTGCTGCGTTCCCCCGACGATCCGCGCGGCAATCCCGATATCGTGCTCGAACGCAGCGGTCAGGATACGCTGGGCGTGACCACCGCCATGGTGAAGCCGTTCACCGGCCGCGTGGTTTACTGTGAAGACATGGCCGGCCAGCGGTATAATTTTTACGCCCCGCAGGTGTGGACGCGCCAGCGCCGCATCGTGATGCCGATGGCGGAGATCCGCGGCACCCACCTGTGCAACGCCTATGAAGTTACCCGCATGAACGACATGATCGCGGCCGGCATTCTGGATGTGACCGAGCCGACCGTGGTGCCGTGGGAAGGCCTGCCCGAAGCGCACCAATCGATGTGGGACAACCGCCACACCGGCGCGACCAATATCGTCAACCATGCACTTCCGGCGACGGGCCTGCGCGGCAAGGACGAGCTGTACGAAGCGTGGGCCGCTTTGAAAGGCCAAGGGGAATGAGCGCGATGTCGAACACCAAGGGCGGCGAACCCGCTGCATCGGGCCGCCTTTCAGGCAAGGTCGCGCTGATTACCGGCGCGGCCGGAAATCTGGGCGGCAGTATCGTGCGGCGCTATCTGGCGGAAGGCGCCACGGTCGTGATGTCGGGCCGCGATGCAGCGCGCACCACGGCGGCGCTGGACGCGGCATTGGCCGACACCGGCGCCAGCGCCGAACGGGCCAGCATCGTCACCATGGACGGTTCCGATATTGAATCGGTGCGCGCCGGCATATCCGAAATCATCGCCCGCCACGGCCGCATTGATGTGCTTGTCAACAACGCCGGTTCGGCTGGGCCCAAACAGGTGCTGGGCGATCTGCCCCTGCTGCGCGAGGAACTCGAAGGCACGCCCGACAGCGAGACCGTGGGCGATGCGGCCCGCAACATCATGGTGGTGGCGTGGAATCTGGTGCGTGCCGCTGCCCCGGCGATGGGCGAGGGCGGCAGCATCATCAACGTCTCCACCATCTTCAGCCGTACCGATTATTTCGGCCGCGCTGCCTACACGGTGCCCAAGGCCGCGCTCAACATCCTTTCCAAGGGGCTGGCCCGCGAGCTTGGCCCGCGCGGCATCCGCGTCAACCAGCTATATCCCGGCCCGATTGCCTCGGAACGTATCCGCACCGTGTTTGCGGCAATGGACAAATTGAAGGGCGATGCGGCTGGCAGCACTGCCAATCATTTCTTTGATCTGATGGCGTTGGAGCGCAGCGTTGACGGTGCTGCCAAAGCCAAAACCTTCCCGACGCCGGCCGACATCGCCAATGCCTGCGTGTTTTTGGGTTCGGACGAATCCGCCGCCTTTGCCGCGCATGATTTTGAAGTGACGCACGGCATGGCTGTGCCACTGGAATCGCGCAGCGAGTTCCTGCACCGGCCCGACATGCGTTCCGTTGACGGTGATGGCCACGGCATATTGATCAGCGCCGGCAACCAGCTTGATGATGCGCTGGCGATTGCCGGTTTGTTCGCCGGGCAGGGTGCGCGCGTGCTGATCGGTTTCCACGCTCAGGCGGCGCTGGACGATGCTGCCGAACGTTTGCCCGCCGGCGTCACCGCGGTGCGCTTCCCGCGCCACGATCACATGGCCATGGATTCAGCGCTGGCAAGGTTCACCGCGCACATCGCCCCGATTGATGGCGCCGTGATCCTGCCAACGCGCGGCC
>NZ_JBDNFM010000164.1:0-23699 GCF_041689835.1 Sandarakinorhabdus sp.
CTGCCCTCCGAAGGCAGAGGCCACTGGTTCGAATCCAGTCGGGTGCACCACTTTTCATTGGATACCTCCGCCTCAAGCCGCAGCGTGCGCCTCGGGTCTGGCGCGCTGTATTCCACATCGCCAACATGCCGCCCGATGCCAAGCCTTGTCGAGGGCGGCGCGCTTGAACCGTTCTGAGCGGCACGCTGCTTGCCTACCCGCGCCAGCTTGGCGCATCAGCGCGCCGCCGGAGCGAACAGCTTTTGCACCTCGGGGCCTTCCTCCACCGTTTGCACGAAGGTCGGGATCAGCTTCATCGCCGGGGCGGCTTGCTCGAAGGCAAAGCCCAGCGCCAGCAGGCGCGCGTCGCTCCAGGCCGGGCCGATGAAGCTCAGCCCCACCGGCAGCCCGCGCACGCCGCCCATCGGCACGGTGAGGTGCGGATAGCCGGCCACCGCAGCCAGCGCGCCAGCGCCGCCGCCGGGCGATTGATCGGCGTTGACCGGATCGATGAACCACGCCGGGGCGGCGGTGGGGGCGACAAGCGCCTCGACCTTGGCATCGGCGAGCATCTTGTCGATGCCTTCCTTGCCGGCAAGGCGCAGCGAGGTTTCACGTGCCTTGATGTACGCCGGATCGGTGAGGCCCTTGGTATCTTGCGCCTTTTCGAACGTGTCTTGCCCGAACAGCCCCATTTCAGCGCCGGCATTGGCCTTGTTGAAGGCGATCACGTCGGCCAGCGTGCGGCTTTTCACCGTGGCGGGCGTGGTGGCAAGATAGGCGTTCAGATCGGCCTTGAGCTCGGTGAGCAGCACGATGAGTTCGTTTGCGCCGATTTCGCGGCGGTTGGGTGCGGTGGTGATGTCCACCAGCACGGCGCCCTGAGCCTTGAGCACCGCCAGCGCGGCTTCGAAGCGCGTGTCCACCCCGGTGTGCCAGCCGGTGGCCCAGCGCAGCACGCCGATGCGGGCACCCTTGAGCGCATCGGGCTTGAGGGCAGCGGCATAATCCACCTTGCGCGCATCCGCCTCTTTGGTGGCGGCGTCGGCGGGATCGCTGCCGGCCATCACCGTAAGCAGGCGCGCCGCCGTCATCACGTCGCGCGTCATCGGCCCGGCGGTATCCTGGCTGTGGCTGATCGGCACGACATGGGTGCGGCTGACCAGGCCCACGGTGGGCTTGTGCCCGACAATGCCGTTGATCGCGGCCGGGCAGGTGACGCTGCCATCGGTTTCGGTGCCAATCGCGGCATCGACCAGCTGTGCCGCCACCGCCGAACCGCTGCCCGACGATGAACCGCAGGTGTTGCGCGACAGCGCGTGCGGGTTGCGCGTCTGGCCGCCCACTGCGCTCCACCCCGAGATCGAGGCACCGGCGCGAATATTGGCCCATTCCGAAAGATTGGTCTTGCCCAGAAGCACAGCGCCAGCGGCCCGCAGCCGGGCCAGGAACGGCGCATCGCGGCCCGTCACATTATCCTTCAGCGCCAGGCTGCCGGCGGTGGTTGGCAGCGGGCCGGCCATGTCGACATTGTCCTTTACCAGGATCGGCAGGCCATGCAGCAGTCCGCGCGGCGTCTTCTGGCGATCGAGCGCGCGGGCCTGATCCATCGCGGTTGGATCAACGGCGATCACGGCGTTCAAACGCGGGTTCATTGTCTTGATGCGGGTGAGCGCGGCGGCGGTGTTGGCTTGCGCCACGCCCACGGTAACAACGGCAGTCGGCGCGGCCATCGCTTGCACCGTCAGCCCGCCCGCCACCAGCATGATCGCTATGAGCCGCATGTTTGCCCCCTGTTGCAAATGAGTAACGCGCTGCTCTTGCCACCCGCAGCATGATTTGCAACTGCGGCGCGAGAGTTTAGGCTGATTGCCGCGCACGCGAACGATCAAAAGGGGGGACGCGAGTTTGTCGGTGAAGCGGTTGCCAACCACCAGGAAGCCCGCGCGATGAGTGCGCCCGGCCCGCGCGCGGCCGATGCCGATCCCGCTGCCCGCATCGCCGCGTTGGAGCAGGCGCGCGCGGTGGCCGAAGCCGCCAACCAGGCCAAGACGCGGTTTCTGATGGGATTGTCCCACGAAATCCGCACCCCGTTGAATGCCATCCACGGCTATGCCCAGCTGCTCGAGCGCGGCGCCGCCATCGCGCCAACCGAAGCCGGGCGCATCATCCGCCGCTCATCCGAACATCTGGCCGATCTTGTCGAAGGCCTGCTCGATATCAGCCGCATCGAAGCGGGCGTGATGAAGCTCAACCGCGAAACCGTGGCGCTGCGCGCACTGCTCGAACAGGTGGCCGCCATGTTTCGGGTCGAGGCGCAGAACAAGGGCCTCGATTTCAACTTTTCCAGCCCGGCCAACCTGCCAATCTGGGTGCTGGCCGATGAACGCCGCTTGCGTCAGGTGCTGATCAACCTGTTGTCCAACGCCATAAAATACACGCAAACCGGCCATGTCACCTTGTCGGTGCGTTATCGTTCGATGGTGGCTGAATTCGAGGTGGCCGATACCGGCATCGGCGTCGCGCCCGAAGATGAAGAACGGATTTTCCTGCCGTTTGATCGCGGCAGCGGGCGGGCGTCGGGCGTGGCGCCGGGCATTGGCCTGGGCCTGGCGTTGTCGCGCATGCTGGCGCAGGTCATGGGCGGCGAGATCGCGGTGAAAAGCCAACCCGGGGGCGGCAGCCGGTTTACGCTGAAGTTGCTGCTGCCCCCGCCCAATGCTGCCCCGCCCGATGTGCCGGCACGCGGCCTGCCCATCGGCTATGAAGGCCGCCGCCGAACCATTTTGGCCATTGATGACGATCCCGGGCAATTGGCGTTGTGGCAGGAACTGCTGCGCCCCATTGGCTTCAATCTGTTCGTAGCCGGATCGGGCGGTGCCGGCCTGTCGTTGGCCGAACTTGGCCGGCCCGATCTGGTGCTGCTCGATGTGTCGATGCCCGGCCTTGGCGGCTGGGAGGTGGCGCAGCGGCTGCGTGACCGCTTCGGCCGCGAGATCGCCATCCTGATGGCGTCGGGCAATGCCGACGAGCTGGTGGGCGTCGCCATCACCGGCGTGCACGATGGCTTTGTACTCAAACCGGTGGATCAGCAGGCGCTGTTTGGCACGCTGGGCCGCCAATTGGGCCTGATCTGGACCTATGAAGGCGTCGCTGCGCCTTCCACCGCCGCCCTGCCCCCCGCCCTGCCCGAAACCGCCCGCGCGCATCTGGCCGAGCTGGCGCGGCTGGCGCGCACCGGCCATGTGCGCGGCCTGTCGGGTGCGCTGTCGGCACTGGCCGCTGCGGTGCCCGATGCCGGCCCGCTGGTCGCCCGGCTGGCCGCTGCGCTCGATGAATTTGATCTTGCCGCTTTCCAGGCGTTGTTGGCGCAGCAGCCGGAACCGGCCGAACCGGCCATTGGAGATATCACGCCATGAACGACAAACCGCGCACCATCATATTGGTGGTCGATGACGCGCCCGATTCGCTGCGCTTCCTCACCGATACGCTGGAAGGCGAAGGTTACGGCGTGCGTATTGCCCGCGATGGCCAGGCCGCGCTGGAAAGCCTGGCTGCCGAATTGCCCGATCTGGTGCTGATGGATGCGGTGATGCCGGGCATCGACGGTTTCGAAACCACCCGCCGCATCAAGGCCGATCCGGCGCTGGCGTCTGTGCCGGTGATTTTCATGACCGGTCTGTCGGAAACCGAAAACATCGTCGATGGCCTGGCGGCTGGCGGGGTGGATTATGTGAAAAAGCCGATCGTGTTGGCCGAATTGCTGGCGCGGCTGCGCGTTCACCTTGGCAATGCCCGCATCGCTGCCGGAGCGCAGGGCGCGCTCGATGCCAGCAACCGGCCGCTGGTGGCGCTGGACAGCGAGGGGCGCGTGCTGTGGACGACGCCCAAGAGCGCCGGCATCCTGCTGGCCCGTTTTGGCGCCGCCGTGGGTGATCGGCTGCCGCCTGCGCTGGCCGGCCAGTTACAGCGGTTGGCGCACGGCGAAGCCCGCGTGAAGCAGGATTTTGCCGGCGGCCGCGTCGAATTCGCCGCAGTGGCCACCAGGGGCGAGGAACGCCACTACCGCCTTACCGAAACGCTGGAAGGGGCCGACGAAAAATTGCTCGGGCAGCGCCACGGCCTGACCGAACGTGAAGCTGAAGTGTTGCTGTGGATCAGCCGCGGCAAGGCCAACCGCGAGATTTCCGAAATCCTTGGCATCAGCCCGCGCACCGTCAACAAACACCTTGAACAGATTTTCGAGAAAATGGGCATCGAGAACCGCGCCTCTGCCGCTGCCGCCGCAGTGAAAACGCTGGCGCAATGAAGCGGAAATTGGCAGCGGCCACGGTGCCCGCTATCACGCTGCAATGATCATCGGCATCGATCTTGGCACTACCAACAGCGCTGCCGCTTATTGGGCCGACGGCGCGGCGCGGCTGATCCCCAACCGGCTGGGCGAAAGCCTCACCCCATCAGCGGTGGGGCTGGATGATGACGGCAGGCTGCTTGTTGGCCGCCCGGCGCGCGAACGCGCAGCCAGCCACGCTGCGCTCACCGCCACGGCGTTCAAACGCTACATGGGCACCCAGCACCGCATCGCGCTGGGCAAACAGGATTACGGCGCCGAAGAACTTTCGGCGATGGTGCTGCGCAGCCTGAAGGAAGATGCGCAGGCGCATCTGGGCGAAGCCGTCGCCGAAGCGGTGATCACCGTGCCGGCCTATTTCAACGACAAGCAGCGCAAGGCCACCCGCCGCGCCGGCGAACTCGCCGGTTTCAAGGTGGAACGGCTGATCAACGAACCCACGGCAGCGGCGCTGGCCTACGGCATCCACCAGCTTGATGGCTAAACCCGGTTTCTGGTGTTCGATCTGGGCGGCGGCACCTTTGATGTGTCGGTGCTGGAAATCTTTGAAGGCGTCATCGAAGTGCGCGCTTCCACCGGCGATAACCGGCTGGGCGGCGAGGATTTCAACGCCGTGCTGGCCGGGCTGATGGCGGCGGCGCACAAACCGCTGGCCGCCAAGGCACGCGATGATCGCCAGCTTGCCGCCAAGCTGAACGAAGCTGCCGAACGCACCCGCCGCACGCTGACCAGCGCCAGCGAAGCGGTGATGGAATTGCAATGGCAGGGCGAGATGTGGCGGCACGCGGTGAGCGCCGAGCAATATGAAACCGCTGCGCAGCCGCTGCTCGAACGCCTGCGCACGCCGGTGCTGCGCGCGCTGCGCGATGCGGATATCGCGCCGGGCAGTCTTGCCGAAATCATCTTGATCGGCGGTTCAACCCGGATGCCGGTGGTGCGCCGCACTGTGGCGCGCATGTTCGCGCGATTTCCAAATTCCACTATCAATCCCGATGAAGCTGTCGCACTGGGCGCGGCCGTGCAGGCGGGCTTGAAGGCGCGCGATGCGGCGCTGCGCGAAGTCGTGCTTACTGATGTTTGCCCCTATTCGCTGGGGGTGGATATTGCCGAACGCCTGCCCGGCGGCGCTGTTGAGGCCGGCATTTTTTCGCCCATCATCGAACGCAACACCACGGTGCCGGTCAGCCGGGTCAGCATCTATGAAACGATGCAGGCCAATCAGCGCGAGATATTGCTGGGCGTCTATCAGGGTGAAGCGCGGCGGGTGACGGAAAATGTGCGCATCGGCGAATTGAAGGTGCCGATGCCGCGCGGGCCGGCGGGCCAGCCGATTGAAGTGCGCTTTTCCTACGACATCAATGGCCTGCTTGAAGTGGATGTGAAAGTGATGGGCAGCGGCGACGCGCACACGCTGGTGATCGCCGATCCCGAAGACCAGATCAGCGCGCAGGAGCAGGACCGCCGCCGCGCTGCCTTGGCCGCCTTGAAACAGCACCCGCGCGATGCCGAGGCCAATCGCACCGTACTGGCCCGCGCCGAACGGCTGTGGGAAAATGCGCTGGGGTATGAACGCGACGAGATCGGCCGGTTGATCCGCGGTTTCCAGGCCGCGCTCGCCACCCAGGATGTGCGCACGGCCGATCAAGCCCGCGAGGAACTCAGCAGCGCGCTCGACCAGCTCGAAGGACCCGGCTGGCTGTGAATCCTTGGGCGCTATTGGGCCTGAAGCCCAGTGCGGACCGCGCCGACATTCGCCGCGCCTATGCCCGGCTGCTCAAGATCACCAACCCCGAAGACGATCCTGAAGGCTTCATGGCCTTGCGCGCGGCGCACGATGCGGCGCTGAACCAGCTGCAATGGCGCCAGCAAGGGCGGGATGACGAGGCAGACGATGGCGGCGCGCCAGCGCTGGCCGAACTGGAGGCGGCGCTCGCATCGCCGGTTCTCGAATCTGTACTCGCCGAGGACTCGCAGTTCGCCGCCGAGCGCGGTGATCTGCTGGCGCGGCAGGAAGCGTTGATCGCCGCCATTCAGGCTGGCCCCGGCGGCCAGCGTGCGGCTTTCGATGCGCTGATGGCGGCGCCCGCGATGGACGGCGTGGCAACCCGCGCCAACATCGAAAACTGGCTGGCCGGCCTGATCGCGAACAGCCTGCCGGCGAGCGACTCGCTGGTGGTGGCGGCGATTGCCCGGTTCGGCTGGGAAGACCTGCCGCGCGGCCGCATCCCGCCCGCCATCGCCGCACTGCTGCAGCGGCGCGAGGAAGGCGAATTCGTCGCCCGCATCGCGCTACCGCACACCGATCTGCATGTCGGCTACAGCGCCTTGAGCCAGCCGCCGGGGCCGCGTTGGTGGCGCCACGTCACCGCGATGGTTTCGGCCGCGCCGGCGCAAACGCGCAGCATATTGGGCTTGGTCGATGGGCCGCTGCCCGGGATCGCCGATTGGCTCAACAGTGACGCGGCGGCGGCGTGGCGCGATTGGCACAGCGTGGTGCGGATGCGGCTGTGGATGATCTTCACCATGTTCCCGCTCGCCGCCGTGGTGCTGGCCGGGCTGCTGAGCCTTTCGGGCTGGCCGCAGGCGCTGCAGCAGGGCGCGGGTTTGCTGGCGTTGGCAGTGGCGGGGGCTGCACCGCTTGGTTTGCTGGCGGTTTTGCGCGCCCGGCAGCGGCATGATTGGGATCGGCCGGATTGGCAGTATTCGCACTGGCCGCTGGCGGTGGCGGCGTGCAACGGAGACAGGACGATGACCGGATCGAGGCCCTTTTCGCTAGCGCCCGCGGCGCAAATGCCGGCCCCGTTGCTGGGGCCGCTGGTGCTGTTCACGCTGGCCCTGGCCTTTGCCGGCCAGATCCTGTTGATCGCGCTGCAACTGGCCGTGCCGTGGCTGGCCTCGGCTGGGCCGCCGCAATTGCTGGATTTTCAGGTCTTCCACATCGCCGGGCAGCTGGCTTTGGCTGGCGATCTGGCCACCGCCTATGATCCTGTGCAGTTCTGGGCGCACACGCGCGCGCTTACCGGCAGTCCCGATCGCATGCTGTGGCCGGGCAGAATGCATTTTTCATCGGTGCGCTGGTGGCGTGGTGGGCCAGTCTCACCCTTGCCGGCCGCACGCTGGCGGGCGTGCCGCTGGGCCTGTTGACAGTAAAGCCGCAGTTCCTGGCCGGCATCGGGCTTTACCTGCTGCTGCGCGGCCGGTGGCGGATCATTGCGGTTGGCGGGTTGGTGGCGGCGCTGGCCTTGGCGCTTGCCACGCTGCTGCTGGGCACCGGCGTGTGGCTGGATTTCGTCCACGTCATGGGCGAGCTTGGCCGTTACCTGTCGCGCGGGCTCTACCAGTATCACCGCATGACCTCGCTTTATGCTGCGCTGTTCGTGCTCACCGGCGATGCGCGGCTGGCGCTGGCCGGGCAGATCGGCCTGGCCGCATTGCTGGCGATCGGATTGCTGCTGGCGCCGCGGCGCCGCGTCCGGCGCTGGGGATCGTGCTGGTGCTGCTGTTGTGCGCGGCGCTGCTGGCCTTGGCGCGGCGGCCGCCGGCAGGCACCGAATCGCGCTGAAGGGCTGCCGCGGGCTCCGGGTCCGATTCGAATCAGCCGGTTTCGATTCGTTTTTTTCCCCGAATTGGAGGTGTATTCACCCAGGGTCCGAACAGGCCGGCAAGCACGTGTCATTTTCGCAACAGCTGTTTCCGGGCCTGAAATTGCTCTTTTGCGGGAAAAATCGCGCTTGCATGACCTATTTCAAGCCGCGAACAAGCGCCGTTAAGCCTTTGATAAGCATGAAAGTTTACGATTTAGGCAATTTCCTAAGCCATTGTTTTGTCTGGACAATCGAGCCGCTGAAGTGCTTGTTGTGCCAACCTTAATTAATAGGAAATAATATGATTTAAATAATCACTAAAAAATGTCAACGATAATGAAATTCCGCGAAATACAGACAAATTTTGTAAACCAATTTCGATATTGTTCAAATCGTTACGGAGGTTTATCTAGATTGCAGGATATCGGCCGAAGGAAGCAGTGGGTTTCATTCGATCGGCACCAACGATGGTCCTTCCCGTGCGCTCGTCTGGATACGTGCGGGACCTTGCAAAATTGGCTTTGGCCTAAATAGTGGGAACAATGCGATGATGAAGATCCTGAACAGCCTCAAGGGCAACAAGTCCGGCGCTTCTGCTGCTGAATACGCTCTGATCGTCGCCGTGCTCGGCGGTTTCGTGGTTGTGGGCGCAACCCTCTTTGGTAAATCGCTGCAGGCCGCCCTGACCAGCTCGGCTACCGAGTTGGACGATGCTGTCGCTCTCAACCCCCCCGCCTAATTTGGTGGCGGCCGCCGGTCGGGGCTGTTGCCCTGGCCGGCGGCCAACGACCGGGAATCGGGCCGGCACGATGTTTCGCCGCTTTAAGTTGTTCGGGCGAGACGTTGCAACACTCCCAGGCCGCACACCCGGTGTGCAGCGATCTGGCAAGGCAACAACAGGTTGGTTCGTGACGACCATGGTTGTCATTTTGGGCAGGTTCCGGGGAAGGGCTGCCCGCGCGTGCAGAGTGGCGTTCGGGCGTAACTGCCAAGCTTGACCGGAGTCTGGCCGTAACGGGATGATCCAGCAAACCGCAATGGCTTTGCTGGTGACAGTTGCAAAAGGGACGAACCTTGCACACCAAGCTGCACACGTCAGGGTCGCCGGCCAGCGCATTGCGCAGTGCCAGGCTTGACGGTGCCGACAGGGTGGCCCGCTGATGCGCCGCTCCTCCATCATCATGCTGATTGCTGCCGTGGCGCTGGGCCTGGTTGCGGTGCTGTTTGCCCGCACGTTCCTGGGCGGCGGCGACGCTGGCTCCGCTGCGTCGTCAGCCGCGGTTCGCACTGTACCAACCGTGATTGCTGCAGCCGACATCAATTTTGGCGAGAAGATCACCCCCGACAAGGTGAAGGTGGTCGATTGGTCCGCTGGCACCTTGCCGCAAGGCAGCTTCCAGCGCCTTGAAGACCTGACGACGGGCGCCGGCCGCACCGCCATGCGCCCGATCGTTGCCAACGAAATTCTCACCGAAAAATCGCTTTCGACCGGTGCCAACCGGTTGTCTACGGCCCCGCTGCTGAACCCGCAGATGCGCGCCATTTCGGTGCCGGTGAACGAAGTTTCCGGCGTTGCCGGGCTGATCTTCCCGGGCGACCGGGTGGACGTGTTCATGACCCGCCAGCCCGAAGAAGCGCTGCCCTACGCCGAAATGCTGGCGCAGGGCGTGCGCGTGCTGGCCGTAGGGTTGGACATGAACGTGGGCAAGGACAAGCCCGAGATCGTGAAATCGGCCACCATCGAGGTGACGCCGCTGCAAGCCCAGAAAATCACGCTGGCGGTCACGGTTGGCCAGGTCAATCTGGCCCTGCGCCACTTCACCGATGAAAGCCGCGTGCGGCTGCAGACGGCACAAGTGATGGATCTCAACGACGGCACCATCACCCGTCTGGTGCGCAAGCCCAACTCGGGTGGTTCCGCCCCAGCTGGTCCGCCGCAAGGTGGCGGCAATAGCGGTGGGCAAGCGCCGGTGGGGCCGGGTGTTGTGGTGATGCGCGGCTCCGACGGGGGCACGAAAACCAGCTTTGAATCGGTGATCGGCAAATGATGCTTCGTCCCCTCCTCATGATTGGCCTGGCCGCTGCGGCGCTGACCGTTCCGGCCCTGACCATGGCAGCTGAAAACACTGTCGAAGCAGCCACCGGCCTTTCGCTCACGCTGCCAGTGAACAAGTCGCAGACATTGCGGGTGCCGCGGCCCTTTGCCCGCATCGCCATCGGCAACGCCAAGATTGCCGATGTCAGCCCGGTCACCGACAGCGTGGTCTATCTGCTGGGCCGCGAGATCGGCACCACAAATCTTACGCTGTATGATAAACGCGGCGGTGTGATCGCCGTGGTCGATGTGACGGTGACGCCCGACGCCATGGGCCTCAAGCAAAAGCTCGCCGAAATAATGCCCACCGAAAATCTGGGCGTGCAGGTGGCCAACGACCGGCTGATCCTGTCGGGCACGGCCAGCAGCGCCGCCGCCGTGCAGCGCGCCGTCACCATTGCCCAGGCTTATGCGCCCGACAAGGTGATCAACATGATCGGCGTCGGCTCGGCCCAGCAGATCCTGCTGGAAGTGCGCTTTGCCGAAATGCAGCGCGGCACCGTCAAGGCGCTGGGCATCGACAGCCTGGCCTTTGGCCTTCAGGGCGACAACACGCTGGCGCGCACCAACGGCGCGGTGGGCTCGCCCGGCGTTGGCATCGGCGGGGCGTTTTCCGGCACGTTCAGCACCCCCGGCTTCAGTTTCCGCATGCAGGCGCTGGAGCGTCAGGGCCTGATCCGCACGCTGGCGCAGCCCAATATCATCGCGCTCTCGGGCGAAACGGCGAATTTCCTGGCCGGCGGTGAATTCCCGGTACCGGTCGGGGTGGCCCAGAATGGCCAGATCGCCATCGAATTCAAACAGTTCGGGGTGGGCCTGTCCTTCACCCCCACCTTGCTTGAAGATGGGTTGATCAACCTGCTGGTGGCGCCCGAAGTGTCCAGCCTCGATCCGACTGCCGGCATCGACGTCGGGAGCTTGCGCATTCCCGGCCTGAAGGTGCGGCGCGCCCGCACAACGCTGGAACTGCGTGACGGCCAGACCTTTGCCCTCGCCGGCCTGATCCAGAGCGATTTCCGCGACACGGTGAACCGCGTGCCGCTGCTCGGCAGAATTCCGATCCTTGGAGCGCTTTTCCGTTCGACAAACTTTGAACGGCAGGAAACCGAACTGGTGATCCTGGTGACGCCGCGCATCGTGCGTCCGGTGCCGGCCGGCACTGCCCTGCAACTGCCCACAGATCGTATTCTCGAACCCAGCGACGCCGATCTGTTTTTACTTGGCAAATCCGAACGCCGGGTACAGCCGGGCACAATGCTGCCGCTGCCCGGCCCGGCCAGCGCCGTCAACAAGCCCGGCGGGGTTGCCGCCGAGCATGGTCATATCGTGAGGTAACTGATGTTCAGGCTCGCAACATCCCTGCTGCTGGTGGCCTTGATGGTCAGCCTTGCCGGGCCGGCAAACGCTCAGGACAAGGGTCTTGGCCTTGTGGTGCAGAACAATATCGCCGCAATGGCGGTTGATCTCACCCCGAGCTACGCCAATCTCAAGATCGAAGGTGGCGATGGCATGCTGGCTGATGCGGCGCTCACTCGGTACCGCACGGGCCGGGTCAAGCCGCTGTTGCCGCTGTCTGGATCGAGTAGCTTGGGCAATGCTGCGGCCGCTGGCGGGGCTGCCCCCGCTGCGTCCCTACCGGGCGGTCCGCGCTGATGGCCATGCTCGCGCGTCTTGCGGCCTTGGCTGGCCGCGACAAGACCGCAGCCGCGCCGCCGGTCGAAGCGGGCGATCTGCGGGTGACGATGGCGCTGGCGCCGGCAACGGCCGCCATGCTTGACCAGGCGCACCTTGGCGACATGGGCGCCGAAATCCGCGTGTTCGATGGCGGATTGGACAAATTGTCGGCGAATGGCCCGATGCTGCGCCGCACCGATCTGTTGATCCTGGAAATCGATCCCGGCAATGCCGAACAGCTGGCGGCGCTCGAAGATTTCGCCGGCAGCGCGGGCGCCCGCATCCCGGTAGTGGCAGCGGCTCATGATCTGACGGTCGCCGCCACTCGCCGCCTGATGCGGTCCAGCATTGCCGATGTGCTGCCGATCCCGTTCAGCCGCGAAGAACTGGCCCAGGCGCTGGAAACCGGCCGCGAACGGCTGGGTCAATTGCGCACCGGCAGCGGTCCGGCGCGCAGCGGCAATGTCATCGCCTTTCAGGGCGCGCTGGGCGGAGCCGGCACCACCATGGTCGCCACCCAACTGGCGCAGATCTGGTCGGCGGAAAAAAAGGTGCTGCTGATCGATCTCGATCTGCAGCGCGGCAATGCGGCGCTTTACATGAATCTCAAGCCGCGGCTTTCCATCGCCGATCTGATCGAGGCCGATGACCGGCTTGACGCCGAATTCCTGAAGATGGTGCTGGAGCGCCACCAATCGGGCGTATCTGTTATTTCCTCGCCAAGTGACATGACGTCGATGGATGTCGTCACCCCGGAATTCATTGATCGCCTTTTGGACGTGGCAACGCAGAATTTCGATCTGGTGCTGCTGGACATGCCTGGCGTGTGGATGGACTGGACCGCGCTGGCCATCCAGAAGGCCGACCTCTTGATGCTGGTTACCCAGATGACCGTATCGGGCGTGCAGCAAGCCCGCCGTCAGCTGGATGTGTGCGAAGCCAATGCCTGGGCGACCGGGTGCGGGTGCTGATGAACCGCCTGGTTCCCGGCATGTTCGGGAAATACAGCTTGGGCGAAGCGGAATCGGCGCTGCGCGGCCGCGTGCATTATGGCCTGGCCAACGATCATCCCACCGTTTCAGCGGCGCAGGATGAAGGCCGCAGCCTCGCCCAGATCAAGATGAAATCCCGGGTCGAGAAGGATCTGCGCGTTGTCGCAGCGCAGCTCGCCGATGAACTGCTCAGCATGGGGGCGACGGCGTGATCTTTCCCACCCGGCGCAAGACAGTCACGCAGGCCGGCACCGCGTCAGAAGTGGCCGAGACGGTAACGGTCGCTTTGGCACCAGTGGCTGCGCCGGTGGTCAGCCTCAAGGATCGCCGCCGCGACGATTACACCGAATTGAAGGTCATGTTGCACCAGCAGTTGATCGACCGCATCAACCTGGCCGCCCTGGAAACCATGACGCGCGAGCAGATGCAGCGCGACATCGGCGACATCGTCCAGGAAATGCTGAAGGAAAACAACCAGGCCCTGAACGCCGTCGAACGGCGCCAGCTGGTTGAGGATATCCTTGACGAGCTGCTGGGCCTGGGTCCGCTGGAACCGCTGCTGAAAGACCCGACGATTTCCGACATCATGGTGAACAGTGCCACCAAGGTGTTTGTGGAACGGCGCGGCCGCATCGAGGAAGTCGGCACCCGCTTTGCCAGCGATGCCCACCTGCTGCGCATTATCGGCAAGATCGTTTCCAACGTTGGCCGCCGTGTCGATGAAAGCTCGCCGATGGTCGATGCGCGCCTGCCCGACGGCAGTCGCATCAACGCCATCATTCCGCCGTTGGCCATCGACGGGCCCTGTCTGTCGATCCGCAAGTTCCCGCCCAGCCGCACCAGCATCGACAAGCTGGTTGAATATGGCTCATTGACCGCCGATTGCGCCACCTTGCTCAAGGCGGTGGTGGCCAGCCGCCGCAACCTCATCGTGTCGGGCGGCACCGGTTCGGGCAAGACGACGATGCTCAATGCGCTGTCGGCCTCGATCGGAAGCCATGAACGCGTGGTCACCATCGAGGATTCGGCCGAACTTCAGTTGCAGCAAAGCCATGTCGTGCGCTTGGAAACCCGCCCGTCCAACATCGAGGGCCGGGGTGAAGTCAATCAGCGCGACCTCGTCAAAAATGCGCTGCGCATGCGGCCAGATCGGGTGATCCTGGGCGAAATCCGTTCAGGCGAAGCCTTCGACATGCTGCAGGCGATGAACACCGGCCACGATGGCTCGATGACGACGCTGCACGCCAACACACCGCGCGATGCGCTGTCGCGCCTGGAACAGATGATCGGCATGTCGGGAATCGACATGAGCCCGAAATCGGCGCGCGCGCAAATCGCTTCGGCGATCAATGTCGTGTGCCAGCTGGAACGCCTGCAGGACGGCACCCGCCGCGTCACCTCGGTCGCCGAAATTACCGGGATGGAAGGCGAGATTATCCTGATGCAGGAAATCTTCAAATTCGTGCGCGAAGGTGTGGATGAGCAGGGCAAGGTGATCGGCGAGATGCGCCCGATGGGCGTGCGGCCCAAATTCATGGAAATCCTCAAGGCGCGCGGCTTCGATTTGCCTTCCACCATGTTCGATCCGTTCAAGCGCAAGGAGGGCTGAAGTGGAACTGCCGTCGTTCGTCAACGCCGAATTTGTCTTTTACGGCATCGTGTTCATGGCTGTGGTGCTGCTGATGGAAGGCGGTTTCATCTGGTGGCGCGACACTTATGGCCCCAAAAGGCGCATGTCGCGGCGCATGGCGCTGATCGAAAGCGGCGCGACATCGGAAGAGATCATCACCGCGCTCAGGCGGCAGACGACCGATGCATCGAAATCCATGCTGCCGTCGATGATCAAATATCTTGATGTCCGCATGAGCCAGGCTGGCATCCGCCTCAGTGCCCAGCGCATGCTCAGCTACATGGCAACCGCCACCGTGCTGATCGGCTTCCTGTTCCCGCTGGTCGGCGGCATTAGCGGCCAGGTCACCTCGGCCGGCGCCGTTTTGCTGCTTGTGCTGTTTGCCGCCGGTATCGGCATCGCGCTGCCCATTCTTTACATCAACTATTCCGCCGCCAAACGGTTGAAGCTGATCGAAGCACAATTCCCGATCGCGCTTGATGTCCTGGTGCGCGGCCTGCGGGCCGGTTACCCGGTGTCGGGCGCGCTGGAACTGGTCGTCAACGAATTGCCCGACCCGCTGGCTTCGGAGCTTGGGCTGGTACTGGCCGAGGTAAACTATGGCTCGCCTTTGCGTGACGCGCTTGAAGGCTTCGCTAGCCGCGCGCAGACGCAGGATATTAACATGTTCGTGGTCTCGGTGGCCATCCAGACCGAAACCGGCGGCAGCCTGGCCGAAATCCTCGATAGTCTGACCAGGGTAATCCGCGACCGCGCCGCCATGGTGCTCAAGGTCCGCGCCCTGGCCTCGGAAGGCAAGATGACCGGTACGCTGCTCACTGCCATGCCGATCATCACCTTTGTTGGTGTTTTCTCCAGCCAGCCCGAATTCTATCTCGATGTCGTCGGTGATCCGTGGTTCATGCCGGGCGCTCTGGGTGTGCTGTTCCTCTATGTTCTGGGCGTCACGATCATGCGGCGCCTGATCGCGATCAAGGTGTAATGGCAATGGGCGGCGGTGCTCTGGCAAACTGGATCGTGCTCGGCCTGGTGTTTGCGGCCGTGGTGCTGGTCGTGCTGGCGCTAGCGCCGGTGCTTACGGCCCGGGGCAACATCAAGTCGCGCCTGGCCAGACAGGGCGGTGGTGCCGCCATCGATGGCGGCCCCGGCAGCATTCGCAACGACCTGATCACGTCGCGCTGGGCACAACTGCTGCATGAAATCGAAGAGCGCGGCCTCAGCCTTTCAGACGATGCTTCCAACAAGATCGCGGACAAACTCCAGCGGGCCGGATTTGACCAGCCATGGGCGCCCCGCGCCTTCACCCTGGCGCGCGCCATCGGCACGCTTTCGTTGCCAATTTTTGTCGTGACCGTGATTGCGGCCGGGGGCAACTGGCCGGCGCCGGTCAAACTCTACATGATGATCATGGGCTCTGCTGTCGCCGGCCTGTATTTGCCGGGTATCATCGTCGGCTCCCGGGCTGAAAACCGCGCCGAGGAAATTCTCAACGGCTTCCCCGACACGCTCGATCTGCTGCTGGTCTGCCTCGAAGCCGGCCTGGGCATAGATGCCGCCTTTAGCCGCGTCGGTTCGGAAATCGTCGGCTCTCACCCGCTCCTGGCCAAATTGTTCGGCCAGGTCAGCCTTGAGCTGCGCGCTGGCCGCAGCCGCGAAGTGGCGCTGCGTCTGCTCGCCAAGAAAAGCGGCGTGCCGGAAATCACCGCTTTCACCACCCTGATCATCCAATCCGACAAATTGGGCGCATCGGTGGCCTCGGCGCTGCGCATCTATGCCTCCGAAATGCGCGAAGCGCGCCGGCTGCGCGCCGAGGAAAAGGCCCACCGCATCCCCGTTCTGTTGTCGATCCCTCTGGTCTGTTTCCTGCTGCCCACCATGGTCGCGGTGCTGATGCTGCCGGCTGCCATCGGCATGAAGAACCAGATGGCCATGGTTGATAAGCAAAGGCAGGCACGATGAAACAGGCTGCCGGTCTTGTTCTCGCCCTTGCCGGCGCGTCACCGGCGCTAGCTGATGGCTTCAATTCAAGCAGTTTCAGGCCGCGCAGCGACGGCCTGCCGACAAGCGCTGTCGCGGGCGGCCAGAATGCCGATGCCGCGCTGGCCGATGGCCGCAGCCTGTTGGCTGCCGGCAACGCCGCCCAGGCAATTTCGGCGTTCCGCATCGCGCTTGGCCAGAACGCCGGATCGTTGGCGGCGCTGAACGGCATCGCTATCGCCTATGATCGGCTGGGCCGCATCGATCTGGCCCGCCAGCATTTCGAAATGGCGCTGGCGCTGGAGCCTGGCGCCGGCGACATCGCGTATAATCTGGGCTGGACACTGCACCGCGCCGGCCTGCATCGCGATTCCATTCCTTGGCTGCAACGCGCCAGCAGCAGCACCGACGGCCGCGCCGCCGCTGCCGCTCGCCGCGCCCTGCTGCTGGTGGCGGCTGCGCTGGAAAGCGGTGTTGCAGCGCCCAGCTTCGCGCCCGCCGCGCTCGTTCGGGTCGCCAGTGCCCGCGTCGAAGCCGCACAAACCGCTGCGCGCATCGACCTGGCGAGCAGCGGTGAAGCCGTGCTGGTCCTGCCCGGCCTTATCCACCACCCGGCCACCGCGCCGCGCGCTGTGTTGGCGCAGCGGGCTGGCGGCGTACCGGTAGCCCGGCTTGATGCCCGGCTGGCTCCGCCCGCACCTGGCGAACTGCCGCGACTGGCCGCGCCGATCACGCTGGCGCAGGACCAAGTCCCCGCCCCGCAGGCTGCCCCGCAGGCTGCCCCGCAGGCTGGCCCGGCCATGGTCGCCGCCCAGCTTGGCGATCTCGCTGCGCTCACCATCCCGATGGCGACGCTTGCGCTGGCCAAAGCCGCGCCGGACGCAGCCACAGCGGCCGTGCTGCTGCCGCAGGTGATCAGTTACACCGATGTGCCGCCCGATTTCAGCCAGTTGCTGGCCCACAGCGAACCCGCAGCCTTGTTGTCGCTGCCCAGCTTCCACCCGGCCCCGCTGCGCCTCCTCGATCTGGCGGTGCTGCCGGAACTGGCCACAGCCACGCCGCTGGCGCCGCGCGCTTTTCTGGTGCCGGCGCGTATTGCGATCGATTGGCTGGCCGGCTTCGATGCTTCGCGCTTTGCCCCCGAAATCGAAGACCGCGCTTATCTGCGATTGGTGACCGCGCTTTCGGCGCAGGCCGATCCCACTGCCATCGACGACAAGGACGCGATACGCCTTGCCATTGCTCGGCTCGAATCGCTGGTCGCCCGTATCGGCGCATCGGGTGCCTGATGGCGCCGAACCGATTGGTCAGCCGCCTCAAACGGTTGCGCCGCTGACATCGCCGCCGGCCCGGCGCGGTCGGCTGGCCCCGGCGCGCCCGAACGCGATCGTCAATCTGTTTCATCGATTTGCCTTCACAGTGCTGCTGGTGGCGCTGGCCATGGCGCTGGTTGGCCCGGCGCTGGCCCGGCCGAAATCGCCCAAGTCCCCACGCGAGGCGGCCGCCGGCTTCGTGCAGCCCCCGCTACCGTCCCCGCTACCGTCCCCGCTGCCGCCATCCCCCGAAGCGCTGGCCATACTGGACGACGTCATCGCCGATGGCCGGCTGGACGCCGCGCGTGCTCTGATCGCGCCGATGTGGGCCAGCGGCGCGCCCGATGTACTGCTGCGCGGTGCCGAACTGGCGCTGGCCGGCAGCAGCCTGCCCGAAGCCGCCGAGGGCTTCACTGGCCTGATGGATGGCCCGCTGTCGGCGCGCGCGCGGCAGGGGCTGGGCATTACCCGGCTGCGCCAGGGCAACGAAGCCGAAGCACGCATCCTGCTTGAACAAGCGGCGGCGGCCGATCCCGGTCTCGCCCGCGCCTGGAACGCGCTGGGCGTGCTGGCCGACAAGGCGCGTGACTGGCCGGCTGCGGATGTGGCCTATGGCAAGGCAGTTGCTGCGGCGCCGCAGGATGCCGGCATCATCGCCAATCGCGGCTGGTCGCAATTGCTGCGCGGTCATCACGAAGCGGCGGAACGTGATCTTGCCGCCGCGCTCAAGCTGCAACCCGGGCTGGAGACGGCGCGCACCAATCTCGCTCTGGCCCGCGCCATGCAGGGCCGTTATCAAGACGCCTTCCTGCTCAGCGACAAGACCAGCCTCGCCGCCGATCTCAACACCGTGGGCTACGCCGCGATGATGCGCGGCGATCTTGCAGTGGCCGAAGCCTATTTCAACCGCGCCCTGGCGTTGAACCCGCAGTTCGATCGCGCCGCCTGGGCCAATCTGCAGTATCTGGCCGAGCTGAAGGCGCAAAAGCTGCGCGAACCCAGCGCTGGCGCGCCCAGACTGCCATGAGCGCCATCATGAGCCTGGCTGATGCCGGCCTGTGGCTGATGGCGCTGTCGGTGCTGGCCAGCGCCGGCTTTGATCTGCGCACCTTTGAAATTCCCGATACGATCACCGTGCTTATCATCATTGCCGCAGTGCTGTTCGGGCTGGGCACGCCCGGGTTTGACTGGGCCAGCCATGCGGCGGCTGGCGGCGCTTTCTTTGCGTTCGGCCTGCTCGCCTTTGCGCGCGGTTGGTTGGGCGGCGGTGATGTGAAGGTGATGACCGGCTGCGCCTGCTGGGCAACGCTGGGCAATCTGGCCGAACAGGTGGTGGTGATCGCCATCGCTGGCGGCGGCTTGGCGCTGATCCTGATCCTGCTGCGCCGCGGTCTGGCGTTGGCCGGCATCACCGGCGACAGTGCGCCGCGTCTGGTGCGGGTGGGTGCCGATTTGCCCTATGCCGTGGCCATCGCTGCCGGCATGGCGGTGTGGGGCTGCCGCCACCTGCCGCTGGGCTGATCGGGGCGACTGTCACCAAATTGTCATTCATGTGCAACAAAAGAGCCGCTGAACTGCAATATAGGCGCCGCAATGCCGAGCTGTCCGCTCGGCCCCATTGGGCCCACCGCCATGACCCCCCGCCTTTACGCTGCTTCCGCAGTTTGCCTCGCCCTGTTGTTCAGCCTGGGCGCCGCGCCGGCACGTGCTGCTGAGCCAACCGTCGCCGAGCTGCAACGTCAGATTGACGAGCTCAAGGCGATGGTTGCGGAACTGAAGGCCCTCGCCCGCCCGGTTGCTACGGCGCCTCCGCATGCAGTTGCCGCTGCACCGCTTACCCCCACCGCTGCTCCGATTGTTCTGGCCAGAGCGCCGGCCCAGCCGGCCGCCATCGTGCTCACCCTGCCGCCGCGGCGCGGCAAGGCCTGGTATGAAAAGCTCACCCTGCGCGGCTATAGCCAGCTGCGGGTGAACGAGATCGTGTCGGGCGGCGCAACGGCACCGGCCGGCGTGTCGCGGCTGCGCAGTATCGGCGATGCCAACATCACCAATGCAAACAATTTCAGTTTCCGTCGGATACGGTTGATCCTGCAAGGCGACCTTAACGACCATGTCTCGCTGTATTTGCAGCCTGATTTTGCGTCAGTTATCTCCAGCCAGGCCGCCAACGAGCGCCGCGAAGGCTTTGGCCAGTTGCGCGATGCCTATGTCGACTGGTTCCCGCTAGCCGATCACAGCCTGCGCCTGCGGTTTGGCCAATCCAAGGTGCCGTTTGGCTGGGAAAATTTGCAAAGCTCGTCAGCGCGGCTCGCGCTCGATCGGACCGACGGCATCAATACGGCTGTGCCGACCGAGCGGGATCTGGGCGTTGTGCTGTATTACACGCCGCCGCAGGTGCAGCAGATCTGGAACAGGCTGGCCATCGACGGTCAGAAATTGTTCGGCAATTATGGTGCCTTCGGGTTGGCGCTGTACAACGGCCAAGGCACCAATCGCACCGAGACCAACAACGACCTGATGTTTGTTGCCATGGCGACCTGGCCATTTGCGCTGGATGGTCTGGGCCTTGATGGGCAAGTGCTGGAAGTGGGCGGGGCTGTCATGCGCAATCGGGTTCAACCGGAATTGCGCACGGGCGGGGTCAGCCCACTGTCCTATGCCGATAACCGCGTTGGCCTGCACGCCATGCTCTATCCGCAGCCGATTGGGTTTCAGGCCGAATGGAACTGGGGCACCGGCCCGCAGTGGGATGATGTCACCCGCTCTATCCAGGAAAGGCCGCTGGAGGGCGGATACATCCAGGTGATGGCACGGGTAAAGCGCTCGCCGCTCGGCCCGTTCATGCCGTTTGCGCGCTGGCAGCAATATCGCGGCGGCTTCAAGGCCGGGCTCAATGCGCCGCGCCTTGAAACCGATGAATTAGAACTGGGCATCGAGTTTCAGCCGACTTCGCCGTTGGAACTAACCCTCACCTATGGCCGTGCCAAGCGCCGCGAAGCCGACGAGCGCCGCAGCGGCCAAGCCGAAGGTGACATCCTGCGCGCACAGCTGCAATGGAACTACTGATCGTGGCCGCAGCTTCATGCTGGTTTATTCCAGCCTGCCCAACCGCTCAAATCCGCTCATGCCGAGCTTGGCGGAAAACCGCTGTTTGACCCCGCGCTCCGGCTGCGCCACGTTGGCACAAACTGCTGGGGAGAAAGCGCCATGGCGCTATTGGAAGGCTATCAACGTTTCACCTTCACGCGCGGGCAGTTCGGCCACGACCGGGTGCTGACAGCGACCATCACCGGCAACAATCCGGTCAACGGCGTCGATGAACAGATGCACCACGAACTGGCGCGGGTGTTCACCGATCTGCAGCAAGACAAGGGCAGCGACATCATCGTGCTCACCGGTGCCGGCCGCGCCTTTTGCGCCGGCGGCGATTTTGACTGGTTTGAAGAACAGATCGCCAACCCGGCCAGCTTTCGCGATATCGGCTGGGATGCCAAACGCATCGTCACCAGCCTGCTCGACATCGAAAAGCCGGTGATCTGCCGCATGAACGGCGCGGCGGCCGGGCTGGGCGCCACCATCGCGCTGCTATGCGATATCATCATCGCCGACGAAAATGCGGTGATCGGCGATCCGCACGTGAAGGTCGGGCTGGTTGCCGGGGATGGCGGCGCGGTGATCTGGCCGCAACTGATCGGCTATGCCCGCGCCAAGGAATTTCTGATGACCGGCGACCTGATAAAGGCACCGCGCGCCGAAGCGCTGGGCCTGATCAACTATGCCGTGCCGACGGACCAGCTTGATGCGAAAGTGACCGAGATGGTCGGCAAGCTGATGGGCAATCCCAAATTTGCCGTGCGCTGGTCCAAGGTGGTGGCCAACCAGCCGCTGCGGGTGCTGGCGCAGCAGTTGATGGACGCGTCGATCCCGTATGAGACGCTGTCCAACCTGGCCGCTGACCGCGCCGAAGCCGTGCGCGCCTTTCGCGAGCGCCGCCCGCCTGTTCTGACGGGCGATTGACGATGGCACCCCCGCTGCCCCCCGTTACCTTCACCGACGAACCTGAACATATCGGGCAATTGCGCGATACCATCCGCCGCTTCCTGAGCCAGCACGCGCCGCGCGAAGCCCGCATCCAGTGGGACCGGGATCATCGCTGGCCGCGCGATGTGTATGCGGAGCTCAACAAATTGGGCCTGACGGCGCTGACCGTGCCCGAAGCATTTGGCGGGGTGGGGCAGGATCTGGTCGCTGCTATCGCGGTGATCGAGGAACTCAGCACAGCCGGCGCGTGTCTGGCGGGGCCGTACATCCACACGGCGTTTTATGGCGGCATGAACCTGTCTGAAAACGGCAGCGCCGAGCAGAAATCGCGGTTCTTGCCCGCGCTGGCAAAGGGCGAATTGTTCTTCGCCTATGGCTTGTCCGAACCTGATGTTGGCGGCGATCTCGCCAGCGTCACCACTCGCGCGCGGCTTGATGGCGACGAGGTGGTGATCGACGGCGCCAAACGCTGGTGCACGGGCGCGGACTGGTGCCATTACATCTACACGCTCGTCCGTTCCGGCCCCGCCGAAGACCGTTACCGCAACCTCAGTTTCGTGCTGATCCCCACCGATGCGCCCGGCGTGCGGATGCAGGATATCCACCACAGCAACCTGCGCTATACCGCCAGCCAGGATGTGTATTTCGACAGCGTGCGCGTGCCGGCGGCCAATATTGTCGGCGGCCCGGAGATGTGGAATCAGGGCTGGAAGCTGCTCGCTGGCCGCGCGCTGGATGTCGAGAAATTGGAAATCACCGCCGTCGCCTTCGGCATCGCCCGCGCCGCGCTGGATGAGGCGTGGGATTATGCCCAAAGCCGCGTGCAGTTCGGCAAGGCGATCAGCCAGCACCAGGCCGTGCGCCACAAATTGGTGAGCGCGCGCACCAAGCTGCAGGCGGCGCGGCACATGCTCTATCATGCGGCGTGGCTGGCGCAGGAAGGCCGGCCGTGCAGCGCGGAAACCAGCATGGCCAAATTGTTTGTGGCCGATGTTGGTGTGGAAATCGCGCTGGCGTGTCAGCAGGTGATGGGCGCCTACGCGCTGTCGGACGCGTTCGACATGGAGCGGCACGTGCGGGACCTGCTCGGCATGCCGATTGTTGGCGGATCGAGCGATATGCAGAAGAACAACCTCGCATCGCTTTGGAAGCTGTGATGATCGCTGAAGCCTTGCTGGAGACAGTCGCCGCCCGTGCTGCCGATACGGAAAGCCAGCGCCGGTTGCCCGCCGATCTTGCCGCCGCCCTGGCGCACGCGGGCCTGTTCCGCATGCTGGTGCCCAAATCGCTTGACGGCGCAGAAGCCGACGTTGCCACGCTTTTCACCGCGCTGGAGCAGTTGGGCCGCGCCGATGCCGCCACCGGTTGGTGCGTGATGATCGGCGGGACAACGGCGCTGATTTCCGCGTGGTTGCCCGCAGAATACGCCCGCGAAATCTGGGCCGATCCGCACGTCATCACCGGAGGCGTGTTCGCACCGATGGGCCGCGCGGCGGTGGACGGCGGTGATTATGTAGTTACCGGCCGCTGGCCTTGGGGGTCGGGCAGCGCCAATTGCAGCTGGCTGCTCGGCGGCGCGGTGATCATGGATGGAGCTGAGATGCGGCGGCTGCCCAGCGGCGCGCCCGATCACCGCATGATGGTGATGCGCAAGGCCGAGGTTGAGCTGATCGACACCTGGGATGCGCTGGGCCTGCGCGGCACCGGATCGGGCGATTTGGCCGCCAGCAATGTGCGCTTGCCGCAGGGACGCAGCGTGTCGTTCATCACCGATACGCCGCGCGAAACCGGCGCGCTGTACCGGTTCGCACCGTTCGGCCTGCTGGCGCTGGGCATCGCGGCGGTGGCGAGCGGCAACGCGCTGGGCGCGCTGGATGATTTGCAGGCGCTGGCGGTTGCCAAAAAGGCGCAGGGCAGCAGCCGCAGCCTCGCCGAACGCGGCGTCGTGCAGGCCGATTTTGCCGTGGCGCACGCCGATCTGGCGGCGGCGCGCGCGCTGGTTCAGGCTGAAATCGCGGCGGCGTGGGATCTGGTGGTGGCGGGCGACACACTCGATCTGCCGA
>NZ_JBDNFM010000165.1:0-13972 GCF_041689835.1 Sandarakinorhabdus sp.
AGGGCGAGATCGACGACATCGACAACCTCGGCAACCGCCGCGTGCGTTCGGTGGGCGAGCTGCTGGAAAACCAGTACCGCGTCGGCCTCCTGCGCATGGAACGCGCCGTCAAGGAACGCATGAGCAGTGTCGATATCGACACCGTCATGCCCAACGATCTGATCAACGCCAAGCCGGCGGTGGCTGCGGTGCGTGAATTCTTCGGCTCCAGCCAGCTGTCGCAGTTCATGGATCAAACCAACCCATTGAGCGAAGTCACCCACAAGCGCCGCGTTTCGGCACTTGGCCCGGGCGGTCTGACGCGTGAACGCGCCGGCTTTGAAGTGCGCGACGTTCACCCGACGCACTATGGCCGCATCTGCCCGATCGAGACGCCGGAAGGCCCGAACATCGGTCTGATCAACAGCCTCGCCACCTTCAGCCGCGTTAACAAATATGGCTTCATCGAAACGCCTTACCGCAAGGTGGATAATGGCAAGCTGACCGACGATGTGATCTATCTTTCCGCCATGGAAGAAGTTCGTCACACCATCGCGCAGGCCAATGCCGGCATCGATGCCAATGGTGCCTACGTCGAGGAGCTGATTTCGGCCCGCCGGGCCGGTGAATTCCTGATGGCCCCGGCAAGCACCATCACCTTGGCCGACGTCAGCCCCAAGCAGCTGGTTTCGGTTGCAGCATCGCTCATCCCGTTCCTGGAAAACGATGACGCCAACCGCGCGCTGATGGGTTCCAACATGCAGCGCCAGGCAGTGCCGCTGGTGAAGGCCGAAAGCCCGTTTGTGGGCACCGGCATGGAAGGCACTGTGGCCCGCGATTCCGGCGCTGCCATCTCTGCCAAGCGCACCGGCATCGTCGATCAGGTGGACGCCACCCGTATCGTGGTTCGCGCCACGCAAGACGTGGAGCCCGGCAAATCGGGTGTCGACATCTATTCGTTGATGAAGTTCCAGCGCTCCAACCAATCGACCTGCATCAACCAGCGGCCGCTGGTGACCGTGGGCGATCTGGTGCAGAAGGGCGACATCATCGCCGATGGTCCTTCGACCGAAGACGGTGAACTGGCGCTGGGCCGCAACGTGCTCGTCGCGTTCATGCCGTGGAACGGTTACAACTACGAAGATTCGATCCTGATCAACGAGAAGATCGTCAAGGAAGACGTGTTCACGTCGATCCACATCGATGAATTCGAAGTGATGGCCCGCGACACCAAGCTGGGCCCGGAAGACATCACCCGCGACATTCCCAATGTTGGTGAAGACGCCCTGGCCCGTCTCGACGAAGCCGGCATCGTCTATATCGGCGCCGAAGTGGAGCCGGGGGATATCCTTGTTGGCAAGATCACGCCCAAGGGCGAATCGCCGATGACGCCGGAAGAAAAGCTGTTGCGCGCGATCTTTGGTGAAAAGGCCAGCGATGTGCGTGACACGTCGCTGCGGCTGCCGCCCGGCGTGTCGGGTACGATTGTCGATGTGCGCATCTTCAACCGTCACGGCATCGACAAGGACGAACGTGCCCTGCAGATCGAGCGCGAGGAAATCGAGCGCCTCGAAAAGGACGCCACCGACGAACGCGCCATTCTTGACCGCGCCACTTATGCCCGTTTGCGCACCGCGCTGCTGGGCCAGGAAGTGGTGGCTGCGCCCAAGGGCGTGAAGAAGGGCGCCGCCATCGACGATGCCATGCTGGAAGAACAGCCGCGCCGCGAGTGGTGGAAGTTCGGCGTTGCAGACGATGTGACCCAGGGCAGCCTCGAAGCGTTGAAGGCGCAGTGGGATGAAGCCCACACCACCATCACTGCCAAGCTGGAAGACAAGAAGGGCAAGGTACAATCGGGCGACGAACTGCCGCCCGGCGTGCTGAAGATGGTCAAGGTGTTCGTCGCGGTGAAGCGCAAGCTGCAGCCGGGCGACAAGATGGCCGGTCGTCACGGCAACAAGGGCGTGATTTCACGCATTCTGCCGCAGGAAGACATGCCGTTCCTTGCCGATGGCACACCGGTCGACATCGTGCTGAATCCGTTGGGCGTGCCCAGCCGAATGAACGTCGGCCAGATCTTTGAAACCCATCTGGGCTGGGCCGCGCGCGGCCTGGGCAAGAAGATCGCTGCCATGCTCGAAAACATTCACATAACCATGGAGAGCGGCACAGCGGCTGAGATCCGCGAGCTGCTCAAGTCAATCTATGGCCCGCAGTACCTCCTCGACATCGCCGATCATGACGATGCCGCGGTGCTGGAACTGGCGCGCAACCTCGTGGGCGGCGTGCCGATGGCAACGCCGGTGTTCGATGGCGCCAAGGAAGCCGATGTGTCGAACATGCTGGCACTGGCCGGACTGGAAACGTCGGGGCAGGTCGAACTGTTCGACGGCCGCACCGGGGACGCTTTCGATCGCCGTGTGACCGTGGGCTATATCTACATGCTCAAGCTGCACCATCTGGTGGACGACAAGATCCACGCCCGTTCGATTGGTCCCTACAGCCTCGTCACCCAGCAGCCGCTGGGCGGCAAGGCCCAGTTTGGTGGGCAACGCTTCGGGGAAATGGAGTGCTGGGCACTGCAGGCTTACGGCGCGGCCTACACCTTGCAGGAAATGCTCACCGTCAAGTCCGATGACGTGGTGGGCCGCACCAAAGTGTATGAGGCCATCGTCAAGGGCGATGACACGTTTGAAGCCGGCATCCCCGAAAGCTTCAACGTGCTGGTCAAGGAAATGCGGTCGCTGGGCCTCAACGTCCAGCTGCAGAGCACCAAGGAGGCGGAATAACCGGCCCGACCGCCGGTTTTTCCCAGCCTACGCTCTGCTCACCCCCAGCCCCCGCCGCTCGCCGGCGGGGGAAACGGAGGAAAAAAGATGACGAATGAAGTGATGAATTTCTTCTCGCCGGCCGCCAAGCCCGAGACATTTGACCAGATCCAGATTGCGATCGCCAGCCCGGAACAGATCCGCAGCTGGTCGTTCGGCGAGATCAAGAAGCCGGAAACCATCAACTACCGCACGTTCAAGCCGGAACGTGATGGCTTGTTCTGCGCGCGCATCTTTGGCCCGATCAAGGATTACGAGTGCCTGTGCGGCAAGTACAAGCGCATGAAGTACAAAGGCATCGTCTGCGAAAAGTGCGGCGTCGAAGTGACCGTGTCCAAGGTTCGCCGTGAGCGCATGGGCCACATCGAACTGGCCGCGCCGGTAGCGCACATCTGGTTCCTGAAGTCGCTGCCCAGCCGCATCGGCATGCTGCTCGACATGCAGCTCAAGCAGCTGGAGCGCGTGCTGTATTTCGAACAGTATGTCGTGCTCGATCCGGGCATGACGCCGTTCAAGAAGTTCGATCTTCTCACCGAAGAAGAATTGATGACCGCCCAGGAAGAATATGGCGAGGACGCCTTCCAGGCCGGCATCGGTGCCGAAGCCATTCGCATCCTGCTGCAGGAGCTTGATCTTGAAGGCGAGATGGAGACGCTGCGCGAGGATTTGCGCACCACCAAATCGGAACTGAAGCCCAAGAAGATCATCAAGCGGATGAAGATCGTCGAAAGCTTCATCAATTCGGGCAACAAGCCCGAGTGGATGGTGTTGCAAGTGGTGCCGGTGATCCCGCCGGAACTGCGCCCGCTGGTGCCGCTGGACGGCGGCCGTTTCGCGACGTCGGATTTGAACGATCTTTATCGCCGCGTCATCAACCGCAACAACCGCCTGAAGCGTCTGATCGAACTGCGCGCGCCGGATATCATCGTGCGCAACGAAAAGCGCATGCTGCAGGAAGCCGTCGACGCCTTGTTCGACAACGGCCGCCGCGGCCGCACCATCACGGGTGCCAACAAGCGCCCGCTCAAGTCGTTGTCGGACATGCTGAAAGGCAAGCAGGGCCGTTTCCGCCAGAACCTGCTCGGCAAGCGCGTCGATTATTCGGGTCGGTCGGTGATCGTTACCGGCCCCGAACTCAAGCTGCACCAGTGCGGCCTGCCCAAAAAGATGGCGCTCGAACTGTTCAAGCCGTTCATCTACTCGCGTCTCGATGCCAAGGGTCTGTCCATGACCCTGAAGCAGGCCAAGAAGTGGGTTGAAAAGGAACGCAAGGAAGTCTGGGATATCCTCGACGAGGTGATCCGCGAGCATCCGGTGCTGCTCAACCGCGCGCCGACACTGCACCGTCTCGGCATCCAGGCCTTTGAGCCGGTGCTGATCGAAGGCAAGGCCATCCAGCTGCACCCGCTCGTATGTTCGGCCTTCAATGCCGATTTCGATGGCGATCAGATGGCCGTCCACGTGCCGCTGAGCCTCGAAGCCCAGCTGGAAGCCCGCGTGCTGATGATGTCGACCAACAACATCCTGTCCCCCGCCAACGGCAAGCCGATCATCGTGCCGTCGCAGGATATGGTGCTGGGTTTGTATTATCTGTCGATGGAATCCGAAAAGGAACCGGGCGAAGGCATGGCGTTTGGCACCATGTCCGAAGTGCACCAGGCGCTGTTCAACAAGAACGTGACGCTGCACACCAAGATCATCGCCCGCGTGCCGCAGACCGATGAAAACGGCCAGCCCTACATGAAGCGTGTGAACACCACGCCGGGCCGCCTGCTGCTGGGTGAAACGCTGCCCCAGAGCCACAAGGTGCCGTTTGAAACCATCAACCGCCTGCTGACCAAGAAGGAGATCGGCGACGTCATCGACACCGTCTATCGCCACACCGGCCAGAAGGAGACGGTGCTGTTTGCCGATGCCATCATGGCGCTGGGCTTCCGCCACGCGTTCCAGGCCGGCATCAGTTTCGGCAAGGACGACATGGTGATCCCCGCCGCCAAGGCCGTGCTGGTCGACAAGACCAAGGGCGAAGTGAAGGATTTCGAGCAGCAGTATCAGGACGGCCTGATCACGCAGGGCGAGAAGTACAACAAGGTCGTTGATGCCTGGGCGCGTTGCGGCGATCTGGTCGCCAACGAAATGATGAAGGAAATCAGCGCCAAGAAGAAACAGCCGGATGGCCGTGAGGCGCAGATCAACTCCATCTACATGATGGCCCACTCCGGTGCCCGCGGTAGCCAGGCGCAGATGAAGCAGCTTGCGGGCATGCGCGGCCTCATGGCCAAGCCGTCGGGCGAGATCATCGAAACGCCGATCATCTCGAACTTCAAGGAAGGCCTGACCGTGCTGGAGTATTTCAACTCCACCCACGGCGCTCGCAAGGGCTTGGCCGACACCGCGCTGAAGACCGCCAACTCGGGTTACCTGACCCGCCGCCTCGTCGACGTTTCGCAGGATTGCGTCGTTGTCGAAGAGGATTGCGGCACCCCGCGCGGCATGGTGATGAAAGCCATTGTCGAAGGCGGCAACACCATCGTCAGCCTGGGTGAGCGTATCCTTGGCCGCACCGTTCTGGTCGACATCGTCGATGCCAAGACCGGTGAGATCGTGGCCCCCGCCGGGTACCTGCTGAGCGAAGCCGACGTGACCCGCATCGAGACTGCAGCCGTGGCGGAAGTGAAGATCCGTTCGCCGCTGCTGTGCGAAACCAAGGGCGGCGTCTGTTCCACCTGTTACGGCCGCGACCTCGCGCGCGGCACGCCGGTGAACATGGGCGAAGCCGTCGGTGTTATTGCTGCGCAATCGATCGGCGAGCCGGGCACGCAGCTGACCATGCGCACATTCCACATCGGCGGCGCCGCGCAGGTGTCGGAACAGTCCACGCTCGACGCGCCGGTTGACGGCCTGATCGAGTTCCGCGGTGTGGTGACCATCACCGACAGCCGCGGCCGCAACGTGTCGATGGCGCGTAACGGCGAGCTGGTGCTGCGCGATTCCGAAGGTCGCGAACGCTCGATGCACCGCATTCCATACGGGGCACTGGTGACGCATCTCGAAGGCATCACGGTCAAGAAGGGCGATCGTCTGGCCGAGTGGGATCCGTACACCCTGCCGGTGATCACCGAAAAATCGGGCAAGGTGAAATACCAGGATCTGATCGAAGGCACGACCCTGAAGGAAGAGGTGGATGAAGCCACCGGCCTCGCCAACAAGGTCGTCACCGAATGGAAATCCAGCAACAAGAAGGATGATCTGCGTCCGCGCATCACCCTGCTTGACGACCAGTCGGGCGAATCTGCCCGTTACATGCTGGCCGTGGATGCCATTTTGTCGGTGGCTGAAGGCCAGGATGTTTCGGCCGGGGACGTGCTGGCGCGTATCCCGCGTGAAGCTGCCAAAACGCGCGACATCACCGGCGGTTTGCCGCGGGTGGCCGAACTGTTCGAAGCGCGCATTCCCAAGGACAATGCGGTTATCGCACGCATTGATGGCCGGGTGGAATTCGGCAAGGATTACAAGACGAAACGCCGCATCAATATCCGTCCGGAAGATGGTGGGGACGTCGCCGAGTATCTGGTGCCGAAGGGCAAGAACGTGGCCGTGCAGGAAGGCGATTTCGTGCGCCGGGGTGACTATCTGATCGATGGCAACCCCAACCCGCACGACATCCTCGAAGTGTTGGGCGTCGAGCCGCTGGCCGAATATCTGTGTGCGGAAATCCAGGAGGTCTATCGCCTGCAGGGTGTGCGCATCAACGACAAGCACATCGAAGTGATCGTGCGCCAGATGCTGCAGAAGGTGGAAATCACCGATAGCGGCGACACCACGCTGCTGGTGGGCGAACAGGTCGACCGCGAGGAAATGGACTCGGAAAACGCCAAGCTCGGCCAGGATGGCCGCGTTGCAGCCGGCAAGCCGGTGCTGCTAGGCATTACCAAGGCCTCGCTGCAAACCAAGTCGTTCGTGTCGGCCGCGTCGTTCCAGGAAACCACTCGCGTGCTCACCGAAGCTGCGGTGCAGGGCAAGATCGACACGCTGACGGGCCTGAAGGAAAACGTCATCGTTGGCCGTTTGATCCCGGCCGGCACCGGCGCCGGCATCGGCCGCCTGCGGGTTGCCGCTGCCAGCCGAGATGCGGTGCTGCGTTCGGTGCAGCAGGCCAGTGCCAAGGCGCTGGAGCAGACCGAAGGCTGATTGTCGTTCCGCCAACCGGCGGGTGAATGAAAAGGGGCGCGGCGGGCAACCGGCGCGCCCTTTTTCATTGTGGGCGTCAACTGCAAGCCGGCGAAATGACGGGGAAATATACGCGGTGCGCCGTCGATTTGACCGGCCCATCATTCAATGGTCGTAGGGGACTGACTGCACGACCACGCCGGCAGGACCTGTCATCTCGGCAATCTGGGAAGCACCCTTCGCGCGGCATCGCCCGTCCTGTGCAGCCTGAAATCAAATAGTAACTTGAACAGAACATTAAAATAACGTTTATTTTATGCAGTCGGGGCGATTCGGGACTCCATGGGGGGGTATCGACGTTCTCCGTCAAACGTACCGGCGCTCTGTGATCGGTGGCCGGCTTGTGAAGGGGAGATTTATCATGCGCAGTTATCTACTTCTGCTTGCAGGTGTGTTTGCGGCTTCGGCCTCGATGGCGCAGGCCGCCGTCGTTTCGCTCGATTTCACTGGCGTCGTTGATCCCAATCAGGGCAACAGCACTGCCGTAACCAACTATTACAATGGCGGCACAAGCGGCCACGGCACGAGCGGGGCCAACCTGGGGGTGGCCTTTTCAAGCAATGCCCTTGCCCTCAACAACTACAACGGCTGCTGCGAGCCCGATGCGCCAGGCAAGAAGGGCATCCTGTTCTTCCTGTCGGGCGGGGCCGTCACGCTGGATTACGCCGCTGGTTTCTCGAGCGGCTTCTCTTTCTATTACGCGTCCAATTCCAGCGCCTTCATCAACGTGTATGACGGGCTTGGCGGGACCGGCAACGTGCTTGCCACGCTGAGCCTGGTCACGCAGGCCAATCAGAACTGCCCGCCGAACGCGACCGGCTTTTATTGCAACTGGACCCCGATCGGCGTCAGCTTTGCCGGCGTGGCCAAGTCAATTGACTTCGGCGGCGGCGCCAACTTCGTCGCCTATGACAACATCACATTTGGCAGCGTAACACCCGGTGTCCCCGAGCCGGCCAGTTGGGCGATGTTGATCGCCGGCTTTGGCCTGGTCGGTGCCGCGCAGCGTCGCCGCACGAGTGCCGTTGCCGCCTGACCTGCGTACCTTTGCAGCGGACGACCCCGCCGGCACGCGGTGCCGGCGGGGTTTTTTCTGTGCGTGCTCGCGGGACCACAGCAACCATATTGGTCGCTGGCCTGCCGCGCCTTGGCCACATTGAGCTTATATATACGTACACAGCAAGGATTTTCACCGTGGCCACTGCCCTTCGTATGCCTGATGTTGTCGCTCCCGCTCCGGGGGCTCGCCGTCCGCTGCGCATCGCGCTGTTTTCGGGCAATTACAATTATGTGCGCGATGGCGCCAATCAGGCGTTAAACCGCTTGGTGGCGTTTCTTGAGCGGCAGGGCTGCACGGTGCGGGTGTATTCGCCCACCAGTGACACGCCGGCTTTCGAACCGGCTGGAACCCTGGTATCGGTGCCTAGCCTGTCGATCCCCGGTCGCGGTGAGTATCGCGTTTCACTGGGTTTGCCGAACCGGTTGAAGCGGGAAATCCGCGATTTCGCGCCCGACGTCATCCATCTTTCGGCACCTGATCCGGCCGGCCACGCTGCCAAGAAACTGGGGCGCGCAATGGGCGTGCCCGTGGTCGCGTCCATCCACACCCGCTTTGAAACCTATCTTGAATATTACGGCTTTGGCTTTGCCCGCCGCGCCATGGAGGTGGCGCTGGGGTGGTTTTATGCCGGGCTCGATGAAGTGTTCGTCACCACGCCGGGCTTTGGCCAGACGATGCGTGATGCGCGCATCATCAGCAGCGAGCCGGCGGTGTGGAGCCGAGGTGTCGACAAAACGCGGTTCAACCCGCAGCGCCGCTCGCCGGAATGGCGCTGGAGCGTGGGCATCGGTGATTCCGTACCGGTGATCGCCTTTGTCGGCCGGCTGGTGCTGGAAAAGGGTCTTGATGCCGTCGTCGCCGCAGTTGCCGAATTGCAGCGCCGCGGCGTGCCGCACCGGCTGGTGGTGGTGGGCGACGGGCCGGCGCGGGAACGATTTGCCGCGCAAGTACCGGATGCCATCTTCACCGGTTTTCTGGATGGGCTGGGCCTGGCCCGCGCCTATGCCAGTGTCGACATGCTGCTCAATCCGTCGACCACCGAGACGTTTGGCAACATCAACCTGGAAGCCATGGCCAGCGGCATCCCGGTGGTTGCCGCCCGCGCCAGCGGCAACGAATGCCTGGTCACCGATGGCGCTACCGGCGCGCTGGTCACGCCGGGTGATGTTGCCGGCTATGCCGATGCATTGCAGCTTTATTGCACCGATCCGCTGCTGCGTGCTGCCCATGGCAAGGCGGGGCTGGCGGCGGCGCAGGCTTTTGACTGGGATGCCATCAACGGCGCTGTTTTAAGCCGCTATCGCGAATTGATCGCAGCCAAGCACACGTAAAACAACCGGTATTTCTTTGTCGTCGGATGTTCTATCCGTGCGGCGATGATACGTGGAATTTGTTTTGCTGCCGCCGTGATGCTGGCGGCTCCGGTCGCTGCGCAATCGGCAGCGCTGTCGATCGATGCGCTGGCGGCCGAGGTTGTGGCCGGCAACACCGAGCGTCAGTTTCTGGCCCGCCAAATCAGCCTGGCGCAAACCGGGGTGGCCGCCGCCGGCCGGCTGGCCGATCCTGAAATCAGCGTGGAGTTTGGTGAACGCCGAACTTCAAATCCGCTCACCGGCGTGCGCCTCGGTGACGGCCCTGCCTTTGCCGTTTCGATCCTGCAGCCGATCGAATTCAATGGTCGCCTGCCCCTGCGCAAAGCCATCGCGCAGGGCAATGTCACGCTGGCGCGCATCGGGCTTGCCCAATTCGAAGCGACGCTGGCGGGGCGCGCCCGCACACTGGGATATCGGCTGTTTGCCGCCGATGCCCGCGCCGAAGCCGCCGCGCAGGTGGCGGGGCGCATGCGCAGCCTGGCCGCGGTGCTGGTGGCGCGAGACGCTGCCGGCCCGGCGCCGCGCCTTGAAGCCGCCGTGCTGGAAGCTGCTGCCATCACCGCCGAACGCACCGCCGCGGACGCCCAAGCGTCCTATAATGCGGCACTGTATGAACTGAACGGCCTGCGCGGCCAGCCCTTCCCCGCCAAAGTGCGCATCGTGCGCCCGCCTGCCGCGCCGCCGCCGCTGCCCGATGTGGCGGTACTGGCCGAGCAGGTGGAGGCCAATAATTTCGAGTTGCTGGCGCTGAAGGCGCAGCTTGAGCAGCAGGGTCTGGGCGTGCGCCTCGCCGAAAAGAGCCGCGCAGGCGCCATCAGCATCGGCCCGTTCATCAACCGTGACCGCGGCGACGTGCAGGACCAGGTGATCGGCATGCGCGCCACTACCAGCATACCGTTGTGGAACCGGCAGGAAGGCGACGTGGCCGTTGCGCAAAGCCGCGCTGCGCAAGGCGAGGCGGCGCTGATCGCGGCGCGGCGGCGCATATTGGCCGGGCTGTTTGCCGATGCCGCGGTCTATCGCGCCCGCAGCGAAGCGCTGGCCAAATGGCCGGCCGACGCGCCGCAGCGGTTTGCGGCGGCGGCGGCGGAAGCCGCTCGCGCCTGGCGGCTGGGCGGTGTGCCGCTGGCCACGTATATGCAGATGCAGACCGGCTGGCTCGATGCGCTGGCTGCCGTGCTCGATACACGAGCGGGGCTGTGGGAAGCGCGCGAGAATATTCGCACGCTGAGCGGCGGCGGCGCCCAGCCGTGATCGCGGCGTTGATTTCGGCGAGTGCGCGGGCCCGCGGCGGCGTGCTGATCGCCGCTCTTGTTGCTGTTGTAATTGGGCTTTACCACCTTTCTATCCTGCCCATCGATGCCATTCCCGATGTGACCGGTGTTCAGGTGCAGGTGAACATTGCCGTGCCCGGCCTTGCTGCCGAAGAAATCGAAACGCGGGTGACGGTGCCGGTCGAGCGCCTGATGGGCGGCCAGCCCGGCCTTTCGGGGTTCCGCTCGCTCACACGGTCGGGCCTGTCCCAGGTCACCCTGTTGTACGAAGACGGCACCGATGTGATGCGCGCGCGCCAGGTGGTGACGGAACGGTTGGCGGCGGCGCAGGCGCTGCTGCCGGCGGGTGCCGCGCCGCAGCTGGCGCCGATCACCACCGGGCTGGGCGAAATTCTGTATTATTCGCTGGAATGGGATCACCCGCCGCACGCGGAGCCGCATCATCCCGGCTTGGCGCCCGCCAGCGCGAGCGACGAGCACCTGATGGCGCTTGCCGAAACCCAGGAGTATGTCGTCGTGCCGATGCTGCGCCAGGTGTCGGGCGTTGCCGAGGTGAACAGCATCGGCGGACTGGAACGCCATTATGTGATCGAGCCTGATCTGGCCAAGCTCGCCGCCGCCGGGGTGACGCCTTCCGAACTGGCTGCCGCCGTGGCCGCTTATGCCGATAATGCCGGCGGCGGCACCATATCCCAAGGCACGCGCCGGCTGGTGGTGCGCACCGATGCCAAGGTGGTGAAGCCCGAAGCCATTGGCGGCTTGCCGGTGAAGTTTGCTGGCGGCGCGCGGCCGCTGATTGTGGCTGATCTGGCCACCGTGCGGGTGGGCCACATGCTGCGATCGGGTGCGGCCACGGTGAACGGCGAGGAAGCCGTGCTGGGCACCATCATGATGCTCACCGGCCAGAACAGCCGCGACGTGGCGCGCGCCGTGGATGCCTATCTGCCCGACGTGCAGGCCGCGCTGCCCCGGGGCATGGTGATCAAGGTGCGATATGACCGCGCCTATATCGTGGAGCGAACCGGCGCCACCGTGCGCACCAATCTGTCGGAAGGGGCGTTGCTGGTCGCGGTCGTGCTGATTTTGGTGCTGGGCCAGTGGCGCGCCGCGCTGATCGTGGCGGCGGTGATTCCGGTTGCTTTCCTGCTCGCCCGCATCGGCATGGTGCGGCTGGATATCAGCGGCAATCTGATGAGCCTTGGTGCGCTGGATTTCGGCCTCGTGGTCGACGGCGCCATTGTCGCGGTGGAAAATGCCCTGCGCCGGCTGGGCAGCGAACAGGCGCGGCTGGGCCGTGCGCTGGCGGAGGATGAGCGCCGGTCGATCATCGCTTCGGCAATGGGGCAGGTGGCGCGGCCGGTGGTTTTTGGCGTGGCGATCATCACGCTGGTTTACGTGCCAGTGCTGGCGCTGGGCGGCGTGGAAGGCAAATTGTTCCGGCCAATGGCGATCACCGTCATGCTGGCCTTGTCGGCGGCGCTGGTGGTGAGCGTGACATTGGTGCCGGCAATGGCATCGTACTGGCTGAAGGCCGGGGAAAGCCAGGCGCCGACGCGGCTGATGGCGGCGCTGGAGCGGGTGTATCGCCCAGTGCTCACGGTCACGCTGGCGCGCCCGGTGCTGGCCGTCGTGCCGGCGCTGCTGGTGATCGCGGCGGCCGGGCTGCTGTTTGGCCGGCTTGGCACGCAGTTCACGCCGCGGCTGGACGAAGGCTCGATCACGACCATGATCTACAAGCCGGTGGACATGAACCTCGAGCGCAGCCTTGCCATCGAGCTGGCGCTGGAGAAGGCGCTTTTGCAGAAATTCCCGCAGATTACCGCGGTTTTCTCGCGCATCGGCACTTCGGCAGTGGCGACCGATCCAATGCCGCCCGGCGAGAACGACCTTTATGTGAGCTACAAGCCATTGAGCGAATGGCCGACCAATGGCCCGCAGAGCAAGGCCGCGCTTTATGATGCCATCGAAGCTGAAGCCAGCCGCCAGTTTGCCGATCAGAGTTTCCTGCGCGGCCAACCGATCGAGATGAAATTCAACGAGATGCTGGAAGGCACCCGCGCCGATCTGTCGGTGAAGATCTTTGGCGACGACAATGACCGGCTGGAGCAACTGGGTGGCCGCGTGCTGGCGGTGCTGAAGCGGTTGCCGGGCACGGCGCAGGCCGAATATGAAGTGGATGGCCGCACCCCCAGCCTGGTAGTGAGGGTGGACAGCCAGGCGCTGGTGCGGCTCGGGTTGGGAGCCGATGAAGTGAACCGCGCCATCAGCACGGCGCTGGCCGGGCAGGAAGTGGGCGCGATCCTAGAAGGCATCCGCCGCCATGCCATCGTGGTGCGCCTGCCCGATGCGCGCCGCGCCGATCTTGATACGATTCGGGCGCTGCCACTGCGGGTGGGTCAGGCCGGTCTGGTGCCGCTGGGCCGGGTGGCGCGGCTGGAGGAAGTGATGGCAGTGGAGCCGGTGCGCCGCGACAACGGCCAGAAACGCGCTGCCCTATTGGTCAATTTGTCGGGCACGGATATCGAAGCCTATGTGGCGGGCGCCAAGGCCGAACTGGCGCAGGCAGTGCCGATGCCGGAAGGCTACCGCATCGAATATGGCGGCCAGTTCAAGCAGTTGCAGGAAGCCAAGGCGCGGCTGGCGCTGCTGGTGCCGGCGTGCCTGCTGCTCATTCTGGTGCTGGTTTATGGCGCCCTCGGTTCGTTTGCCCAGGCGCTGATCGTGTTTGCCGGCATTCCGCTGGCAGTGACCGGCGGGGTGTTTGCGCTGGCGATACGCGGCTTGCCGTTTTCGATTACGGCGGCGATCGGCTTCATCGCGCTGTCGGGCATCGCCATGCTCAACGGGCTGGTGATGGTGGATCACATCAATTATCTTCGCGGGGAAGGGCACGCGAAGGACGATGCGGTGCGCGAAGGCGCGCTGGACCGGCTGCGGCCCGTTATTTCCACCGCGCTGGTGGCCAGCATCGGTTTCCTGCCGATGGCGATCGCCACCGGAGCGGGGGCCGAAGTGCAGCGCCCGCTTGCCACGGTGGTAATCGGTGGGATCATTTCCTCCACCCTTCTCACGCTGTTGCTGCTGCCGGCGCTGTATCGGCGGCTGGTGAAGGGTTGAGTCTGCACGACGTGCGCCCTTGAGGAATCGCCGCCAAGCGCCTACATGATGTGGGCCGGCTTGCCGGATATGGCGATAAATGATGCCGTGTAATAGACGCAGCGGACCCGG
>NZ_JBDNFM010000166.1:0-2635 GCF_041689835.1 Sandarakinorhabdus sp.
CCAGCGCGAACAGTTGACCGCAAACGGCCGGCGTGGCAATTCTGCGTGCGCAAGCGGGTATGGTGAAATGGTATCACAGGAGCTTCCCAAGCTTCTAGCGCGGGTTCGATTCCCGCTACCCGCTCCATCACCGCCGGGCGAGCGTCCGACCCGCGCGCCGACTCCGGCGATATTGGCAGGCGATCAAAACACACGGCCCTCAGCTCGCTTGTTTTTTGACTCGTCCGGCGGCGTGGCTCCGCCACCTTCTTACTTGCTTGCTGGCAACCCCAAGCAGACTGAGCGGTTCCGCACGCGGCACCCCTCACCCCGCTCGGCTGCGCCGGGTCGACCCTGTCCCGCAAAGTAAGATTGCTATTCCACCGCTTCACCCAATGGCGGCAGATTATGCCCCAACAGCCGCAGCAGTTCCGCCGCTGCTTCGACAATGTTGGTCCCCGGCCCGAAGATCGCCACCGTGCCCACCGATTTCAAAAATTCATAATCCTGCGCCGGAATCACCCCGCCGGCGATCACCTTGATATCGGAACGGCCCGCCATTTTCAGTTCGTCGATCAGCGCCGGCACCAGCGTCTTGTGGCCGGCCGCCAGCGATGATGATGCCACCAGGTCCACCTCCAGCTTCACCGCCAGATCGCGGGCTTCCTGGGGCGTTTGGAACAACGGACCAACCGTGGCATCAAACCCCAGATCTGCCAGCGCCGTGCCAACCACCTTGGCGCCGCGATCATGCCCGTCCTGGCCCATCTTCACGATCAGCACGCGCGGTTTGCGGCCTGCGCGGCGTTCGAACGCTTCCACGCCTTCGGCAACACGCACATAGGCGGGATCGGCCTTGTAAGCATCGGCATAAACGCCCTTCACCATCTTCACGATGGCGACGTGGCGGCCGAATACGGCTTCCATCGCCTGGCTGATCTCGCCCAACGTGCAGCGGGCGCGGGCGCATTCGATGGCCAGTGCCAGCAGATTGGCGCTGCCCGCCGCGCCGTCCTGCAACGCCCGCAGCGCGGCATCGGCGCGCGCCGGATCGCGCGCAGCCCTCACGGCTTCGATTCGGGTGATCTGGCTGGCGCGCACTGCCACGTTATCCACATCAAGCACTGGCACGACGTCGGTGGTTGACGGCTTGTATTTGTTGACTCCCACGATCACGGTTTCGCCCATGTCGATGCCGGCCTGCTTGGCGGCGGCGGCGGCTTCGATCTCCAGCTTGGGCATGCCGGTTTCGACGGCCTTGGTCATGCCGCCCTGCGCTTCGACCTGGTCGATGATCGCCTGCGCGCCGTCCACCAATTGCTTGGTGAGCGCTTCGACATAATAGCTGCCGCCCAGCGGATCGACGACCTTGGTAATGCCGGTTTCTTCCTGCAACACGATCTGGGTGTTGCGGGCGATGCGCGCCGAAAAATCGGTGGGCAGTGCGATGGCTTCATCCAGCGCGTTGGTATGCAAGCTTTGTGTGCCGCCAAAAGCCGCCGCCAGCGCTTCGATCGTGGTGCGGATGACGTTGTTGTAGGGGTCCTGTTCCTGCAGGCTCACACCGCTGGTCTGGCAGTGGGTGCGCAACATCAGGCTGCGCGGGTCCTTGGCGCCGAAATTGGCCATGATGCGCGCCCACAGCGTGCGCGCCGCGCGCAGTTTGGCCACTTCCATGAAGAAGTTCATGCCGATGCCAAAGAAAAATGACAGCCGGCCGGCAAATTCATCGACATCAAGGCCCTGGCCCTGTGCTGCACGAACATATTCCATGCCATCGGCCAGAGTGAACGCCAGTTCCTGCAGCGCCGTCGCGCCGGCTTCGTGCATGTGGTAACCGGAAATGGAAATACTGTTGAATTTCGGCATGTTGCGCGCGGTGTACGAAATGATGTCGGCCACGATCCGCATCGATGGCGCCGGCGGATAGATATAGGTGTTCCTGACCATGAACTCCTTGAGGATGTCGTTCTGCACGGTGCCATCAAGTTTGGCCTGCGGCACGCCGGATTCCTCGGCCGCCACGATGAAGAACGCCAGGCACGGGATGATTGCGCCGTTCATCGTCATGGAGACGGACATCCGATCGAGTGGAATCCCGTCAAACAGGATCTTCATGTCTTCAACGGTGTCGATGGCCACGCCCGCCTTGCCGACATCGCCCGACACGCGCGGATGATCGCTGTCATAGCCCCGGTGGGTGGCAAGATCGAACGCGACCGAAAGCCCCTTCTGCCCCGCTGCCAGGTTGCGGCGATAGAAAGCGTTGGATTCCTCCGCCGTGGAAAAACCGGCGTACTGCCGCACCGTCCACGGCCGCCCGGCATACATTGATGCCCGCACCCCGCGTGTGAACGGCGCAAATCCGGGCAGGCCGGGGTCCCAGCCTTCAGTGTCGTCGGCGGTATAAAGCGGCTTCACCGTGATGCCTTCGGGCGTGGGCCACGCAAGGCTGGCACCCTTCACTTCCTTGGCGGCCATCGCGGCCCATTCGTTCACCGTTGGCTTGGTCATCTGCGTTTCTCCGTATGCTGTTCTCAAGCCATGCAGCGCCGCTGCCGTCAACCGGGCGCCCGCACAGGAACCGGTTGCCGCCGCCCTGCGTTGTGACCGGCATGGATAATCAAACACCACCACCACCCCAGCCGCCCCGCAA
>NZ_JBDNFM010000167.1:0-4104 GCF_041689835.1 Sandarakinorhabdus sp.
AACGGAACCGCCTGATCCAACTGCCCGTCGATGCCGCCATTTACGCCCTGCGCAACATGGTCGAGCGTTGCTTCAACAAGCTGAAAAATGCCCGGCGCCTCGCAACCCGATACGACAAAACCGCCGATAGCTATCTCGGCTTTATCCACCTCGTCTCAATCCGGCTGTGGATGCGTGAATTTGTCAACGCCTCCTAGTGCCATCATAGGTAATTTCAACCGCGTCATTACAAGGGAAGACTTAATGCTAGGATGGAAAATTCCATTTTCTGGCGGAAAGACAGCTATTTCTCAAACAAAGCCCGCTATGTTTCATCTTAACGTTCAATTCTCGCGCTTGATTACAATCTCTTGCAACAACACGTATTGGCAAATCCTCAATTTTTTCTTTATCTGCGACAATATTATTAATAACGAAATTCGTAGATAATGGATTCGAATTGTTTATCATGACCATATTCGAGTCAATTATATAAATTATAATAAAGTCACCAACATCAGGAAGATCTTGAGGAGATTCACTCCACTCTGAGAAACAAGGCCCGTCATCAAGCCGCAAAGGTGGTTCGCGACATGAAGCTGTAAGTGTCAGCCACATCATTATCAAAACGTACCTCAGCATACCGGGTTGCCCTGTATTGTACAAAGCGCCTGTGAACCGAACGCTTTATTGACTAGAATTCCCGCTTAAAATTACGGTAACAGTGAACTTATTTCAGGGCTCGGGCCGAAACCAGAGCCAGCCGCAATAGCGCGCTTTCTATCGTCAGCTTGAAGGAAGCCTTACCCCGGATCAAGTCCGGGGTGACGGGGTGGAAGGGGCGGTTCCCGAGTGGCGGAACGTGGCGCCCCTCTCCCGGGCCGGCTGCGCCGTCTCTCGACCTCTTCGCGGCGGGGAGAGGTGATATGGAATGGGTGCGCCTGAAAACGAACGGGTCCAGGGTCCGCGACCCTGGCCGCCGGAGGCTTTTCTGCTTCTCCTCCTGCTCTGTCCTACAGCCCGGCCAATGGGTTACACTGGCCGTTATGTGGAGCAACGATCAGCAACCAGCTTGTTTGCGGCGGCGCGCCGGGTGGGCTGGAAAATCCCCAGTTCCATACGAAACGCCAAAACTGGCAAATCTGGTCGATGCGGGCACTGCGGCGGTCGGGGCATGACAAGCGCCGAATCTCACCGTAAAGCCGGCAGTGCCATGACCTACAGCAGCGACTTTCTCCGACGTCTCGAAACGCGTGGTTTCATTCATCAGGTCACCGATGCGGCGGCGCTGGATGGTGCGGCCAGCCAATCAGGTTCAGGGGGCGCGATCACGGCTTATGTCGGGTTTGATTGCACGGCGCCCAGCTTGCATATCGGCAATCTGGTTTCGATCATGATGCTGCGCCATTTGCAGCAGTCCGGGCACAAGCCGATCGTGTTGATGGGCGGCGGCACCACCAAGATCGGTGATCCTTCGGGCAAGGATGATGCGCGCAAGCTGCTGAGCGATGAGCAGATCAACGCCAACATGGCGAGCATCCGCCGCATTTTCGAACGCTTCCTGACGTTTGGCGACGGGCCGACGGATGCAGTGATGGTCAACAACGACGAATGGCTGTCGCAGTTGATGTATATCCCGTTCCTGAGGGATGTCGGCCGGCATTTCTCGATCAACCGCATGCTCAGCTTTGATAGCGTGCGGCTGCGGCTGGAGCGGGAGCAGCCGCTGAGCTTCCTTGAGTTCAACTACATGATTTTCCAGGCTTATGATTATCTGGAACTGGGCCGGCGGTTTGGCTGTACGCTGCAGATGGGCGGATCGGACCAGTGGGGCAATATCGTCAATGGCACCGATCTGATCAGGCGTATCGACGGCAAAGAGGCATTTGGCCTGACGACGCCGCTGATCACGCGGTCCGATGGCGCCAAGATGGGCAAGACGGCGCAAGGCGCGGTATGGCTGCACGAGGATCAACTGCCGCATTTCGATTACTGGCAGTTCTGGCGCAACACCCACGATGCCGATGTGGGCAAATTCCTGCGGTTGTTCACCGATTTGCCGCTGGACGAGATTGCCCGGCTGGAGGCGCTTGAGGGCGCAGAGATCAACACGGCCAAGGCGGTGCTTGCCACCGAAGCGACCGCGCTGTGCCGAGGGCGCGATGCCGCGGTGGCCGCTGCGCAAACCGCGCGCACCACCTTTGCCGAAGGCGGCGCCGGTGAGGAACTGCCGCAATTTTCCGTGAGCGCGCCGGTATCCATCGTCGATGCGCTGATCGGGCTGGGATTTGCTGCGTCGAAGAACGAAGCGCGCAAGCTGGTGGCGCAGGGCGGCGCGCGGATCGATGGGGAGGCCGCCGGCAGCGAGGCCGCGCTGGTGAGCCCGGGGCAGAAGGTGAGCGCTGGCAAGAAGCGGCATGGGATGATCGTGGCGGCCTGAGCGGTTTGGCCTGAGCGTTACTCTGCCGCCCGAACGGCCGGTAGATCGATCGCCACCTTCAGGCCCGGCTTGTTATCAGCCAAAGTGATGGTGCCGCCGTGCAGGCGGGCGACAGCGGCAGCAAGCGACAGGCCAAGGCCAGCGCCCTGCAACGTCTGACCCTGCAACGCCTCGCCCTGCCTGACATTCTGCGCGCCGCGCGCTGCATCCAGGCGGCCAAAGCGGCGCAGGGCTTCGCGGCGCTGGCTGACGGCAATGCCGGGGCCGTGATCGCCCACCACAAGGCGCGTCCCGGCATCGGTGTTTTCGGCGGCCAGTTCGATCACCCCGCCGGCCGCGCCGTACCGCAGTGCATTATCGATCAGATTGGCCAGCGCCCGGCCCAGCAATTGGCGATGCGCCAGCGCCGTCACCCGTGACAGGCCGGGCAGCACCGTGAAATGCACCCCGCTGTCTTCGGCCAATGGCCCGTACATTTCGGCCAGATCGGTGACCATTGCCGAAAGATCGACATCGGCAAAACTGTCGCGGCCGATGCCGGCTTCGGCGCGGCTGATTTCAAGGCTGTTGTCCAACATGCCGAGCAGCGATTGCGCTTCGGCGGACACGGCGGCCAGATCGGCGGCATCGACGACGCTGCCCATCCCCAGCCGGTCCGTCCGCGCTTTGAGACGGGTTAGCGGGGAGCGCAAATCGTGCGCCAGCCCATCGGTGACGGCGCGCAGTTCGTCCAGCACCGATTCCACCCGCGCCAGCATCACGTTGAACGCCTGCCCCATCGAATCGAAGGCATCGGCCGGCGGGCCAGGCGGCAAGGTCACGCGGGCGTGCAGCTTGCCGGCCGTCACCTCGCCCACCACATCGGTGATGCCGCGCACCCGATCGGTGATGATGGCGGTGATCAACCGGCTGGTCAGAAACGCCAGCATTGCCGCGATCGGCAGCGCGATCGCCAGCATGGTCGTGAGCGTCTTTTGCAACTGTTCTTCGGCTTCAAGACTGCGGCCAACCAGCAGGCGGTAGCCATCGGGCAATTGCCGCGTGGTGACCAGATAGAGTTCGACATCGTTGTGATCGGCGTGCATCGCCGGTAGCCGGTAAAATCGTCCGTTGGCTGCCACGTTCGCCGGCCAGCGCGCCATATTGCCCAGCAGCAGGCTGCCATCGCGCCGCGAAAGATGGATGATCAGCGGCCCCGGAACTTGCAGTTCGCCATCAAGGATGGTCACCGCGGCTTCGATGCCGCCGCTCCGCCACGCGGTTTGCGCCGCATCGGCAATCGCCGTGATACGGGCCTGCACTTCGCGGTCGAGCTGATTGCGGGTCGCACTTTCCAGCAAGACCAGCATCAACGCCGAACCCGCCAGCAGCACCGCGAACAGCACCAGGCTGATGCGTGCCGTGGTGGTGCGCGGCGTAATGCCGAACAATAACGGGCGAAAACCCGACGGTTTCCAAGGGGATTGCCCCGCGCGGGGCACGGATCAGGCCGGAACCGTTTCGCTGCCGACGCGGTAGCCGGTGCCGCGCACGGTTTGCACGATGTTGCCGGCGCCGCCTTCGTCCAGTTTCTTGCGCAGGCGGCTCACGTGCACGTCGATCACTTTGGTGCCGGGATCGAAATGATAATCCCACACGCCTTCCAGCAGCATGGAACGGGTGACGACATGGCCGCGGTGGCGGAC
>NZ_JBDNFM010000168.1:0-7696 GCF_041689835.1 Sandarakinorhabdus sp.
CCGCCAAGGCCGACCGGCTGGAGCGGCTGGTGGAGCGCTGGTGGCCGGAGGCGATCGGGCCGGCGGATTTGACCAACGCGGATTTGTGGCGCGACGTGAAGGCCGCGCGGGCGGCGTTGTTGGCGGAGCTTGGGCTGAGCCTCTGAAACTCACCGAAACGGCGGCTCGTCGAACGCGCGCAGCTTGCGCGAATGCAACGCCGGGCCTTCGTCGCGCAGGATCATCATGGCTTCGATGCCGATCTGCAGATGTTCGGAAATCGCGCCCTCATAAAACCGGTTGGCCTGGCCGGGCAGCTTGATTTCGCCGTGCAGCGGCTTGTCCGAAACGCACAGGAAGGTGCCGTAGGGCACGCGGAAGCGGTAGCCTTGGGCGGCGATGGTGGCCGATTCCATGTCGATCGCGACGGCGCGCGACTGGTTGAAGCGCAGGCTGCTTTGCGAATAACGCAGTTCCCAGTTGCGGTCGTCGGTGGTCACCACAGTGCCGGTGCGCAAACGGGGTTTGAGCGCGTCGCCGGTCATGCCGGTGACCTTTTCGGTGGCGAGTTGCAGGGCTTTTTGTACTTCTGAAAGCGCCGGGATCGGGATTTCCGGCGGCAGCACATCGTCCATCACGTGATCATCACGCAAATAGGCGTGGGCCAGCACATAATCGCCGATGGCCTGGGATGGGCGCAGCCCGCCGCAGTGGCCGATCATCAGCCAGGCTTCGGGGCGCAACACGGCGAGGTGATCGCAGATCGTCTTGGCGTTGGCGGGGCCGACGCCGATGTTGACCAGCGTGATGCCCTTGCCGCCCGGTGCCACCAGGTGCCAGGCCGGCATCTGGTTCTTGCGCCAGGTGAAATCGGCAGCGGCGCGCATCGCATCGGGATCGCCGGCGGTGATGTCGAGCCCGCCGGGGCAAGCGAGGCGATCGTATCCGCCCTTCCCGAGTTGCCGGCAGGCAAAGGCGACGAATTCATCGACATAACGGTGATAGTTGGTGAGCAGGATGTAGTGCTGGAAATCTTCCGGCGCGGTGCCGGTGTAATGCTTGAGCCGGGCCAGCGAAAAATCCGTGCGCGGGCCATCGAACAGCGCCAGCGGGCGGGCAGCGGCGCGGGCGTCGTCCCACAGGCCGTCGGCGAGTTCGTCGCCGATCTGCTGCAATTCGGTGGTGGGGAAATGCCGGGCCAGTTCGGCGGCCGCCACGCCGTCCAGCTTGAGATCGGCGGCGCCGTCGAGGACATAGGGGTAGGGGATTTCGATTTCGGAGCGGCCGACCGTGATGATCACATCGTAATCGGCCATCAGCAGGCTGAGCTGTTCTTCGAGGTAGGCGCGGAACAGCGCCGGGCGGGTGACGGTGGTGGCGTAGGAGCCGGGGCGGTTGAGCCGGGCAAAGGCGCGGACCGGGCGCAAGGCGCGGCGTTCACCGGAAAATTCCAGCCGCAATTCAGGGTAGGCCCAGTCGCCGCGCACACGGCTGGAATCATCGGGGGCGACGCCATCGTTGATATAGGATTTCAGCGCCTGGCGCAGAGCCGCGACGGATTCGCTGTGGATTTCGATCAGTTGGTCGACGATGGCGGCAGGTGCAAGGTTCATGCTGTAGCGGTTGCACGAATTGGCCGCAGGATTCCAGCCCCGGAAACGCTTTTCAGCATGGGCGTGGGCCCGTATGGATAAGACCATGAGCCAATTTGACCTGACCGACGATCAGAAGGCGATCCAGGAAGCCGCCCGCCGCTTCACCGCCGAACAGATCACGCCGCACGCCGCGCGCTGGGACGCGGAGCACCATTATCCCAAGGACGTGGTGCAGGCCGCAGCCGGCCTTGGCTTTGGCGCGATTTACGTGAGCGAAGCCGGCGGCGGCATCGGGCTGGGCCGGCTGGACGCGGCGTTGATCATGGAGGCCATGGCCTATGGCTGCCCATCGACCAGCGCGTTCATCTCGATCCACAACATGGCGGCGTGGATGGTCGACTGTTTTGGCGATGCGGCGCTGAAAGCCAAATATCTGCCGGGGCTGGTGACGATGGATCAGATCGCCAGTTATTGCCTGACCGAGCCGGGTTCGGGTTCGGACGCGGCGGCGCTGAAGACGCGGGCGGTAAGAGCCAAAGATTCTCGGGGCGATCATTATGTGGTGAGCGGATCGAAGGCGTTCATTTCGGGCGCCGGGGTGAATGATCTTTATGTCACCATGGTGCGCACAGGGGTGGATGGGCCGAAAGGCATTTCCTGCCTGATGATCGAAAAGGATATGCCGGGCGTGAGCTTTGGCGCGCCGGAACGCAAGATGGGCTGGCGTTCACAGCCCACCGCTCAGGTGAATTTCGACGAAGTGCGGGTGCCGGTGGGCAATCTGGTCGGGGTGGAAGGCCAGGGCTTTGCCATCGCCATGGCCGGGCTGGACGGTGGCCGGCTCAATATCGGGGCGTGTTCGCTGGGCGGCGGGCAGCGGGCGCTGGATGAAGCCATGGCCTATACCCGCCAGCGCCAGCAGTTCGGCAAGGCGATTGCGGATTTTCAGGCCACCCAGTTCACGCTGGCCGATATGGCCACCGAATTGTCGGCGGCGCGGGCACTGCTGTATCAGGCCGCAGTAAAGGTGAGCGAAGGCGCGCCCGACAAGACGCAGTTTGCTGCCATGGCCAAGCGTTTTGCCACCGATATCGGCATGGCGGTGGCCGACCGGGCGCTGCAATTGCACGGCGGCTATGGCTATCTGATGGATTATCCGGTGGAACGCATTTTCCGCGATCTGCGCGTGCATCAGATATTGGAAGGCACCAACCAGATCATGCGCGTGATCACCGCGCGCGAAATGTTGCGGCACAGCAATTGAGGGGATTTGACCGATGATCGCCGCAGGCTTGCTGTCATGACCGATCAGGCACCGCCCGCCCGCCCGCGCTATCTGCCGGCGTCCCCGCGTTATTTGCCGGCCTTTGCCTGCTTGAATGCGGTGATCGCGCTGGCGTTCGGCACGTTTGCCGCACACGGCATCAAAGATCCGCAGGCCAGGGACTGGATCATGACCGGGGTGATGTTCCAATTGCCCCATGTTGCTGCGGTGTTCGCCCTGCTGGCGTGGCGCAATTCGCCGTTCATGCATTCGGGTGCCTGGGCCGTGAGCGTGGGCAGCTTCATCTTCGCGATGGATCTGAACCTGCTGGCGATGGGCGCCCCCAAATGGGTGGCGGCGTTTGCCCCGGCCGGCGGCACCGCCATGATGTTCGGCTGGCTGTGGCTGGCGATCATCGCCTTTGCCGGGGACGCGCTGAAGCGGTTTGAGGGTTAATCCCGGAAGCTGGGGTCCATCCGGTCCAGCTTGCGCAGCAGTGCCGGCCACGCCAGCATGTTGCCCACCATCTTGAGGCCGGTGCGGCCCTGATTGGCGGCCTTTTCGGGGGTGCCCTGCGGCGGGTGGTTGATCAGTTCCTGACCGCCGGCCAGCGCGTGGATCTGGGCTTCGCAGGCGCGTTCGAGGAAATACATCTTGATGAAGGCTTCGGCCACGGTTTCGCCCACGGTGAGGGTGCCGTGGTTGCGCAGGATCATCGCGGTCTTGGTGGCGCCCAGATCGTCCACCAGCCGTTCGCGCTCATCCAGATCGGTCGCGACGCCTTCATAGTGGTGATAGGTCAGCTCATCGCGGATCAGCATCGCGGTCTGCGTCAGCGGCATCAGCCCTTCGGCTTGCGCTGATACGGCTTGCCCATGCGGGGTGTGCAGGTGGATGACGGCGTGGGCATCTTCGCGCGCCATGTGGATGGCGGAATGGATGGTGAAGCCGGCAGCGTTGGTGATGTAGGGGGTTTCCATCACCGGATGGCCCTGCACGTCGATCTTGACGAGGCTGGATGCGGTGATTTCCTCGAACATCAGATTATACGGGTTGATCAGGAAATGATGTTCCGGCCCCGGGACCCGCACCGAAAGATGGGTGAAGATCAGATCGTCCCAACCATAATGCGCCACCAGCCGGTAGGCGGCGGCGAGATCGACGCGCAAGCCCCACTCCTCGGCCGAAACCTGATCCTTCACGCTTGGCGTTTTGAGTTGCGTGGCCATGGCGATTCCCTTTGCGTGTGTGTGCTGGCGTCAGTTTGCACCTTTTGCCTTGGCGCGCAAATAGGCGCCGCTGCGGCACGCGTCGGAACAATATTTCACATTGTCCCAATCCTTGGCCCATTTCTTGCGCCACGCGAACGGCCGCCCGCATGCGAGGCAATCCTTGGACGGCAAATCAGCTTTGCTGCGCATTTTTGCCATGGCGGGCAAATCCCCTCGAAATTGTCACAATATCCGGTTTAATGGCATCAGCTTTATCGGGGAATCAGCCATGCGTCCTGCCATCCATCGTCGCGCTTTTCTTGCTGCCGCTGCCGCCGGCCTGATCCTGCCGGTGCGCCCGGCACTGGCCCGGCTGTGGCCAAGCAGCGGCTTCAGCCACGGCGTCGCTTCGGGCCATCCCGGCCCCGGCGCTGTCACGCTGTGGACGCGTTTTGCCAGCGTGACCGGCGCTGCGACGCCGCTGACGCTGGAAGTGGCGGAAGACGAAGCCATGAGCCGCGTGATCGCCCGCGCCGAAGCGGTGGCCGGCGCCGAAACCTGGGGCACGGCGCAGGCACGGGTGAGCGGCCTGCCGGATGGCAAGTGGCTGTGGTACCGGTTCACCGCGCCCGATGGCACACAGTCGGTGGTGGGCCGCACCAAGACGCTGCCGGCCGGCAAGCTGGACCAGCTGAAACTGGCGGTGTTTTCCTGTTCAAATCGGCCGTTCGGCATGTTCAACGCCTATGCCCACGCCGCGGTGCGCGATGATATCGATGCCGTGATCCACCTGGGCGATTACATCTATGAATATCCGATGGGCAATTATCCCGAAACGGTGATGCCGGGCCGCGAGATTTTGCCCGGCGATGAAATCCTGATGATCGATGATTACCGCCAGCGTTACGCCAGCTACCGCGCCGATCCGGCGCTGCAGGCGATCCACGCGCGGTTCCCGATGATTGCCATCTGGGACGACCATGAATTTGCCAACGACACCTGGAAGAGCGGTGCGCAGAACCACCAGACAAACGAAGGCATGTGGAATTTGCGCCGCGCCGCCGCCTTGAAGGCGCACCGCGAATGGCTGATGTCGCCGGAACTGCCGTGGCAGCGTTATGATTTCGGCAATCTGGTTTCAGTGATGACGCTGGATACAAGGATGACGGCGCGCGACAAGCAGCTTGATCTGAATGCGGCGCTGCGCGGCGGTGCCGATGGTATCAAGGCCTTCCAGACCGGCGAATGGCAAAATCCGGCGCGCACGCTTTTGGGCACCGAACAGGAAGCCTGGTTTGGCAGCGAAGTGGCCGCCAGCGTGAAGGCCGGCCAGCGTTGGCAGCTGATCGCGCAGCAAGTGGTGATGGGCGATATCATGACCCCCAAGGACGCGCTCAGCTGGCTGGCGCCGGGTGCCGATGCCCGGGCGCTAGGCTATGTAAAAGGCGGCATCGCGGCGGCCCAGGCCGGCATTGCGGGCGCGCAGGACATGTGGTCGGGTTATCCGCAGGCGCGGCGGCGGCTGCTGAAGGCGATGGCCGATGCCGGCGCCGATCCGATCGTGATTTCGGGGGACAGCCACAATGCCTGGGCGTTCAACCACAGCCTTGATGGCAAGGCGGTGGCGGCGGAGTTTGGTGTGTCGTCGGTGACGTCGCCGGGCTATGAGCAGGCGCTGAAAGCCGATCCGGCGATCATCCGCGCTGGCCTGCTGCAAAGCTCGCCGGGGATGCAATGGTGCGACACCAGCCGCCGCGGTTACCTCACGCTGTCGTTCAACGCCAACGAGACCCGCTGCGACTGGGTGTTCATGGACACGATCAAAACCGTTTCGATGGCTACGAGTGCGCCGCAGGCCGCCGTGGTGAAGCGCGGCAAGCGGAAGATGACGCTGGCGTAATCCGGGGTTAGGGTGGGCAGGTGAAAGCTGCGCTCACACTTGTTGGCCTTGGCCTGCTGCTGGCCGCTCCGGCTGCGGCAGCCCCCGCAGTTTGCGATGCCGTGTGGCGTGATGGCCCGCGCGGCCGCGATGTGCCGCTGCGCATCGATATGCCCGCAGGCAAGGGCACATTTCCCGCCGTGATCTGGTCCCCGGGGCTGGGCGGCACGCGCAGCAACGCCGCACGCTGGGTGGCGGCATGGACGGCGGCGGGCATTGCGGTGATCCGGCTGGAACACCCCGGCAGCGATGCCAGCGTTTATCGCGGCGCAGCCACGCCGCAGGAACGCGAAGCCCGCGTGCGTGCCGGCATCGCACCCGAACAGCTGGCGGCGCGCATTGCCGATGTGGGCTTCGTGGCCGATGAACTGGCGCGGCGCGGCGATGAACTGGCGCGGCGCGGCGATGAATTGGTGCGGCGCGTGCGGCAGGGCGCGTGCGATCTGGCGCGCATCGACAGCGACCGGCTGGCGCTGGCGGGGCACAGCATGGGCGCGTGGGTGGTGCAGGCGATGGCCGGCCAGCGCCCCGACGGCGAACATGCGCCGCTGATCGACCGCCGTTTCCGCGCCTTCATCGCGATGAGCAGCACCGGCCCGCCCGATGCGGCCGCCGCAAAGCTGCAATTCGGCGGCATCGGCCGGCCGCTGTTGGTGATCACCGGCAGCATGGACGGCGTGCCCGCCAATGCCGCGCCCGATGTCGCTGCTGATCAACGCGCCAAGCGGCTCAGCCTGTTCGCTGGCGCGCCGGCCGATGGCCGCAAGGCGCTGCTGGTGATGGCCGGTGCCAACCACATGCTGTTTGCCGGCGATACGCGCAAGCAACCCGCCGAGGTGCAGATGCAGGGGCGCGTGGCCCGGATTTCGGCACTGTGGTGGCGGCAGGTGCTGCTGGGCGATGCACGCTCGCAAAAGTCGTTGGCGCGGCCGGCTTTGGGGAAAGCGGATCAGTGGGTGCGCAAGTAGGCGCCTAGCCCGCCAGCTGCTCCGCCAGAAAGGCCTCGACCTCCGCCAGTTCGATGTCGCGGCTCACGAAGCTTTGCCCGATGCCGCGCGCCAGGATGAAGGCGAGGCGGCCGGCGTTCATTTTCTTGTCTTGCTTCATGTGGTGGATCAGGCGCGCGGCGGTGCAATCGAGGCCCAATGCGGCAGGTTCGGTGGTGAAGCCGAGGCCGGCAAGGTGAGCGGATACACGCTGGGCATCGGCAGCGGGGCACAGGCCAAGGCGAGCGGAGAGGCGGAAGGCCTGCACCATGCCAAGTGCCACCGCTTCGCCGTGCAACAGCCGGCTGGAAAAGCCGGTTTCGGCTTCAAACGCATGGCCGAAGGTGTGGCCGAGGTTGAGCAGCGCGCGGATGCCGGCGGTTTCGCGTTCGTCGGCCGCCACCACGGCGGCCTTGGCGCGGCAGCTGTGGGCGATGGCGGTTTGCTGTGCGGCGGCATCGCCGGCCAGGACGGCGGCGGCATTGGCCTCGCACCAGGCAAAGAACGCCGGGTCGTTGATCAGGCCATATTTCACCACCTCGGCATAGCCGGCCATCAATTCGCGGCGCGGCAGGGTGGCGAGCACGGCGGGATCGATCAGCACACACGCCGGCTGGTGGAAGGCGCCAACGAGATTCTTGCCGGCGCCGGCGTTGATCGCGGTCTTGCCGCCCACCGACGAATCGACTTGGGCAAGCAGCGTGGTCGGCACCTGCACGAAG
>NZ_JBDNFM010000169.1:0-6433 GCF_041689835.1 Sandarakinorhabdus sp.
GCATCGGCTTTGCCGGCGGGCCGGCGTGGATCATCAAGGCGATGGCCAAGCTGCAATCACAGAGCACGTCCAACCCCTGCTCGATTTCGATGGCTGCCACGGTGGCCGCGCTGACCGGTGACCAATCGTTCCTGGCGGAACGTAACGCCGCCTTTCAGCGCCGCCGCGATCTGGTGGTGAGCATGCTTAACCAGACGCCGGGCCTGATCTGCCCGCGTCCGGAAGGGGCGTTTTATGTCTATCCGGATTGTTCGGGCCTGATCGGCAAGAAAACGCCCGCCGGCGGGGTGCTGAACAACGATGAGGATGTGGCGGCGTACTTGCTGGAAACCGAAGGCGTTGCAGTGGTGCACGGCGCCGCGTTTGGCGGTTCGCCGGCCTTCCGCATCAGCTATGCCACCGCCGATGCGCTGCTGGAGGAAGCCTGCAAGCGCATCCAGCGCGCGGTGAACAACCTCACCTGAGCCATGCGTATCGCGCTGTATGAACCGGAAATCGCGGGCAATGTCGGCGCCGTGCTGCGGCTGGGCGCGTGCCTGGGTGTGCCGGTCGATCTGATCGAGCCGCTGGGTTTCGTGTGGGATGATGCCCGTGTGCGCCGTTCGGCGATGGATTATATCGATCATGTCAGCGTGACGCGGCACCGCGATTGGGACGCGTTCCGGGCCAGCATCGGCGGTGCCCGGCTGGTGCTGCTCACCACCAAGGCCAGCAGCAGCGCCTATGATTTCGCGTTCTTGCCCGGTGATGTGCTGCTGTTCGGCAAGGAAAGCGCCGGGGTGCCTGCGCATGTTCACGAGGCCTGCGGGGGCCGCATCCGCCTGCCGATGCGCGCCGAAACGCGCTCCATGAACCTCGCGATGTCCGCCGGCCTCACGCTGGGCGAGGCACTGCGCCAGACGGGCGGGCTGCCGCAGTAGACCTGGCTCAGCGCTTCACGGCAAACCAGACGACGTGCACCGGGCCCTTGCCCGTTTCGCGCGCACGCACCCGCACCGTTTCGACCGTGAAGCCCGCGCGCTCCAGTTGCCGCGCGAACGCGGGGTCTGGCGAGGCTGACCAGATGGCGAGCACGCCGCCGGGGCGCAGCGCCTTGCGCGCCGCCGCCAGCCCCTGGTTGCTGTAGATCCCGTCATTTTCGGGACGCGTCAGCCCGTCCGGCCCGTTGTCGACGTCGAGCAGGATTGCATCGAACGCCGCCGTTGCCTGCCCGATTGTCGCGGCGACATCACCCATGGTCAGTGTCACGCGCGGATCATCCAGACATCCATCGGTGACTGCCGCCATCGGCCCGCGCGCCCAGTCGATGATGCCCGGCACCAATTCGACGACCGTCACCCGCGCGTCTGCCGCCAGCCGGCCAAGCACGGCGCGCAGCGTGAAACCCATGCCATAGCCGCCGATGAGCAGATGCGGCGCCCAGCTTCCACTCATCCGGCCGGCAAGCCGGTCACACGTCATGGTGCCGAGCGCGACTTCTGAGCCATGCATCCGCGTGCTCATCAATTCGTTGCGTTCAAGCACGATCATGAAATCGCCGCCGCGCCGGAACAGCCGCAGCGGCGGCCCGCCCGGCACCTCGGCCACGCCGATGAGTTCACGCGGCGTCATGACCTTACCACTTCGTGTCTGCCAGCAGGGCGGCGTAAATCTCGATGCCGTCCCACAGATTGCCGAGGCGGATATTTTCATTGGCGGCGTGCTGGTTGTCGTCGGCATTGGCCACCGAAACGCCGATCATCGGAGCGCCGAGCGCTTCGACGATTTCGGCAAAGGGCGTGGTGCCGCCCATCAGCGGCATTTGCACCGGCGGGCCGCTGCTGCGGGTGATGGCGCCGATTACCGCCTTGGCCGCCGGCGTGTCGAGCGCGACCTTGACCGCCACTGATCCGCCGTCGCCCCAGTCGAGCTTGAGCAGCTTGGGGTGGGCCAGCCTCGTGGCAGCATCAGGATCAGTGCGGATGATGTGCCAGCCCTGGGCGGTCAGATACGCTTCGGTTGTCTGCTTGACGTGCGCCATGGTCTGGCCGGGGGCGAGGCGGATGTCGAAACTGGCCCACGCTTGGGTGGGGATGGCGTTGGCGGCGGGGGAGCGGGTGTCGCCGCCGTGGATGGCGCGCACGTTCAAGGTGGGGGCGAGATAGCCATCGGCAATGCGCGCCGTACCAATGTTGCGGCCCAATGCCAGATCGCCCTTCAACTGCGCTTCAACCGCCGGCAGTGCGGCCAGCGCGGCCTTGTCCCTGGCGCTGAGCGGCAGCACTTCGCTGGCCAGGCCCGGCACCTTGATGCGGCCTTCGTCATCGCGCAATTGCATCACCAGATCGGCGATCATCACCGTGGGGCTGGGCACCCAATTGCCATAATGGCCATCGTGCAAGGCGCGGGCCGGGCCATAGACCGTGGCTTCGAAATCGATGATGCCGCGGTTGCCGCCGCTCACCAGCGGGCGGCCGGATTGGTGCACCGGCCCGTCGCCCATCACCAGCAGATCGGCGGCGAGCAGCGCCTTGTTGGCGCGAACAATGGTGCCGAAATTGGGCGAGCCGGCCTCTTCCTCGCCTTCCCACAGGATTTTGATGTTCACACCTGGTTTCAGGCCCTTGGCAGCAAGTGCATCGAGTGCCCACAGGGTGACGGCGATGGTGGATTTGTCGTCGCCGGTGGCGCGGCCGTGCAGGCGCCATTCGCGGTCGATGGCGGCGCTCGCTGCCAGATCGACCTTGGCGCTGGCCGGCGGAGCGGTGCGCAGCGTGGGCTGAAACGGCGGATCGAGCCAGCCGGGCTGGTTCACCGGCTGACCGTCGTAGTGAGCGTAGAACAGGATGGTGCGCTTGGCGCCGGGGGTGCTGCGTTCGGCAAACACGCTGGCCGGGGTGCCGGAGCGGGCGCGCAATTGCTGTGCAGTGAAGCCGCGCGCTTTCAGCTGGGCTTCGAGATAATCGGCATTGCGGTCCACATCGGCCAGATTGCTGGCGATGCTCGGCATGGCGGCGAAGGCGCTGTAATCGGCTAGCAACGTGCGTTCATTGGCTTCGCGCCAACCGCGCACGGCGGCGCGCAGTTTGTCGGATGCCGGGCTGGCCGCAACCGGCACCGCGACAGCCGGCACCGCCACCAGCGCCAGCAGCGCCCACCCGATCAATGCACGGATTTGCATATCATTTCCCCTTGGCGGCGCAGACTGGCGCAGGCGGTTCAGATTGGCAACCACCGCCGCGTTACATCGCTGGCACACAAACGATGAAGTGTGGTTCGCCGCATGTTTGACGACAAGCTGGTGGATGTCAGCAAAGCCGCGCGGCCCACAGCTGCGCCAGTGGCCCAGCCGCAAAGTTGATGCGGTCGATGGCATAGGTGACGTGGGTGACCGGCCCGTTGGAGAGCTGGGCGGTCATCTGGCGGCCGGTCAGGACGGCGCCGATGCGGGTGACGGCAGTGCGCGAGCGGATGTTGGTCTCCCCGATCAGGAAGATCACGCGCTCCACTTTTTCCAGCGCGTGGCCGACCATCAAGGCTTTCATGACATGATTGCTGCGGCTGCCCCAGTGACGTCGCACCAGAAACGTCCAGCCGATTTCGACTTCGCCCGGCTCGGCCCGGCTGAAATCGAACCGCGATGATCCGATGATCGCGCCGCCCTCGTAACCATTGTCGGGCTCCTGCGCCACCAGCATGCCGCCGCTGGCCAAACCATCGTCGAAGAAGGCTTGAAACACCGGTTCCTGCCAGCGATCGTGCGCGGGGTGGCCTTCCCAGATGCCGGGATCGCTGGCGGCGGCAAACAGCGCCGGCCAATCGTTGGCGGTGGCCGGGCGCAAGCTGAGGGCGGGGTGGGCAAGGCGGGGCTGGCGATCGAGCATGTTACCTGGCCAACGGCGCAAAATGCGTGACGGCGTGGATGGCCACGCCGATGCAGCCGCCGATCAGCGTGCCGTTGATACGGATGAATTGCAGGTCGCGGCCCACCGCCTGTTCCACCTTGTCGGTTACGGTTTGCGCATCCCAGCTGCGCACGGTTTCGGAAACCAGTTTCACGATCTCGTCACCGTGGGTTTTGGCGAGGCCGGCGATGGCGCGGCGCAGGGCCGTGTTGAGCCCGGCCTTCAACGCCGCATCCCCGTCGATGCGGGCGCCCAGTGTGGTGAGCGCGCCGCCCAGCCGGTTGCCAGCCGGTTGCTTCAGGCTGGCGGCCAGCGCGCCGCGCGCTGCATCCCACAGGCCCTGCACCCAGCTTCCCATTGCCCGATTGGCGAGCAGATCATCCTTGAAGCCTTCGACCCGTGCCTGAGATTCGGGGAAGTGCCGCAGATCGAACGTCCATTGCGTGAAAGCTTCAACCAGGCGCTGCCGCACCGGGTGGCGGGGATCGTGCCTTATTTCCACCAGCAGTCGCTGAACCGATGTGATCATTGTCGACGACATGCTTTCATCGGCGCCGGCAAGGCGCAGCAGCCAGTTGGTGCGTTCCGCCACCATGCCGCGAATATTGGGTGCTTCGTCGACGATCGTGGCCAGCGCCCATTCAACCGCGGCATCGATCAGCAATTCGTGCCGCCCGCCCGCCACCAGCGTATCCACCGCGTCGGCAACGATGGGGGAAAGCTGCATCGATTGCAGCCGGCCGCGGGCAAGATCTTCCACGGCCTTTGCAATGGAAGGATCATCCAGCCCTTCGACAAGCTGGCCCACCAGCGGCGCGAGGCTTTTCTTGCGGTTCGGTCCCGGGGCGGGGGGCGCGGCCAGCCAGCGCGCCAGCACGCCGGCCAGATCGGCATCGTCCAGCCGCCGCGCCACCACCTGGGGTTTGAGAAAATTATCCTTGAGGAACTGCGCCAGCGTGTCGCCCAACCGGTCCTTTTGTCTGGGGATGATGGCGGTGTGCGGGATGGGCAGGCCCAACGGGTGCCGAAACAGTGCGGTTACGGCAAACCAGTCCGCCAGCCCGCCCACCATCGCGGCTTCGCTGAACGCCGACACCCACGGTATGGCGGGATGCGCGTTTGGCCATACAAGGCAGGCAATAAACACCGCAGCCAGCGCTGCCAGCAGCAGCGTTGCCAGCAAGCGCATCCGGTGAAAGGGCGATTCCGGCAGCAGGCTGTTCAGGGCGTTATCACTCCGCAGGCGTTACACCGGGATCCAGGGTGCCGGGAAGCTTGGCAGTCGTCCCTTCATTATTGGTGAACCAACGCTTCATGCGCGGAGCCAGCCATTCTTCGACCGAAACCGCAATGGAAAACCCAGCCGGCACGATGATCAGGGTGAGTGCGGTCGACACGATCAGGCCGCCGATGACCACGATGCCCATTGGCGCGCGGAAAGAACCATCACCGCCTAGCGCCAGCGCCACCGGCATCATGCCCGCCACCATCGCGACCGTGGTCATGATGATCGGCTGCACACGCTTGTGACCGGCTTCCAGGATGGCTTCCAGTTTTGGCACGCCCTTTTCCATTTCTTCGATGGCCATATCGACCAGCAGAATGCTGTTCTTGGCCACGATGCCGAGCAGCATCAGCAAGCCGATGAACACCGGCATCGAAATGGGATTGCCGGTGATGAGCAGCGCGATCAGCCCGCCCAGCGGGGCCAGCAGCAGCGACATCATGTTGACGAACGGCGGCAGCACCCGCTTGTAGAGCATTACCAGCACGGCGAACACCATGACGACACCGGCGATCACCGCGAGGATGAAGTTCTGGATCAGTTCGCCGAGCCATTTCTGCATGCCAAGCTGTACCTTTTCGACGCCGGGCGGCAGGTTTTTCAGACTGGGCAACTGGTTGACCTTGATCTGCACATCGCCTGACAGCAGGCCGGGGGCCAGATCGGCGCCGATCTGGATGCGGCGCTGCTGGTTGAAGCGGCGGATCTCGGTCGGGCCAGCACCAAAACTGATTTCGGCAACCACCTTCAAGGGCACAGTGCCGCCGCGGCTGGTGGGCACCGGCAAATTTTCGATGGTGGAAAGATTGCGGCGCGACGATTCCGCCAGCGCAACCCGGATCGGGATCTGGCGATCGGCCACGCTGAATTTGGCGACATTCTGATCGATATCGCCCAGCGTTGCGATGCGGATTGTTTCCGATAGCGCCGCTGTGGTCACGCCAAGTTCGGACGCCAGATCAAGCCGCGGCTTGATGGTGATTTCCGGGCGCTGCAGGCCGCCATCAATGCGGGCCTGACGCAGTTCGGGCATGGCGCGCATTTCGGTCACCACTTGCTGGGCTGAACGGTCCAGCAGCGCCGGATCATTGCCGGTCAGGGTGATCCCGATGGGGCGACCGCCGGGCGGGCCATCGCCCTGGCTGGAAAAACCGATGCGGGCATCGGGAATGGCGGCCAGCTTGGGCGCCATGGCACGTTCCCAATCGATGCGGTGCATCGAACGGTCTTTCTTGAGGGTGAGATAGATGTTGCCGCCGCCCAC
>NZ_JBDNFM010000170.1:0-7850 GCF_041689835.1 Sandarakinorhabdus sp.
TGGCCCAGCGCGGCGGCATCAAAGGCGCGGGTGCGGCTGTCGATACCCAACGCCAGCGGCCGGCCTTCCGCGCCGGCGATCAGCGCATCGAGCAAGGACAACGGCAGATTGTCCACCACTTCATGCCCGGCGTCTTCCAGCGCACGCAGAACGGTCGATTTGCCGGCGCCGGACAGGCCGGAGACGATGAGGATCGGCGGGTTCACGTCGGCATCTGTGACGGCAAGCCCGTGCATTGCCAACCCGTGCGCTTCAAGGGCCCGTGCCGCGCGCTGCGGTGCCGATTCGCCAAACGGGTCGAACGCCAGCAGCGGGATGGTCTGGCCCGCCACGGCCAGATGATCGGTATCGGGCAGGCGATCGGGCGTGGCGGCCAGATCAAGCGCGAGCGCGATGGGCGCGGGCGCGGTGGGTTCGGGCACGATGCCAACCCCGCGCACCTCCAGCAGGCCGGCAAGGCGCGGCGGCGCGCTGGCGATCAGGCGCCGCGTGTCATTGGCGCCGGCAGGCGTCACCACCACCCGGTCATCGGCCACCAGCCGCCAACCAGCCGCAACCAGCCGCAGCGCCAGATCGGATTTGCCCGCGCCGGACGGACCAAGCAGCAGCACCGCCCGGCCATCGAGGGCAACAGCGGTGGCGTGAAGCGTCTCCATCTCAGGCCGCCGGCAAGCTGACGCGGAAGATCGCGCCGCCGCCGGGCGCATCCTCCACTGCGATCTGGCCGCCGTGCGCCGCCACGATGGCGGCCGCGATGGACAGGCCCAACCCGGAATGTCGGCCGAAATCTTCGCCTTCGGGGCGTTCGGAATAAAATCGGTGGAAAATGTCGCGGCGGTTGGCGGGCGGCACACCGGGGCCCTGATCGCTCACGGCCAGCTCCACGCGGCTGCCGCTGCGGGCCAGTGCCAGCGTTACCTCGCCGCCATGGGGGGAAAAGCTGATGGCGTTGTCGATCAGGTTCCTCAGAACCTGCGCCAGCCGGCCGGCATCGCCTTCGATCAGCACCGGCCCGGCCAGGCCGCCGCGCACCACGCTCGCCGTGCGCAGGCGGGTGGCCGATCGTCCGGCCACGTCGTAGGCCGCCACCAGCCCATCGGCGAGCGCCGCGACATCGAGGAACTGAAAACCGGTGCGCGACAATTCGGCGTCCAGACGGCTGGCAGCAGCGATATCGGTGATCAGCCGATCGATGCGGCCGACATCATCGCGGATCACCGCCAGCAACTGGGCTCGCAATTCCGGCTTTTCCACCCGGTCCAGAACTTCGACCGCCGAACGCAGGGAGGCCAGCGGGTTCTTCAGTTCGTGGGCAACATCGGCGGCAAATGCCTCGGTCGCGTCAATCTGGCGGCGCAGGGCGGTGGACATGTCGGAAATGGCGCGGGCCAGGGCACCGATCTCGTCGCTGCGGTCGGGCAGGCGCGGCACCACCACTTCACGGCTGCGCCCCAGCCGCACCCGGTGCGCAGCGATAGCCAGCAGGCGCAAGGGCCGCACGATGGTGCGCGCCAGATAAAGCGACAGGCCAAGCGTGAGCGCCGTGACGCTTAGAAGCAGCCAGGCCGAGGTAAGCCGTTCGCGGCGCAGGATGTCGGCCAGATCGTCGGCTGAATCGGTGAGCAGCACTGCGCCACCGCCCAAAACGGGGGCAGCAGCCGTGACGATCAGACTGCCATCGCTGGCGCGCCGCAGATCGGTGACGGGCCGGGCGGCGGCGGTGCTGCGGGCCAGTTCCGGCCACACACCGGCGCGGTCCACCGCCGGTTCGGCATAGGCGGCAAGCGTGCGGAAACCCAGCACGGCATCCAGTGCCCGGTCGATCGCCTTGGCCGAAGCCCGGCGCCAGCCATAAGCGGCCGGATCTTCCACCACAAAGCGCGAGTTTTCGGGGTTCTGCCAATTGTCGGCGAGGCGCCGGCCGTCTTCGGCAAATAGCCGCACCCGCGTGCCGCGCTCGATGCCCAGCTGGGCGATGGAGGCCGCACGCGCATTACCAGGCAGATTGGCAACCAGCTGCGCCACGGTCGCCGCTTCGTTGGCCAGACTGGCGGTGCGCTCATCCAGCAGGCGCGACCGCACCGTATCAAGATAAAGCAGCATGATCGCCAGCACGATCACGGCGAGCAGGTTTACCGCGAAGATGCGGGCGCGCAGCGAACCGAAGCCAAGGCCCCGGCGCCATTCCTGCACGGCCTCTTCGGCCTTCACATCCTATTCCTCGTTGAAACGGTAGCCGACGCCGTACAGCGTCTCGATGGCCTTGAACTGGTGATCGACAGCGCGGAACTTTTTCCTGAGCCGCTTGATGTGGCTGTCGATGGTGCGATCATCGACATAGACATCGTGGCTGTAGGCCGCGTCCATCAACTGGTCGCGCGATTTGACGAAGCCCGGGCGGGCGGCCAGCGTTTCCAGGATCATGAATTCGGTAACGGTCAACGCCACATCGCCGCGGCGGCCTTCACCGGCATCCCACAGCACGCGGTGGCGGGCCGGGTCCATGGTCAGCCGGCCGCGCACGATGGGATCTGCGGCGGGCCCGTCTTCGGCCTGGTCGGGCGGCAGCCGGCGATTGGCGGTGCGGCGCAGCACGGCGCGGATGCGTTCGATCAACAGGCGCTGGCTGAACGGTTTGCCGATGTAATCGTCGGCGCCCATGGCCAGGCCCAGCGCCTCATCGATCTCGGTGTCCTTGCTGGTCAGGAAGATAACCGGCACCTGGCTTTTTTCGCGCAGGCGGCGCAGCACCTCCATGCCGTCCATGCGCGGCATCTTGATGTCCAGCACCACCAGATCAGGCTGATTTTCAATCAGCGCTCTCAGCGCGGTGTCACCATCGGAATACAGCCGCACCGCAAAGCCTTCGGCCTGCAGCGCAATCGACACCGAGGTGAGGATGTTGCGATCATCATCGACCAGGGCAATGGTCGGGGATGGCGGGTTGTCGATATCCATCGTCCGCCTGTGTGGAACCTTGCAGCGCGACTGGCAAGGGATTGCGCGGCTTTTGCATGGCTGCGCGGCACCAGACGGACGGCGGAGCGTTTTGACGAAGTCGCATGCGTGCTCTATGCGAAATCGCAAAATCGGGCAGTAATTGCTGCACCGGTGCAAAGGGAGAATCTGCCGTGCCATCAACCGCTCAGCCCGCCCATGGCCCCTCCTCTGGTTCCGCCTACGGCCTTGAACAGCAGGGGCTCGCCACACCGGCCACGCTGCACTGGAATCTTCTCACTGGCCCCTTGGTGGAACTGGCGGTGCAGCGCGGTGAAGGGCTGCTTTCGGAGCATGGCGCGCTGGTGGTGAAAACCGGCCAGCACACCGGCCGCAGCGCCAACGACAAGTTCATCGTGCGCGACGCCGAGACCGAAACCGCCATCTGGTGGGACAAGAACAAAAGCATCACGCCCGCGCAATTCGCTGCCATCAAGGCCGATTTCGAAACTGCGCTGAAGGGCAAGAGCGATCTGTTCGTGCAGGATCTGTTTGGCGGTTCGCAGCCCGAATACCGGGTCAAGGTGCGGGTCATCACCGAATTCGCCTGGCACAGCCTGTTTATCCGCACCCTGCTGGTGCGCCCCGAACTGGCCGAACTGGCGGCGTTCGTGCCCGAATACACCATCATCGATCTGCCCAGCTTCAAGGCCGATCCGGTGCGCCACGGCTGCCGCAGCGAAACCGTGGTGGCGGTGGATTTTGTGGGCAAGACAATTCTCATCGGCGGCACCGCCTATGCCGGCGAGATGAAGAAATCGGTGTTTTCCATCCTCAATTATCTGCTGCCCGAAAAGGGCGTGATGCCGATGCACTGTTCGGCCAACATCGGCCCGGCCGGCGATACCGCCATTTTCTTCGGCCTGTCCGGCACCGGCAAGACAACGCTTTCAGCCGATGCCAGCCGCACGCTGATCGGCGATGATGAACATGGCTGGTCCGATACCGCCGTCTTCAATTTCGAAGGCGGCTGCTATGCCAAGGTGATCCGGCTTTCGGCCGAAGCCGAGCCGGAGATTTACGCCACCACCCGCCGTTTCGGCACGGTGCTGGAAAATGTCGTGATCGACCCCGTCACCCGGATCATCGACCTTGATGACAACAGCCTGGCTGAAAACAGCCGTGGTTCCTATCCGATCGATTTCATCCCCAACGCGTCGTCCGACAACATGGGCCCGGTGCCGCGCAACATCATCATGCTCACCGCCGATGCGTTCGGCATCCTGCCGCCGATCTCGCGGTTGACGCCCGATCAGGCCATGTATCACTTCCTGTCGGGCTACACCGCGCGCGTGGCCGGCACCGAAATCGGCGTTACCGAACCCGATGCCACCTTCTCCACGTGTTTTGGCGCACCGTTCATGCCGCGCCACCCGTCGGTTTATGGCAATCTGCTGAAGGAACGCATCGCCAAGGGCAATGTCGATGTGTGGCTGGTCAACACCGGCTGGACCGGCGGCGGCGCCGGCACCGGCGGAACCGGAACGCGCATGCCGATCAAGGCGACCCGCGCGCTGTTGAATGCCGCGCTGGATGGCAGCCTCAAATCTGCCGAGTTCCGCATCGATCCGAACTTCGGCTTTGCCGTTCCGGTCGCCGTGCCCGGGGTTGATCCGGTCATCCTCAATCCGCGCGACACCTGGGCCGACAAGGCCGAATATGATGCCCGCGCCAAGGCTCTGGTTGGCATGTTCATCGCCAATTTCGCCCCGTTCGAAGCGCATGTGGATGCCGGCGTGCGCGATTCGGCGCCCAAGGCGGCCTGAACCTTCGCAGCGAAGCGCATACCAATCAGGGCGGCCCCCCAAGGGCCGCCCTTTTTCGTTGCAGGGCAAGGCGATGCCTGGCAGCCTGGCGATATGAAACGCGCTTGGGCGGATGCGCCCGCAGAAATATTCGCGGCACTTTCACAACAGCAACTGCTGGGGGAATTGTTAACGCATACCCAATTCGCCGCCGAACTGTCGCAAATCGAAGCGTGGAAATTCACAATTCGGCATTTGCAAGCGCTCGCTTCTGCATTGCCCAGCGCGCATTTCTTCATGGAATTTGCAATCCCGCGCATGGGAAGGCGCGCCGATGCAGTGGTCATTGCCGGCCCGCTCGTTCTGGTACTGGAATACAAAGTCGGTGAACGCACCTTCCCTCGGCACGCCATCGAACAGGTGCACGGCTATGCGCTCGATCTCAAGAATTTTCACGTCACCAGCCACGACAAAACCATCGTGCCGATCCTGATATCGACACAAGCACCGCCTCAGCAGCTAGGACTCGGCTTTTGGGCGCCAGACAAAGTCCACGATCCGATACGTCTTGCCGCCGATGACCTGCTGCCCAGCATCCAGAGACTGCTCGCGAGCGGAGACAGCACGAACATTTGTGCCGAAAAATGGGCTGCCGGCGCCTATCGCCCAACGCCCAGCATCATCGAAGCCGCCGAAGCGCTCTATGCCGGCCACGACGTTTCCGAAATTTCTCGATCCGAAGCTGGCGCGGAGAATCTGTCCCTTACTGCAGCCGCCATAGAACGGGTGGTGACGCAGATGCGGGAACAGGGCGGCAAGGCGATTTGTTTCGTCACCGGCGTCCCGGGTGCGGGCAAGACCCTCGCCGGCTTGAATGTCGCGTGTCGACGCCGCCCTGCATATCCCGACGAACATGCCGTCTTTCTTTCAGGCAACGGGCCGCTGGTGAAGGTTTTGCAGGAAGCGCTTCGCCGCGATGCCAAGCACCAGCGCGACCTCCCCGACCTCCCGGAAGCCCGCATGCTGCAAACGCGGGAACCAGAGACATTCATCCAGAACGTCCATCACTTCCGCGATCATTATGTTGGCGGACAAGAGCTCCCATCCGAGCATGTAGTGATTTTCGACGAGGCCCAGCGCGCTTGGGACCGCGCAATGACCAGCGACTTCATGCGGCGAAAAAAGGGCCAGCCCGGGTTCGATCAGTCTGAGCCGGGGTTTTTGCTCTCCGTCATGGATCGGCGTTCCGACTGGTGTGTCGTGATCTGCTTGATTGGCGAAGGCCAGGAGATCAATCGCGGCGAAGCTGGTATTGGCGAGTGGGTGAGAGCTCTTCAATCAGGGCTGCCACACTGGCAGATATTCCTGCCGCCGCACCTGCTGGACGAAGCGGGCCCGTTAGACGCCGGACTGCGCTGGCATCTTTCGCGGCGCGCGGCGGTGGCCGACTCCAGCCTGCATCTTGCGGTCTCAATTCGTTCATTTCGAGCGGACCGGGTGTCGGCGTTTGTTGCCGCGTTGCTGGCAGAAGATGCCGAAGCTGCAGCCAATCTTCGACCTGATCCGTCCTTGTTTCCAATTTGGCAGACCCGTGATCTGGCACTGGCCCGAAGTTGGTTGCGCAGGCAGCGGCGTGCAGAGGAGCGCGCTGGCCTGGTTGCGTCTTCAAATGCCATGCGGCTGAAGCCAGAAGGCCTGCACGTGAAAGCGCCCATCGACGTGTGCCACTGGTTTTTGAACGGAAACGACGACGTGCGCTCGTCAAATGCGCTTGAAGACGCAGCCACCGAATTTGACGTTCAGGGCCTTGAACTGGACTGGGTCAGCGTTGCCTGGGATTTGAATTATCGCCGAAGCGGCAACGCCTGGTTGGCACGCGAATTTCGCGGCACAAAATGGCAGGCAATCAAATCGGTGACCAATGGCCTTTCGCGTGCGGACTATGTGAAGAACGCCTACCGAGTCTTGCTGACCCGCGCGCGACAAGGGATGGTGATCTTTGTTCCGCGCGGCGACCCTGAAGACACCACGCGCCCGCCAGCGGAGTATGACGCGATTGCCGACTGGCTGGCCGTTTGCGGAATTCCGCCACTGCCCTGACCGTTACTTAGAACACAGGCTGGTGGACCCCGCATTCGGTTTTGTCCCAGTGGCGCCAGCGGCCGGCGCGGGGGTCTTCGCCGGGCCTCACCTGGGATGTGCAGGGCTGGCAACCGATGGAGAGATAGCCGTCGGCTTCCAGCGGATGGCGGGGCAGTTTGCGGGCCACGAAGTGCGCTTCGATGGCGGCCTTGTCCCAATCGGCGAGCGGGTTGATCTTCAAACGGCTCCGAGGGCCGTCAACGTCGACCTCGAAGCGCGGCAGGCTGCTGCGGCCGGCCTGGAAGCCTTTGCGGCCGGAAATCCACGCGTCAAAACCTTCCAGTGCGCGGCGCAGCGGTTCGACCTTGCGCAGATCGCAGCAGCCATCGGGATCATAGGCCCAGCGCAGGGATTTGTCGTCGCGGCGCGCGATTTCATACGGGTCGGGGCGAAACACACGCAGATCGGTGAAACCCAGGCTTTCGGCAAGGCTGTCGCGATAGGCCAGCGTTTCGCCAAACATTTTCTGTGTGTTCACGAAAATCAGCGGGATGCTGCGATCTACGGCGGCGACCAGATCGAGCAGCACCGCTGATTCCGCTCCAAACGAGGAGACGACGGCGATGCGGCCTTTCAGCTCGCCGGCAAGTAGTTCCGCCAACATCGCCGGCGCAGCGACGCCGTCATATCGCGCCGTCAGCCGTGCCGCGTCGGCTGCGGTGAACGCCGGCGCCGTATCGATGCTATCGGCGGGGCGCAGCGCGGCTTCAGCCATGCCGCAGCGCCCAAACCGGTGCCAAGCCGTCGGCGGCCTTCATGTAAACATGGGGAAACCGCGCCAACGTGGCAGCGACGACGGCGGGATCCAGCGGGGCATCGGGTGCAAAGCTGTCAAACCCAACCCGCCGCATGAAGCCCAACTGATCGACCAGCACGTCGCCGGCCGCCCGGATTTCGCCGTCAAAGCCAGCTTCACGCAAGATGCGCGCCGAGGAATAACCGCGGCCGTCGCGGAATTTGGGAAAA
>NZ_JBDNFM010000171.1:0-4415 GCF_041689835.1 Sandarakinorhabdus sp.
CAGGATTATTCGGCGCTACAGATCGTGCGCGGCGATGCCATGGGCAATGACAGGCGCGCTGCCGAATTCAAGTTCAACGAGTCCGTGGCCAAGCTGAACAAGCCGGTGGACCGCAGCGAGTGGTTCATGACGCCGATGACGGTGAACGCCTATGCCAACCCGACCTGGAACGAAATCGTGTTCCCGGCCGCGATCCTGCAGGCGCCGTTCTTTGATCCGAATGCCGATGATGCGGTGAATTATGGCGGCATTGGCGCGGTAATTGGCCACGAGATCACCCACCATTTCGACGATCAGGGCCGCAAATACGACAAGACCGGCCGGCTGAGCGATTGGTGGACCGCCGAGGACGTGAAGCGCTTCAAGGTCGGTACCGACAAGGTGGTGGCGCAATATGGCGCGTACGAACCTGTGGCCGGCAAAAAGGTGAATGGTGAGCTGACGCTGGGCGAGAATATCGCCGATCTTGCCGGCATCACCATCGCCTATGATGGCTGGAAGCGCAGCCTGAACGGCAAGAAGCCCAAGGCCATTGATGGCTTTACCGGCGATCAACGCTTCTTCCTTGGCTTCAGCCAGGTGTGGCGTCAGAAATATCGTGAGCCGGCGCTGTTGCAGCAATTGGTTACCGATCCGCACACGCCGGGTCATTTCCGCCCCTATGTCGTGCGCAACATCGACGCGTGGTACAAGGCGTTCAAGGTGCAGGCCGGCGAGACGATGTACCTGTCGCCGGAGGAGCGCATCAAGCTGTGGTAAGGCGTTATTATCGCCCCATCATCACCCACGCAGAGGGGAACAAGGGGTCTTTGGCACTTGCCGGCGGCCCCTTTTTGTTTTCGCGCTGCGAAGTGCTGACGCGCAGCGGGAGCGAAGGTTTCGTTGATGCGGCAGACGTGCCGGACGCGTGGCGGCTGCGGTTGACCCGGCCCCGGCCGCTGCTGGCGCGGTTCGCGCAAGTGCTGCCGTTGATGATGGGTGTGCTCAACATCACGCCCGACAGTTTTTCCGATGGTGGCCGCCATGTTGCGCCGAACGCTGCAATCGCTGCCGCCCACGCCATGCACGCCGCCGGCGCCGCCATCATTGACGTGGGCGCCGAATCCACCCGGCCCGGCGCGCCCGAATTGCCAGTGGGGGACGAACTGGCGCGGCTGGCACCGTTGTGGAGCGGGCTGGCCGGGCTGCCGGTTTCGATCGACACGCGCAAGGCGGCGGTGATGGCCGCCGCGCTTGATGCCGGGGCGGTGATCGTCAATGATGTCAGCGCGCTGGGGCACGATCCGCACGCGCTGGCACTGGTGGCGGCGCGCGGTTGCCCGGTGATCTTGATGCACCATCAGGGCACGCCCGAAACCATGCAGACCGCGCCGCACTATGACAACGCGCTGCTCGATGTGTTTGATTGGCTGGAGGGGCGGATTGCCGCAGCCGTGGCCGGCGGTGTGGCGGCGGATGCCATCATCGCCGATCCCGGCATCGGTTTTGGCAAAGGGCTGGCGCACAATCTGGCACTGCTGCAAGGGTTGAGCCTGCTGCACGGTTTGGGGGTGCCAATCCTGCTTGGTGCCAGCCGCAAGTCGTTGATTGCCCGCATTTCCGCCGGTGAACCGGTGGAACAGCGCTTGCCCGGCAGCCTGGCGCTGGCGCTGGCCGGGGCCAATGCCGGTGTGCAGTTGATCCGGGTGCATGATGTGGCCGAAACGAGCCAAGCCCTGAAGCTTTGGAGAGCCTGCCTGCCCGTGCCGGCCTGAACCGGCATTTGCCCCTTCACAGCCGCGCCCAAACTGCTAACAGGCAGCATGCACAGGTTGCGGCATCGCGGCCAGCCACTGCAAGTAACAAGGGTTTCGCCGGTCATGGCCAGCAACGAACAGCAGAACGACAGCCACCGTTCCACCTATGAAAGCTTCATGGGCGCGGCCAAATGGGGCACGATCTTTGTGATCATGATCGTACTCGGGCTGTTTGTGTTTCTGGTTTGATTTGCGCGGTTTTGGGGGCTGAATCATGAAGATCGCGGTGCTCAAGGAAGCTGGCGGCGCTGAAACGCGGGTCGCGGCGACGCCGGAAACGGTGAAGAAACTGATTGGCCTGGGCGCCAGCGTGGCGGTGGAAACCGGCGCCGGCTTTGGTGCGAAAATCAGCGATGCGGACTATGCGGCTGCGGGCGCGACCGTGGCCAGCCGGGTGGACGTGGTTGCCGGTGCCGTCATGGTGCTGGGCGTGCAAGGGCCGCAGCTGGCCGATTTGCCGGGGATCGCCGCCGGCACCATCATTGCCGCCATCCTGTCCCCCTTCAACGATCGTGCCAAGATCGACGCCTATGCCGGCGCGGGCATCACTGCCTATGCGATGGAATTCATGCCGCGCACGACGCGCGCCCAATCCATGGACGTCCTGTCCAGCCAGTCCAACCTCGCCGGCTACAAGGCGGTGATCGACGGGGCCGAAGCCTATGGCCGCGCGTTTCCGATGATGATGACGGCCGCCGGCACCATCAGCGCTGCGCGCGTGTTCATCATGGGCGTGGGCGTTGCCGGCTTGCAAGCCATCGCCACCGCGCGCCGCCTCGGTGCGCTGGTCAGCGCCACCGATGTGCGCGCCGCCACCAAGGAACAGATTGAATCGCTGGGGGCCAAGGCAATTTTTGTCGACAAGGTGGCCGGCATCGAAGGCGAAGGCGCTGGCGGCTATGCCACCGAAATGAGTGACGAATACAAGGCGGCGCAGGCCGAACTGGTGTCGTTGCACATCGCCAAGCAGGATCTGGTGATCACCACCGCGCTCATCCCCGGCCGGCCAGCGCCGCGCCTGGTTTCCGATGCGCAGGTCGCTTCGATGCGGCCGGGCAGCGTGATCGTCGATCTGGCGGTGGATGCTGGCGGCAACGTTGAAGGTGCTGTGGCGGGCGAAATTGCCGAGCGTCACGGCGTGAAGATCATCGGGCACCGTAATCCGGCCAGCCGGCTCGCACCCGATGCGTCGGCGTTGTACAGCCGCAATCTGTTCAACATGATCAACGCCTTCTGGGACAAGGAGGCGGGAGCCGCCGTGTGGCCCGCCGATGACGATATCGTGAAGGGCATCAAGCTGACCGAGGGCGGCAAGATCGTCCACGAACGTTTGGTTTAGGCGGCTGTTGGGTTAAGGGGCACGCACATGGATTTCCTGTCGATCCTGTCGATTTTCGTGCTGGCGGTGTTCGTCGGCTATTATGTCGTGTGGTCGGTCACGCCGGCGCTGCACACGCCGTTGATGGCCGTGACCAACGCCATTTCATCGGTGATCATCGTCGGCGCGCTGATCGCAGCGGCGGCCGGGGCAATCACTGAAGGCGGCGGCCCGTCAATGTGGCTGGGCCTGCTGGGTGTGGTGCTGGCCAGCATCAACATCTTCGGCGGCTTTGCGGTCACGCGCCGCATGCTCGCCATGTACAAGAAAAAAGACAAGAAGCCGGCGGCTTCGAAGTAAGTTTGGGGCAAGACCATGGAACACGCAGTCGCTGCCACGCCGGCCTGGGCCGTGCTCGCCTATCTCGCCGCCGGGGTGCTGTTCATCCTGTCGCTGCGCGGCCTTTCGTCGCCGGAAACATCCCAAGCCGGTAACCGCAATGGCATGATCGGCATGGCACTGGCGGTGGGCACCACGCTTATACTGCACCCGACCGGCTTGCCGCTGATCGTGGGTGCCATCGCCATCGGCGGAGGCATTGGCTGGGTGATTGCCCAGCGCATCCAGATGACCGCGATGCCCGAGCTTGTGGCGGGCTTCCACAGCCTCGTTGGCATGGCAGCGGTACTGGTCGGTTGTTCGGCCTATCTCAATCCGGCGGCGTTCGGCATTGTTGATAGCACCGGTGCCATACTCACCGTGTCGCGCGTTGAACTGGGCTTGGGCATTGCCATCGGCGCGATCACTTTTTCGGGTTCGATCATCGCCTTTTTGAAACTGTCGGGCCGCATGTCGGGCTCGCCGATTTTGCTGCCGGGCCGTCATCTGCTCAATCTGAGCGTGCTGGCCGGCATCGTCATCCTCACCGGCGTGTTCGCGATGGATGCCGCTGCTGGCGCCAGCCAGGGGCCGTTGCTGTGTGTCATCCTCGGGCTGTCGTTTTTGATTGGTGTCACGTTGATCATCCCGATTGGCGGGGCAGATATGCCGGTCGTCATTTCGATGCTCAACAGCTATTCGGGCTGGGCGGCGGCCGCGATGGGCTTCACGCTGCAGAACACCGCGATGATCATCACCGGCGCGCTGGTCGGATCGTCGGGGGCGATCCTGTCGTACATCATGTGCAAGGCGATGCACCGCAGCTTCATCAGCGTGATTGCCGGCGGCTTTGGTGCTGAATCCGGGGCCCGTGCGGCCAAGGGCACCGGCGTGCAAAAGCCGTTCAAGGCCGGTTCGGCTGA
>NZ_JBDNFM010000172.1:0-3742 GCF_041689835.1 Sandarakinorhabdus sp.
CTTTCGGTCACATGGCTGGTTGCCGTGGACACACCACGAAAGGACCTGACCCATGGCCGAAAAGCAGACGCCGTCCCCCGCGCATGATAACAGCCTTCACGATTTTCAGCCCGGATCAGGGCCCGGTGCAGGCAAGCCAAGCCATCAAGACGATGCAGGGTCCGGCGGCGAACTGCACCAGAATGTGGCCCACGACGGCGATCATGCCGACGGGCGGGCGCATCTCACTGACAATCATGGCCACCGGATAGCAGACAACCAGAACAGCCTGAAGGCCGGCCCGCGCGGACCGACCCTGCTCGAAGATTTCGTTCTGCGCGAAAAAATCTTCCATTTCGATCATGAACGCATTCCGGAACGCATCGTGCATGCGCGCGGAACGGGCGCCCACGGCGTATTCGAATGCACGCACGCAATCCCCGAACTCACCAAGGCGCAGCTTTTCCAGGAAATCGGCACCAGCTGTCCGGTGTTCGCGCGCTTCACTACGGTGGCTGGCGGCGCTGGTTCGGTCGACACGCCGCGCGATGTTCGCGGCTTTGCGGTGAAATTATACACCGATGCCGGCAACTGGGATCTGGTCGGCAACAACATCCCGGTGTTTTTCATTCAGGATGCGATCAAGTTCCCCGATCTGGTGCACAGCGTGAAGATGGAAGCCGATCGCGGCTATCCGCAAGCCGCCAGCGCGCATGACACATTCTGGGATTTCATCGGCCTGATGCCGGAATCGATGCACATGGTGATGTGGCAAATGTCGGATCGCACCTTGCCGCGCAGCCTACGCATGATGCAGGGCTTTGGCGTGCACAGTTTCCGGCTGGTCGATGCCGATGGCGGCAGCCGTTTTGTGAAGTTCCACTGGAAGCCGGTATTGGGCGTGCAATCAACCACGTGGGACGAGGCGGTGAAGATTGCCGGCGCCGATCCCGATTATCATCGCCGCGATCTGTTCGAATCCATCGACAGCGGTGCGTTTCCGGCATGGGATCTGGGCGTGCAGATCTTTGATGAAGAATGGGCCGTTGCTCAGCCCTATGACGTTCTGGACGCGACCAAATTGATCCCGGAAGAAGTGATCCCGGTGATGATCGTTGGGCGCATGACGCTCAATCGCAATGTCGATAATTTCTTTGCCGAAACCGAACAGGTGGCCTTCTTGCCCACCAACATCATCCCCGGCATCGATTTCAGCAACGACCCGCTGCTGCAGGGGCGGTTGTTCAGCTATCTCGACACCCAGAAATCACGGCTGGGAACCACCAACTTCCACCAGATCCCGATCAACGCCCCGCGCTGCCCGTTCCACAATTTCCAGCGTGACGGGATGATGCAGACGCTGATCCCTGTCGGCCGCGCCAATTATGAGCCTAACAGCCTGGATGCAGCCGGGGAAGACAGCGGCCCGCGCGCTTGCCCGGAAACCGGCTTCACCAGCTTTTCCGGCAGCGATCAGCATAATGATGCCAGCCAGAAATTGCGCATCCGGGCCGAATTGTTTGCCGATCATTTCAGCCAGGCGCGGATGTTCTACCGTTCGCAGACCGCCAACGAGCAGGCGCATCTGGCCAGTGCCTTGGTGTTCGAGCTGTCCAAGGTGACCATGTTGCATGTGCGGCAGCGCGTGGTGGCGCAGCTGCGCAACATCGACGATGATCTGGCCCGGCGCGTCGCAAACGGCCTCGCCATGGACCTGCCGGACCGGATCCCGGCCGCCCGCGAAGGGTTCGAGATGGCAACGTCCGACGCGTTGTCGATTCAGAAATCCCTGCCCCACGTGCCCATGCAAGGCCGCAAGGTGGGCATCTTGTTTGCCGAAGGATCAGATTTGGCACAGATCGACCTGCTGGTGAAACTGGTTGAGGAAGGCGGCGGCACCGCCTTTCTGGTTGCGCCCAAGATTGGTGACACCCAGGTGAAGGGCGGCACGCTGGCGGCCGACGGCCAGCTCGCCGGTTCACCTTCGGTGCTGTTTGATGCCGTGGCTTCGGTGCTGATGCCGGACCAGGCCCAAAAGCTGGCCGGCACCGCCGCTGCGGTACAGTGGTTCATGGATGCTTATGCGCACTGCAAAACCATCGCGCATTGCAAAGGCACTCAGATCATCCTCGACCGGGCCGGGATCGTGGCCGACGAAGGCGTTGTGCCGCTTGCGCAGTTCGGCGCTGTGGGTGTCAAGCGTCATTGGAGCCGGGAACCGAAGGTGCGCGATCTGGCCTGACTGGGCTTATCGGCAAGCCGGAGTGGTGTAGGGGGCGGGCGTTTCAGAGGGCGGGCGGCTCAAAGGGCAGGCGGTTCTGGCGGCCCGTCCATGAAGCGCTTAAGGCTGGTGCGGCCGCGGGTGATCCGGCTTTTGACCGTGCCCAGCGGACAACCCATCACCTCCGCGATCTCGTCCCATTGCAGGCCTGATCCCAGCAGCAGCAGCGCCTCGCGCTGTTCGGGCGGCAGCGTTGCCAGCCCGCGTTGCATGTCGGCCAGCATGAGGCCATCGCCTTGTGTGGGCGGCGTGATCTGCACATGGGCGGCAACGTCGGGGTCAAGCGGCACGAAGCGCCGGGCCACACCCGACAGGGTATAGAAGTGATTGCGCAGAATGCGGAACAGCCAGGCCCGAAAATTGGTGCCCTCGGTATAACTTGCCCGAGCCGCCCATGCCTTGGCGAGGGTTTCCTGCGCCAGATCGTCGGCCAAATCGCGGCTGCCGCACAGGCCACGGGCAAAGGCGCGCAGCTTGGGGATCATGCCGATCAACTCGGCACGAAATTTGCTGTCTGCACTGCCTTTCACGTGTCCTGCTCGGAAACGGATCCGCTGTCTGGCTCTGGTGTGGGGGTTGCCGGCAGCGGCTGGCCAGCTTCGATCTGATCGAGCAGTTTCAGGAAATCATCCGGCACCGGTTCATCTTCCAGTGCCGCCCACAACGCCCTGAGCCCGGCCGAGATCGCATCCTGCCCCGCAGTCGTGCGCCGTGGGCGCGTTGCGGCTGGCTGTGGGTTGCCCTGTTGAACAGCCGGCGGCTGCTTGCGGCTGTCATCCATCTGATCGTGTCCCGACACATTACAATTGCGGAACCGGGCTGATGGGAAAAAGTTCCGCGCGATGGCGGAACTTTTTCCCAGCGGCTCGGTTATGTTTGCGTGGGGCGTGTCACTGGTCAGAAAAGAGATGTCGTCATGCCGGACGCCTTGTCGATGCGGGGCCAGATCGTGCCGCACCTGCCGCACCTCAGGCGATATGCCCGCGCGCTTACCGGGTCCCAGCATTCCGGTGATGATCTGGTGCGCGGTTTGTTGCAGTCCCTGGCCGATACGCCGGGCACACTATCGCCAGACGGCAACCCGAGGCTGGAGCTGTTTCGGCTGTTCCACGCCGGCACTGTGTTGCCGCACCCGGATCGGCAGGCGCTGCTGCTGACGGCGGTGGAAGGCTTTGGCGCGGGGCAGGCCGCGCAGATATTGGGCCAGACGGAACTGCAGGTCGAACAAGCTGTTATCGATGCGCGGGCCGCGATTGCCGACATGATCCGATCGCGCGTGCTGATCATCGAGGACGAACCGATGATTGCGTTGCATCTGGAGCAGATGATGGAAGATGTGGGCCACAGCGTGGTCGCCATTGCAGCCACTGCCAGGCAGGCGGTTTCGGCGGCGCAGGCCCATGCCCCCGATCTGCTGCTTGTCGATATTCAGCTGGCCGATGGTTCATCCGGCATTGAAGCCGTAGCCAGCATCCTGGCGAA
>NZ_JBDNFM010000173.1:0-11969 GCF_041689835.1 Sandarakinorhabdus sp.
ACGTAATAGGCGTTGATAGCGCCGACGTAGAAAAACCAGACCAATCCGAACAACAGCACCGGCCGATCCGCGATGGCGCGAACCAGGCTTTCATGTTTGGTGCCGGTGATGGCATCGGCATCGGCCGCCAACGCGCCGATGAGCCAGCGGCGTTCATCATCGCCCAGCCAGCCGGCCGCCGCCGGATTTTCGGGCAGGAATTTGAAGATGACGATGCCCATGATCAGCGCCGGACCTGCTTCGAGCAAGAACAGCCACTGCCAGCCCTGAAAGCCGGCCACACCATCAAGGCCAAGGATCGGCCCCGAAACCAGCCCCATGAGGATCTGCGAGACCGGCTGCGCCACATAAAACCGGCTGACAGCGCGGCCGCGCCATTTGGCCGGGAACCACTGGCTGGCATAAAACAGCACGGCTGGAAAAAAGCCGGCTTCGGCGGCACCGAGCAGAAAGCGCAGCACATAAAATTGCATCGGCGTCTGCACAAACATCTGGGCCGCCGAGATCAGCCCCCAGGTGATCATGATGCGCGTGAGCCAGATGCGCGTGCCAAAGCGCATCAGGGCAGCGCTGGAGGGCACTTCCAGCAGCGCATAGCTGAGAAAGAAAATACCGCCGGCAATGCCATAAACCGTGGCCGTGAAACCCAGATCGGCGTTCATCGTCGCGGCCGCAAAGCTGATGTTGGCGCGGTCGACGATGGCGATGAGATAGGCAATGAAAATGAGCGGCAACAACCGCCACTGCGCCTTGCGCATGACACGTTCAGGCAGGCCAGCACCGCTGTCGTCAGCTGTGATCATGGCAATGCCGCCCCCGAATAATCATTGCCAGGTGGGGCTTAAACCATTGCCCCGGGATGTCGACCCGGGCCAGTTCCGCCGCCAGCGGCTGGGGCCGGGTCCGCAGCCAGCGGCCGGGGCTGGATCCGCCGCCAGCGGCTGGGGCACCACCGGCAAACCGTGTCTCGCCTGCGGACGGCAGTGCGGTTTGCGGGGCATGTTCCCATGATGCCGAGCTGGCGGCCGCGACAACGCAACAATCAGAAATTTGCGTCCTTCACACAAAACAGCGCTTCCAGCGCCGGATCGGTTCGGCGGCCCAGCACGCGTTCGGCGATATACTCGCCCACCACCGGACCATGCTTGAAGCCGTGGCCGGAGCCGCCGCCGGCGATCCAGACGTTGTCCCAACCCGGATGGCGCTGGATGATGAAATGCTCGTCGACGCTGTTTTCCAGCTGGCATACCCGCGTCTCGACGATCGGCTGGTCCTTCAGCCCTGGGAAGCGGCGGGCGACATACTCGCGCGACCGGCGCACCTGAAAGGGCGTGACGATGCGGTCATCATTGTCGGGGTCCATTTCGGTATCGCCGCCGACCGGGCAGACCTTGATGCCCTTGCCGTCCACGCTGGGGAAACCATAGTGGCTGGCTTCCGAAAACACCGGCAAGTCGGGGCAGGAATAGCGGTCGTCGCCGGCCGGCGTGCCAAAGAAATAGACCTCCCGCCGCGGGGTCTGAAGCTTGCGGCCCAGCAAATCGGGAAACAGCCGGCCCAGCCACGGACCGCAGGCAAAAACATAGCTGGCGCCGCTCACCGCGCCGCCGCCCTGCAGCGCCAGTTGCGACAGGGTGCCGCCGGTGGGGCGATCAGGCTGGGCGCGGCCCGCCACCAACTGCACGCCCTTGCGCGCGGCGGCTTCGGCCACGGCCAGGCAAGCCCGGTGCGCCCGCACGATCATGGCGCCGGGTTCATAAAGGCCTACCGCCATCTCTCCAGGCTCCATCTGAGGCCAGCGCCGGCGCATGTCGCTAGCCGACATCAGCTCGTGATCGACCTTCAACCGAGTGAACACATCGCGAGAGGCGCGCAGACCGGGATTGAGATCAGTTGCCAGTTGCAGCCGCCCCGCCGGCGACAGCAACGGCAGCCCAAATTCGCGTTCCCGCTCGCGCCACAGCTCCATTCCGCGCAGCACCCAACGCGAATAAACCTCGCGATCACCATAGCCCACGCGGATCTGCCGTGTTTCCCCTCCGGACGTAGCGCGGGCATTGCCCGGCCCATAGGCATCGACGAGCGTGACACTGTGGCCCATCTCGCGCAGCCGCAGAGCCGTCCACCCGCCGAAGGCACCGGCGCCGATCACCACCACGTCCGATGGCCGGGCAGTGCGTTGCCATTGCGGTGCCGGCTGCACCGAAACGGCAGCGCCGGCCATGCTGCTCGCGGTGGCGAGCCCTGCCGCCTTCAGAAATGTGCGACGCTCCATGTGTTCCCCCCGTTTTTCGGCGCGTCCGGGCTTGATGGCCGTGAACAGCTGCCTGTGGCCAAACCTAGGTCTGCCCCCCGGCCCCGTCAATTGTTCGCCCCCTGCTCACCACTTGCCCCCCGGCCCCGCCGCCGCTAACGCCAGCCGGTGACCAGCACCCCTCCTCTCGTCATTGCCGTCGATGGCCCGGCTGCCAGCGGCAAGGGCACGGTGGCCAAGGCGTTGGCGGCGCATTTCGGGCTGCCGTTCATGGACACCGGAAAATTGTACCGCGCCTGCGGATTGGCGGTGCGGCTGGCGGGGCATGATCCCTATGACGCCAAGGCCGCGGAACAAGCTGCACGGGCGCTGAACCCGGCGTTGCTGGATGATGCCGATCTGATGAGTGCGCTTAACAGTGATTATGCCTCGATTGTGTCCAGCCATGCCGGCGTGCGGGCGGCGTTGTTCGATGTGCAGCGGGCGTTTGCGCGGCAGGCCGGCGGCGCGGTGCTGGATGGGCGCGATATCGGCACGGTGATCGCGCCGGATGCAATCGCCAAATTGTTCGTCACGGCAGCGGCGGATGTGCGCGCCGCCCGCCGCCATGCCGAGCTTTGCGCGCGCGGAGCGGAGCACACGCTGGCCGATGTACTGGCCGATATCCATGCCCGCGATGCGCGCGATTCAGGCCGGTCTGCCGCGCCGCTGGTGCAGGCGCCCGATGCTGCCTTGCTTGATACCAGCGATCTGGGTATAGCCGCCGCGGTTGCTGCTGCGATTGCCCTGGTTGAACGGGCGAGAGCCGGCACCGGCCGGTAACAGCCAATCGGCGCCACTGCAGGCCCTTTTTTCGGGCTTTCACAGGCCTTTGGCTTTTTTCCGGAATGAGCGGCTGGCATGGTGCCACCGCGACGGCGACGAACGGCAGGCAATGGTGCCTTGTCGATGGGTTTTGCAGGCCATTTGTGCCTGTGACGGCCCTTATTGAAGGTGTTTGATACTTTATGGCTACCTCTGCCCAGCCGACCCGTGACGATTTCGCGGCTCTGCTTGATGCCTCGCTCGGTAAGAACCAGAGCTTTGAAGGCCGCGTTGTTCGCGGGATTGTCACCGCGCTTGAAAATGAATTTGTCGTCATCGACGTCGGCCTGAAGAGCGAGGGCCGTGTGCCCCTGCGCGAATTTGCTGGCCTTGATGGCAAGGCCGAACTGAATGTCGGCGACGAAGTTGAAGTGTTCGTCGACCGCGTCGAAAACGCCAACGGCGAGGCCATGCTGTCCCGCGACCGCGCCCGCCGCGAAGCCAGCTGGGATGCGCTGGAATCCAAATTTGCCGCTGGGGAGCGCGTCGAAGGCGTGATCTTCGGCCGCGTCAAGGGCGGCTTCACGGTCGATCTGGGCGGCGCTGTGGCGTTCCTGCCGGGTTCGCAGGTCGATATCCGCCCGGTGCGCGATGTCACCCCGCTGATGAACCTGCCGCAGCCGTTTCAGGTGCTGAAGATGGACCGCAAGCGCGGCAACATCGTGGTGTCGCGTCGTTCCATCCTGGAAGAATCGCGCGCCGAGGCCCGCACCGGGCTCATCTCCAGCCTGGCCGAAGGTCAGATTGTTGACGGCACCGTGAAGAACATCACCGATTACGGTGCGTTTGTTGATCTGGGCGGCATCGACGGCCTGCTGCACGTGACCGACATGAGCTATAAGCGCGTCAACCATCCGTCCGAAGTGTTGAACATCGGCGACGTGCTGCGCGTGCAGATCGTGCGCATCAACCGCGAAACCCAGCGTATCAGCCTGGGCATGAAGCAGCTTGAAGCCGATCCGTGGACGACGGCTGCTGCCAAATATGCCGTGGACACCAAACACAAGGGCCGCGTGACCAACATCACCGAGTATGGCGCCTTTGTCGAACTGGAAGCCGGCATCGAAGGCCTGGTGCACGTTTCGGAAATGAGCTGGGTGAAGAAGAATGTTCACCCCGGCAAGATCGTTTCGACCAGCCAGGAAGTCGAAGTCATCGTGCTGGAAGTGGACGAAGAAAAGCGCCGCATCAGCCTTGGCCTGAAGCAGGCACAGCGCAATCCGTGGGAGGTGTTTGCCGAAAGCAACCCGGTTGGCACGGTCGTGGAAGGCGAAGTGAAGAACGCCACCGAATTTGGCCTGTTCATCGGGCTGGACGGCGATGTGGATGGCATGGTTCACATGAGCGACATCGCTTGGGGCATGACCGGCGAAGGCGCCCTGGCGCGCCACCACAAGGGCGAGCGCGTTACCGCCCGCGTGCTGGAAGTGGATATCGAGAAAGAGCGCATCAGTCTGGGCATCAAGCAGATGGATGAGCAGGGCGGCGCTGCGGCCAGCGCTGTCACCCGCAACACCAGCGGCGGCGACTGGAAGAAGAACGACGTCGTGACGGTGACCGTGATCGCCGCTCGCGATGGCGGCCTGGATGTGCAGATCGGCGAAGATGGCCCGGAATGCTATATCAAGCGCAACGACCTGTCCCGCGACCGCGACGAACAGAAGGCCGAGCGTTTCCAACCCGGCCAGAAGGTCGACGCCATGGTGATCGGCTTTGAAAAGGGCCGCAAGCCGATGCTGAGCATCAAGGCCATGCAGATCAACGAAGAAAAGGTGGCCGTGGCGCAATATGGCACCACGGATTCGGGTGCCACGCTGGGCAACATCCTGGGCGCGGCCTTCAACAAGGCTCGCGAAGATTCCGAAAAGAATTGATCGGCCCCGTTCGAACCTGACGTGAAACGCGCCCCGGCAGCCTGGCTGCCGGGGCGTTTTTCGTGAACCGGCAGGCGCTGCACACCGTGTTGGTGGGCTGTGCCGGCAAATATGGCACAAGGGTTGCTTATTTTTTTGCCGCCGCGCCTTGACCATCCCGGCCAATGCAATAGGATTGCACTGCTTTTGGGGGGAATGCGCCGCGTTGGCGCCAAGCGAGGTAGGCCAAAATGATCAGGTCCGAACTGGTTGCCATCGTCGCCGAACAGAATCCGCATCTAACCATCAAGGATGTGGAGCGGATCGTTGCGACCATTTTTGACGAGATCACCGATGCACTGGCGCAGGGCCGGCGCGTTGAACTGCGAGGCTTTGGCGCCTTTTCTACGCGCGCCCGCGACCCGCGCACGGGCCGCAACCCGCGCACCGGCGCCGCCGTGAAGGTGGATGCCAAGAAAGTGCCCTACTTCAAGCCGGGCAAGGAATTACGCGAACGGCTGAACGGCTGATCGCTCCGGTCCCGCCAGACTGGAACACCGGTCAAGAGCGGGCGTGGCGGAACCGGTAGACGCAGCGGACTTAAAATCCGCTTTCCACAGGAAGTGCGGGTTCGAGTCCCGCCGCCCGCACCATCTTTGTTTGGCCGACGCCGCCCGCCAACCCATCGCGCAGGTTCGGCTTCGCTCCGCCCAACTGCCCGATTTTCCCTTGCCGCTGCAAACCGTCCAGCCCTCACCGAACGAGCCCACGCCATGCTGCCGACCATCAGCCTGATCGGCATCCCGACCGACCAGCACAGCAGTTTCCTGCGCGGCGCGGCCGCAGCGCCGGCTGCCATCAGGGCGGCACTGGCCAGCCCGCACGGCAACAGCGCCACTGAACGGCTCACGGAAATCGGTCATGATTTCCAGCTGCTCGATATCGGCGATGTCGCCATTGCGGAAAATGCCGGCGACGACGATTGCATTCGTGCTGCCGTCGCAGCCGCGCCGTCACCGTTGATTGCGCTGGGCGGGGATCACAGCATCAGCTTTCCGGTGGTTGAAACGCTGGCGCGCCGCCACAGCGCCTTTGATATCCTGCATTTCGACGCCCACCCCGATATCTATGACGAACTGGACGGCAATCGCCGGTCCCATGCCTCGCCGTTCGCACGCATCATGGAGGGCGGTCACGCCCGCCGGCTGGTGCAGGTGGGTATCCGCACGCTCAATCGACATTGCCGTGAACAGGCGGCGCGGTTTGGTGTGGAGATCATCGAGGCGCGCCATTTCAGCGACCAGTGGCGCCCGCGTTTTGATCGGCCGCTTTATGTCTCGATCGATCTTGATGCGCTGGATCCGGCGTTCGCGCCGGGCGTATCCCACCACGAGCCGGGCGGGCTTTCGGTGCGTCAGATCATCGCCATCCTGCTTGATCTGGACGTGCCGATCATCGGCGGCGATGTGGTGGAATTGAACCCGTCGCGGGACATAAACGGCATGACAGCCGTGGTCGCCGCAAAGCTGGTGAAGGAACTTGCCGCCGCAATGGCTGCCAACCCGCTGCGCTGACACCCCTGCGCTATTGCCGCATTCCCTTGCAATCGGCGCAGCAAAGGCTGATTGTGACATTAAGTAGTGCGATGAATGCAGCGATTCCTGATTTGTGTCATTTGGCGCGGCTGGGACCGCAACGGTTCCTGTTCTGCGGCGTTTATTCGACAAGCCACTCGTTTCGGTGGCGTTTTTCAGCAAGCCATCAGGTTCGATGGTTGGGGAATGGTAATGTCCGACGGAAGTGGCTGGGTCGAGATCGTGTTGCTGGCGTTGTTGGCGGCGTTCATCGGTCTGCGCCTGGTGTCCGTGCTCGGCAAGCGCACCGGCCAGGAACGCCCGATCGGTGACAGTTTCCGCCCCAGCGCCGAATTGACCGCACCGCCGCGCCGCGAAACAGAACGCGCTGTGCGCGGCCAGATCATGCTGCCGCCCGGCACCGATCGCAGCCTGCTGCCCGCGCTGGAAGCTGTCGCCGATGCTGATCCCGGCTTTGCCCCCGATCAGTTTTTGGCAGGAGCACGCAACGCCTACGGCATGATCCTCGAAGCGTTCTGGGCCGGTGACCTGTCCGCGCTCAACAGCTTGGTTTCCGACGAAGTTCACGGCAATTTGTCGGCCGCAATCGAAGCGCGCGGCGGTACCAGCCTGAACAACCGGTTGGTCAGCGTAAGTGCCGTGAACCTGCACGACGCCAATGTCGTCAGTCAGATGGTGGAAGTAACGGTGCGTTTCGTCGCGCGTATCGCCGCGGCCGAAGGCGAGACCGAAACCCGCGACCTGTGGTCTTTCAGCCGACTGGCTGGCAACCTCGACCCGGCTTGGGTGCTGATTGCCACCGACAACGAAGACGACAGTGATCAGATGCCGCCCGACCTTCTGGGCGACGATTCCACACCCTCCGCCTGACGGCATTTCCATGCGGCAGTTGTCCGTGGTGGCCAGCCTGCTGCTGCTCGCGGCCTGCGCCGGCAAGCAGGAACGACCTGCCGCGCCTGTCACGGCGCCGCCCGTCTCTCCTCTGCCAATGGCACCCCCGGCAATATTGGTGCCGCTCACCACCCGCGCAGTCGATGCCGGCGTGGCTGCAACCGACATGCCGGCGCTGCCCGAAGCCGCCGCCGCCGTGGCAGCATTTCGCAAATCCTGTGCCGGGCTGACGCGCCGTGAAGACCTGTCGGGGTTGACCCGGCCGGAAGACTGGCAGCAATCCTGCACCGCTGCTGCCGCCGTTGCTGCGGGGCAGGAAGAGGCGTTCTTCCGTGACCAGTTTCGTGCCATAAATATTGCCGGCGGCGCAGGCTTTGCCACCGGCTATTACGAACCCGAAATCGCCGCCAGCCTGATCCGCGAGCCGGGATATGATGTGCCGCTGTATCGCCGCCCGGCTGATTTGATCGAGGTGCCGCTGGGCGATTTTGCCGCCAGCCTGAAGGGCCGCACCGTACGCGGCCGGGTGCAAGGCAATCGGCTTGTGCCGTATGCCACGCGCGAACAGATTGCCGGCGGCGCGCTGGTGGGCCGGCAATTGGAAATGGCGTGGGCAGCTGACCCGTATGAGGCGTTTTTCCTCGAAATCCAGGGCAGCGGCCGGTTGCGCCTCCCCGATGGCCGCATCGTCCGCATCGGTTACGATGGCCAGAACGGCCGCGATTATGTCGCCATCGGCCGCCTGATGATCGAACAGGGAAAATTGGTGCGCGGCAAGGCCGGCATGGCGCAGATCATCACCTGGCTGCGCGCCAATCCGGCTGATGCCCCAGCCATCCTCAACGCCAATCCATCGAAGATTTTTTTCCGTGAGCTCAAGGGTGATGGCCCTGTCGGCGCGATGGGCGCGCCTGTCACGCCGTTTGTCAGCGTCGCTGCCGATCCGGCTTTCATTCCGCTGGGGGCGCCGCTGCTGGTGGAAACCACGCTGACCGCCCCGGCTACGCCCTTCGCCCGCCTGATGGTGGCGCAGGACACCGGCGGCGCCATCAAGGGCGCCAACCGCATCGATCTGTTTCTTGGACCGGGCACGGAGGCTGCTGTCATCGCCGGCGCGCAAAGTTCGCCGGCGCGGGTGATCGTGCTGATCCCCATCGCCGCTGCCGCGCGGCTCACACCCTGATGAGACGCCTTTCCGCCCATGAACGGGCCTTGTGGGCGCGGGTTGCGGCCAGTGTGAAACCAATGCCGGGCAGGAAAGCGCTGGCGGTGCCCGTCGTGCAACCGGCCGCGCCTGCTGCTGCACCGGTTTTACTACCGCAGCCCGCGATCAAGGCCAGCCCGGCCCGCCCCGTCCCCGCCAAGGTGTCGGCACCAAAGCCGGCCAAGCCGCATCCGCTGGGCGCGCCGCTCGATGGCACGTGGGACCGGCAGATCAGCCGCGGCCGGCTGTCACCGGACCGCGTGATCGATCTGCACGGTTTCACGGTGGCTGATGCTTACGGCGTGCTGGCGTCGGCCATATTGGGCGGAGACGGCGCGAGGGTGCTGTTGGTGGTCACCGGCAAGGGCCGCCCGGATCGCCCGTCGCGCATCCGTGCCGAATTGATGCACTGGCTTGAACGCCCCGATTTGCGCGCCAATGTCGCTTCGCTGCGCGCAGCACACCCGCGCCACGGCGGCGGCGGCGCATTTTACATCATCCTGCGGCGCGGCAAATAACCCGCCCTATCGCCAATCGCAGGCAGTCGCGCCACAGCGAAGGCGTAGAACGAACAGCCAAGAGGAGCGCCGGGCATGTCTGAAGAAATCATCCTGATCAGCCGCGATGGGCCGGTGGCCATCGTCACGCTCAATCGGCCGCAGGCGATGAACGCGCTGAGTTCGGCGCTGCGCCGCGACTTGGCCCGCGCGTTTCGCGAACTGGAAGCCGATGACAGCGTGCGCGCCATCGTGCTCACCGGCGCCGGCACCCGCGCCTTCACTGCGGGCCTTGATCTGAAGGAATTGGGCCAACAGGGCCTTGGCGCCGCCAATGCCCAAGGCCCCGACGACAATCCGGTGAAGGCCATCGAACAGACCGGAAAGCCCGTGATCGGTGCCATTAATGGCGTCGCCATCACCGGCGGTTTCGAGGTGGCGCTGGCCTGCGACGTGCTGATCGGCAGCGAAAACGCGCGCTTTGCCGACACGCACGCGCGGGTGGGCATCATGCCGGGCTGGGGGCTTTCGCAGAAACTGTCGCGCCTGATCGGGCCATACCGGGCGCGCGAGCTGTCGCTGTCGGGCAATTTCCTCGATGCGGCCACGGCGGCAAGCTGGGGCCTGCTTAACCGGGTGGTTCCGGCAGACCAGTTGATGGCTGCCGCCACCGCGCTGGCTCACGACATGGCCGGCATCGCGCCAGAATTTTCCCGCGCTTACAAACGCCTGATTGGCGATGGCTATGAATTGCCGTTCGGCGAGGCGATGGCGCTGGAGGCGGAGCGTTCGACCGCTGCCAATTCACAGGTTTCAGCTGCACAGGTCGAGGCCGCGCGCAGTGCCGTGCAGGCCAGGGGTCGCCAGCAGTGACCGTCCAGGAATCCTCCAAGATGCCGTTCCCCGGTTTCAGTAGCGACACCATTGACGACACCCTCGTCAACCCGGCGGCGTACGCGGATGAAAGCATCCACGCGGCCTACAGCAAACTGCGCGCCGAAGATCCGGTGCACTGGACCGAGCCCAAGGGTTTCCGCCCGTTCTGGTCGATCACCCGCCATGCCGATATCGTGGCGATTTCCAAGGCCAACGACCGCTTCATCAACCGCCAACGCACCTATCTGAGCCCCGTCGAGGCCGAAGACTGGGTGAAGGCCACCACCGGTGACACCCATTTGTTCCGCACGCTGGTCGATCTGGACGATCCGCTGCACATGAAGCTGCGGCGCATCACACACACATGGTTCATGCCGCAAAACCTGAAGAAACTGGAACCGCAGATCGCCGCGATTGCCAAGGCGCATGTGGACCGGATGGCGGCACTGGGCGGAACCTGCGATTTCGTCAATGAAGTGGCGCTGTGGTATCCGCTGCGGGTGATCATGATGATCCTGGGCCTGCCGGCGGAAGACGAAAACCGCATGCTGCAGATGACGCAGGAGATTTTTGGGCCGCAAGACCCGGATGTGGTGGCGCGCAGCCGCATCCTGACGCAGGGCTTGGGAGGCCCCGAAGCCACCGGCAACCCGCAGGTCGATATCTTTGCGCTGGTGCAGCAGTTCTTCGCCTATTTCGGCGAGGTGCTGGCCGATCGCCGCGCCAATCCGCGCGATGATCTGTCCACGGTGATCGCGCAAGGGGTGGTGGACGGTGAACCCATCGGCATGCTGGAGGCCATCAGCTATTTCGCCATCACCGTCACCGCCGGCCACGACACCACCAGCAGCAGCGCCTCGGGCGGCTTGCTGGCGCTGACGCGCAACCCGGCGGAGATGGCCAAGCTGCAGGCCGATCCGTCGCTGATCCCCGGCGCTATCGAGGAGATGATCCGCTGGGTGACGCCGGTGAAGCATTTCATGCGCACGTGCGTGGCTGACACCGTGGTGGGCGGCAAGATGATCAAGGCCGGTGAAGCGGTTGCGCTGTTTTACTGGTCGGGCAACCGCGACGAATCGGTGTTCGAAGACCCGTTCGCGTTCCGGGTGGACCGTGCCAGCAACCCGCAGACGGCGTTCGGCAACGGCGTGCACCAATGCCTGGGGCTGCATCTGGCGCGCATGGAAATCCGGGCGCTGTTCGCCGAATTGCTGCCGCGTCTGGATGAAATCGCCCTCAGCGGCGCCCCCCAGCTCAGCGTTGCCAATTTTGTGTCAGGGCTGAAGGCGCTGCCGATCCAGTACAAGATGCGATGAGGGGAGATCGGGGCCGGCTTGACCCGGCCGCCTATCCGGCCAGCCTGACGCTCGAAACCCGCTTTGCCGATATGGATGTCAACGGCCATCTCAACAACGTGGCCTTTGCCCGGTTTTTTGAAGAAACCCGCGTGCGCTTCCTCCGCGCCGGGCCAGCCGTACCGGCAACCGGCGAGCGGCGATCGAGCTTTGTGGTGGCCAATGTCAGCATCGATTATCTGGCAGAAGGCAGTTATCCCGCGCCCGTCACCGTAACCCATGCCATCGCCCGTATCGGCAACAGCAGCTTTACCGTAGCGATGGCGGCGTTTCAGGACGGCATTTGCATCGCGTTGTGTGACAGTGTGCTGGTGCACCGCGATCCGGCAACCGGCCCGGCGCCGATTCCGCCGGCCTTGCGGGAACGGCTTGAGGCGCACCGGCTGAACGGCTAGAGGCTGCGTTTTGCCCCCCAAGACGGAGTCTCCTCATGGCCGACGCGCCGACCACGCTTACCCTCACCCTCGACAACGGCAGCAACGCCGGCGGCGATGTCGTCATCACGCTGCGCAGCGATGTGGCGCCCGGCCATGTGACACGCATCACCACGCTGGCGCGCCAGGGTTTCTATGATGGCATC
>NZ_JBDNFM010000174.1:0-4035 GCF_041689835.1 Sandarakinorhabdus sp.
ACGGATGATCATGTAATCCGTCGCCTTGTTCGAACGAGTCTTGGCACCCTTGGTCGGCTTGCCCCACGGGGTAACCGGATGGCGACCGCCCGAGGTGCGGCCTTCGCCGCCGCCGTGCGGGTGATCGACCGGGTTCTTGGCCACGCCGCGCGTCAGCGGACGATAGCCCAACCAGCGATTGCGGCCAGCCTTGCCGAGGTTCTGGTTGCTGTTGTCCGGGTTGGACACAGCGCCAACGGTGGCCATGCACTCGGCACGGACATAACGCTGCTCACCCGAGTTCAGGCGGATGATGACCATGCCCTTGTCGCGGCCAACAACCTGCACGAAGGTGCCGGCGGCGCGGGCCATCTGGCCGCCCTTGCCGGGCTTCAGCTCGACGTTGTGGACTATGGTGCCCACGGGCATCTGGCCGATTTCCATCGCATTGCCCGGCTTCACGTCGACTTTTTTGCCGGCAATGACGCTGTCGCCAATATTCAGGCGCTGCGGTGCGATGATGTAGGCAACGGTCCCGTCCTTGTCGGCATATTTCACCAAAGCGATGAAGGCCGACCGGTTAGGGTCGTATTCCAGACGTTCGACGGTGGCAGCGACGTCCCACAGGCGACGTTTGAAGTCGACCACGCGGTACAACCGCTTGTGACCGCCACCAATGCCGCGCGCCGTGGCGTGGCCTTTGTTGTTGCGGCCGCCGGTCTTCTTCAGACCTTCGGTGAGCATCTTGACCGGCCGGCCCTTGAACAAGGCCGAGCGATCGATCAACACCAGGCCGCGTTGGCCGGGGCTGGTTGGATTGAATTTCTTGAGTGCCATGGTTCCCGTCCCTGCCCTCAGATACTGGTGGTAACGTCGATGCGGTCGCCATCGGCAACCGTCACCACGGCCTTCTTCACGTCGGAGCGGCGGTATTCCTGCCCCTTCCAACGCTTGGTCTTGCCCTTGGCGATCATCGTGTTCACGGCCAGCACCTTGACGCCGTACAGCGCTTCGATTGCAGCCTTGATCTGCGGCTTGGTGGAATCCTTGGCAACCTGGAAGACGACCTGGTTATACTCTGACACCAAAGTCGATTTCTCGGTAATCACCGGCTTCACGACCACGTCGTAGTGCTTGAGATCGATGTTAGCCATTGACCCGGGCCTCCAATGCCAAAACAGCAGCGCGGGTCAGCACCAGCGTGTCGTGTTTGAGGATGTCATAAACGTTGGCGCCAATCGCTGGCAGCACATCGATGTGCGGCACGTTCGCCGAAGCGCGGGCAAAGCCAACGTCGACCGCAGCGCCGTCGATGAACAACCCGGACGTAATGCCCAGCGCGGTCATCGAGGCGATGAAGGCCTTAGTCTTGGCGTCGCCGAGATTAAGGTCGTCAACCACGATCAGCTTGCCTTCCTGGGCTTTCACCGACAGCGCGGTGGCCAGACCAAGACGACGGATCTTCTTGTTCAGCGACGGATCGAAATCACGCTTGCGCGGACCATGGGCCTTGCCGCCGCCGATGAACTGCGGCGCTGCGCGGTTACCGTGACGAGCCTTGCCGCCGCCCTTCTGGTTGCCCAGCTTTTTCCCCGTCCGTGCGACTTCGCTGCGTTCACGCGCCTTGCGGGCGGTGCCGCGACGCTTTTCCAGCTGCCAGGTAACAACACGGTGCAAGATGTCGAGGCGTGGCTCCTTGCCGAACACAGCGTCCGACAGTTCCAGCTCGCCGGCATCAGCCGCGGTCAGGGTCTTCACCTGAATCTTCATGATCAGGCCTCCGTGTTTTCGTCGCCGGCGGCGGGAGCGGCTTCAGCCACATCCACAACCACGGCGTCGTTGGCGACTGCCTTCAGGGCAGCCGGGTAAGGCGCATCGCCATTGCGCGGCAACTTGACCGCGTCCTTGATGAGCAACCAGCCACCCTTCGAGCCGGGCACCGAGCCCATCACGAAGATCAGACCGCGCTCCACATCAGTCGACACGATTTCAAGGTTTTGCTGAGTCCGCTGACGGGCGCCCATGTGGCCGGCCATCTTCTTGCCCTTGAAGACCTTGCCCGGATCCTGACGCTGCCCGGTCGAGCCGTGCGAACGGTGCGACACCGACACGCCGTGCGTGGCACGCAGACCGCCGAAATTCCAGCGCTTCATGACCCCGGCAAAACCCTTGCCCTGGCTAATGCCTGTGACATCAACCATCTGGCCGGGAATGAAGTGATCAGCAGCAATCGTGGCGCCCGGCTCCAGCAGGGCATCAGCCGCCACACGGAATTCCGCTACCTTGGCCTTGGGCTCCACTTCGGCCTTGCCGAAATGACCGCGTTCTGGCTTCGTGGTATTCTTGGCTTTCTTGGTGCCGGCGCCAAGCTGCACGGCGTTGTAACCATCGGTCTCGTCGGTCTTCACCGCCACGACCTGGTTGTTTTCGAGTGCGAGAACGGTGACCGGAACGTGCCGGCCATCATCGCGGAAAATCCGCGTCATTCCCATTTTCTTAGCGATCACGCCTATGCGCATGATCCAATTCCTTTCATCAGAGGCCCCCTCCCGTTTCCAGGTCCCCGGCGTTGCCGGAGAGGGGCGTGACCCTTCCAAAGTCGCTCCGCGTATTTGGATGGTCGGTTACTTGCCGAGCTTGATTTCCACGTCCACGCCTGCGGCCAGATCGAGCTTCATCAGCGCGTCAACCGTTTGCGGGGTGGGATCAACAATATCAAGGAGACGCTTGTAGGTGCGCACCTCAAACTGTTCACGGCTCTTTTTGTCGACGTGCGGCGAGCGGTTCACAGTGAACTTCTCGAAGCGCGTCGGCAGCGGAATCGGACCACGGATGGCAGCACCGGTCCGCTTGGCGGTGTCGGCAATCTCACCGGTGGCCAGATCGAGCACACGATGGTCAAAAGCCTTCAGGCGAATGCGGATGTTCTGAGCGTCCATGGTACCAATCTTGTAAAACAGCGTTCAAACAAAGCAAACCGGCGCGACCCTGACGGATGGTCGGGGTTACACCGGCCGCTTGGAATTTCATCCCCCGATTTGAAGCCGCGGAGGCCGACTGGTGTTGATGCAGCACGAAATGCGTATCAACGAATCAGGGCCGCTCCACAGGGGAAGCGGCCCTTTACACTCACTTGATAATGGATGCAACCACGCCGGCACCAACAGTGCGGCCGCCTTCGCGAATGGCGAAGCGCAGACCCTGATCCATGGCGATCGGAGCGATCAACTTGACCTTCAGCTGCACGTTGTCGCCGGGCATCACCATCTCGGTGCCTTCCGGCAACTCGACGGTGCCAGTGACATCGGTGGTGCGGAAGTAGAACTGTGGGCGATAGTTGGCGAAGAACGGCGTGTGACGGCCACCTTCATCCTTCGACAGCACGTACACCTCGGCGGTGAACTCGGTGTGCGGCTTGATCGAGCCGGGCTTGCACAGCACCTGGCCGCGCTCCACGTCTTCACGGCCCACGCCGCGCAGCAGCGCACCGATATTGTCGCCAGCCTGACCCTGATCGAGCAGCTTGCGGAACATTTCGACGCCGGTGCACACCGTCTTGCGGGTGTCGTGGATGCCGACGATCTCGATTTCTTCACCCACCTTGACGATACCGCTTTCAACGCGGCCGGTAACCACGGTGCCGCGGCCCGAGATCGAGAACACGTCTTCGATAGGCATCAGGAACGGCTTGTCCAGCGGACGCTCCGGCTGCGGGATCCAACTGTCAACGGCAGCCATCAGCTTGAGCACGGCAGCGCGGCCGATTTCTTCGTTGGTGCCATCCAGTGCCTTAACGGCCGAACCAGCGATGATCGGGATGTTGTCACCGTCGAAATCATACTTGGACAGCAGTTCGCGGATTTCCAGCTCGACGAGTTCGAGGATTTCCGGATCGTCAACCAGATCGACCTTGTTCATGAACACGACCATCTGCGGCACGCCAACCTGCTTGGCGAGCAGGATGTGCTCACGGGTTTGCGGCATCGGGCCGTCGGTGGCCGAAACCACCAGGATAGCGCCGTCCATCTGCGCGGCACCGGTGATCATGTTCTTCAC
>NZ_JBDNFM010000175.1:0-2398 GCF_041689835.1 Sandarakinorhabdus sp.
CAACTGGTCTTCGGAACTGGAGCGGTTGACCGAAGTGCCCATGGCATATTGGTTGTTTACAATGACGAATATCACTGGCAGCTTCCACAGTTCGGCCATGTTGAAGCTTTCATACACCTGGCCCTGGTTGGACGCACCATCACCAAAATAGGTGACCGCCAGATGCCCGTCGCCCTTGTATTTGTGGGCAAAGGCCAGCCCGGTTCCCAATGGCACCTGCGCCGCCACGATGCCGTGGCCGCCAAAAAAGCCATGTTCCACGCTGAACATGTGCATGGAACCGCCTTTGCCGCGGCTGATGCCGGCCGCGCGACCGGTCAATTCCGCCATCACCGCCTTGGAATTGATGCCGCACGCCAGCATGTGGCCGTGATCGCGGTAGCCGGTGATGATGCTGTCCCCGCGCTGCAATTCGGCTTGCATGCCCACCACCACGGCTTCCTGGCCGATGTACAGATGACAGAAACCGCCTATCTGGCCCATGCCATACAGCTGCCCGGCGCGTTCTTCGAAACGGCGGATCAACACCATCTGGCGGTACATGTCGACCAACTGATCACGCGTCGCGGCGAACCGTTCCGGTTCCTCAGGGCGCGGCCAGTTGGGATGGGTCGAAGCGGAAGCTGCCTTGCGGCCGGGGCTGCGTGACAAGATAATCACCTTTCACTGGCGTAACCACGCAGGTATAAATTGTCGCAGCGCGTCGCCACAACCCCCTATCCGGCGCTGTGTGCCGGATAGGTTAATCCCTCGCTATTCAAGCGCAGTTTGGGCAATCAGTAGGTGGCGGCGGATGGTACCGGCGAGGCCGGTGGGAGCGGCACGATCACTTCGTCCGGTTTTACCAGATCGAGATTGAGGCGCACCAGTTCGTCGGCCAAGTCGGGATCGACATGGCGCGGATCCAGCAGCACGAGCCGGCGTTGCAGCGCGGCCTGATGTTCCTCGCTGGTTTGCACGGCCTGTTGCAGCGTTGCCCGCTGGTCTCTGTATTCGCGCCAGGCGGCATAGCCGGTGGGCCCTGACAGGGCGTGGAAGGAAAAATAGCTGGCCACAGCCATGCACACCGCCGGCAAGGCGGCGCGCGACATCAACTGTTGCAAGGTAAGTTTTACGGCCATTGATAAGGAAACTACGCAAATACTGGCCTATCCACAAGGCTGCAATCGCGCGCAACAGGTGCTAGGCATGCAGCAATTCATGTTTTCGGGGAGAAAATTGTCATGGCCGCCATCAACAATGTCGTCGATCTGTCCAAGGATGGCGAAATCGCCATCGTCACGGTGAATTCACCGCCGGTGAACGCGCTGTCCGCCGATGTGCGCGATGGCCTGGCCGGTGCCTTTGCCGCCATTGCCACTGACGCAGCGGTGAAGGCCGCTGTGCTGGTCTGCGCCGGCCGCACCTTCATTGCCGGCGCCGACATTTCGGAATTCGGCAAGCCGCCGCGCGGTGCCTCGCTGCCGGCCGTGCAGGATGCGATGGAAAGCTCCCCTGTACCGGTGATCGCCGCGATCCATGGCACCGCACTGGGCGGCGGGCTCGAAGTGGCGCTGTGCGCGCATTACCGGGTGAGCGACGCCAAGGCCAAGTTCGGCTTGCCCGAAGTGAAATTGGGCCTGCTGCCCGGCGCCGGCGGCACGCAACGTTTGCCGCGCATCGTTGGCGCAAAAAAGGCCACCGAAATGGTGACCAGCGGCACCCAGATGAACGCCCGCGATGCCCTGGCCACCGGTTTGGTAGACGAAGTGGTGGACGGCGACCTGACTGCCGGCGCCGTGGCTTTCGCCCGCCGCATCGTTGCCGAAAACCGCCCGCTGAAAAAGGTACGCGACGACGCCAGCAAACTGGGCGGCAGCGCAGCCGAACTGGCACCGTTCTTTGCCGAATTCCGCAAGGCCAATGCCAAGGCATTCAAGGGCTTTGAAGCACCGGAAGCCAACATCAAGTGCATCGAAGCGGCGGTCGCGCTGCCCTTTGAAGGCGGCATGAAGGTGGAACGCAGCGAATTCATGACACTGATGACCGGGCTGCAATCGGCCGCGCAGCGCCATGTCTTCTTTGCCGAACGCGCCGCCGCCAAGATCGACGGCTTGCCCGCCGACATGCAGCCTCTGCCGGTGAAAAAGGTTGGCGTGATCGGCGCCGGCACCATGGGCGGCGGCATTTCAATGAACTTCCTGTCGGTCGGCATCCCCGTCACAATCGTCGAAATGAAGCAGGACGCGCTGGACCGCGGCGTTGGCGTCATCCGCAAGAATTACGAGAACAGCGCGAAAAAGGGCCGCTTCAGCATGGACGAGGTGGAGGCGCGCATGGGCCGCTTGACGCCGACGCTCAACATGGAAGACCTCGCCGATTGCGACCTGATCATCGAAGCCGTGTTTGAAAACATGGC
>NZ_JBDNFM010000176.1:0-3932 GCF_041689835.1 Sandarakinorhabdus sp.
CCAGCCGGCCGGCGCGGATGATGCCGATGCGCTGGGCAATGCGTTCCGCCACTTCGAGAATATGAGTGGTGAGGATCACGGTGCCGCCGGCGGCGACCTGTTCAAGCAATATATCCTTCACCGACCTTGCAGCAGCGGCATCGAGGCCGGTGAGGGGTTCATCGAGGATCAGCAGGCGCGGTTCGTGGATCAGCGCGCCGGCCAGCGCCAGTTTCTGCTTCATCCCGCGCGAAAATCCCTCGCAGCGGATGTCGCGCTTGTCCCACAGCGTCAGGCGTTTCAGCAGCGCTTCGGCGCGCGGCTGCGCATCGGCAGCGGGCACGCCCCACAGGCCGGCGATGAAGGCGAGATATTCGATCGGGGTCAGCTTGTCGTACAGCAATGGCTCGTCGGGGAGCCAGGCGATCAGGCGTTTGGCGGCAATCGGATCGGCCAGCGCATCGGTGCCGAACACGCTGATGTCCCCTGCATCCGGCCGGGCAAGGCCCGTGACCATGCGCAGCGTCGTCGTCTTGCCGGCGCCATTGGGGCCGAGCAGCGCAAAAATCTGCCCGGCCGGTACCACCAGATCGAGGCCGTTCACGGCTTGAAAACCATCGAAGGCCTTTGCCAGGCCGTGAATTTTCAGGGCGGGAATCAGGACATGCATTGTCTCTGAGTATCAAAGCTGGCGCAGCAATGCGATAAATGGGCGTTAACGGCTGAAATCAGAGCTTGAGCCAAAGACCGGATGGACAGAAACTCAGGCGCAACAAATGCTCACGGGGAGGAACCATTTCATGCGGATTTCGCTACTGATCGCAGCGGCGCTGGCCAGCACCACGCTGGCACAGGCACGCGTCATTCATGTCGGGCCACCAAACATTCTGGGCGGCAATGCGCAGGAAAAGCTGCAAACCGCGTTGATCGAGGCGCAGCCGGGTGACACCGTCCATATCGCCGCCGGCCGCTACCGCCTCGCGGATGGCCTGTCGCTGGATGTCGATGGTGTCACTGTGAAGGGCGACGGGCCGGGTGCGACCATCCTGGATTTCACCGCCCAAAAAGTGGCCGGCGAAGGCCTGCTGATCACGTCGGACAATGTGGTGGTGCGCGATCTGGCCGTGGAAAACGCCGCCGGCAACGGCATCAAATCCAAGGGCAGCGACGGCATCGCGCTGGTCAATCTGCGGGTGGAATGGACCGGCGGGCCCAAATCCACCAACGGCGCCTATGGCCTGTATCCGGTCAGTTCGAAAAACGTGCTGATCGACCGGGCGGTGGTGATGGGCGCTTCGGATGCCGGAATTTACGTGGGCCAGTCGCAGAACATCATCGTGCGCGGCAGCCGCGCCGAAATGAACGTGGCGGGCATCGAGATCGAAAACAGCTATGATGCCGACGTGACTGGCAACACCGCCACGAACAACGCCGGCGGCATCCTGGTTTTCGATCTGCCCGATTTGCCGCAGCAGGGCGGCCGCAACGTGCGATTGGCCAACAATCAGGTGATCGCCAACAACCACGTGAATTTTGCTGCGCCGGGCAATATCGTTGCCGGCGTGCCATCGGGCACCGGCATCATGGTGATGGCCAATTCCGGTGTGCTGGTGAGCGGCAATCACGTGATGGGCAACAATGGCAGCGCCGTGATGATCGTCGCCTATACCCAGGCCTTCACCTACAAGGCCTACAACCCGTTGCCGCGCGGCGTGACCGTGGTGGGCAATCATTTCATGGACAACGGCAAGGCCCCGGCCTTTGCCGGCGGCAAGGAAATTGCCGCGGCCGTGGGCGGCACGCTGCCGCCGGTGATGTGGGACGGCGTCACCCGTTACGCCGTGCCGGGCGGAGGTGAACGCGTGACCGACGGCGACATCCGCAGCGATGCAGCGGGCATCACGCTCAATCTGGGCGTGCAGGGCACACGGGCCAGCGCAGCCAAGCCGGCAATGATGGCCCCGGTTTCGGTCACTGCAAGCAATCGCCCGGCCATCGTGCTGCCGGCCGCATTGGAAGCCCGCAGCCGATGAAGCGGGCGGTGCTTGCGCTGTTGTTGCTGGGCGCCGCACCCGCCCCGGTGGTGCAGGCTGATCTGCTGCTTTGTGCAGATGCGCCGCGCCTCGCCGATTACGGCCTGTTCGATGCACAGGGGCGCCCGGCACCGGGCGTGCGGCCCTACACGCTGAACACGCCGCTGTTTTCCGATGGCGCCGAAAAATTCCGCTTTGCCTGGCTGCCGCCGGAAACAAAGGCGACGTATCGGGCCACCGGCGCGTTGACGTTTCCGGTGGGCACCGTGCTGGTCAAGCGCTTTGCCTTCGCGGCCGATCTCAGGCGGCCAGGCCAAGCCCTGCGCCCGGTTGAAACCCGCCTGCTCATCCACCGCCCGGCCGGCTGGGCGGCCCTGAGCTACGTCGAGCAGGACGGCGGCGCGGTTTTGAAGCGCGCCGGGGCCAAGCTGGCGGTGCAGTTCATCGACACGCACGGCCAGCCCCGCACCATCGACTATGCCGTCCCCAACCAGAACCAGTGCAAAACCTGCCATCAGGACGGCGACGCCATCACCCCCATTGGCCCGACAGCGGGCAATCTGAATGGCGGCCTGCACGGATCGGGCGGCAACCAGTTGATGACATGGGCGGCATCGGGCCGGCTGGCCGGGCTACCGACGGCGGGCTGGCCGAAACTGGCGCGCTGGGACGACCCATCGGAACCGCTGGACGCGCGCGCCCGGGCCTATCTTGCGGTCAACTGCAGCCACTGTCACAGCCGGGCCGGGTTTGCCTCCAATTCCGGGCTGTATCTGGTGCCGGAAGAAACAGTGCCCGCGCATCTGGGCGTGCTCAAACGCCCGGTGGCGGCGGGGCGCGGTTCGGGCGGCCATGAATTTTCCATCCTGCCCGGCCAGCCCGACAAATCGATCCTGCTGCACCGCATTCTCGCATCCGAACCCGGTATCATGATGCCGCAGTTCGGCCGTTCGCTGGTGCATGAAGAAGGCGCGGCGCTGATTCGGCAATGGATAGCAGGCATGGGGATAGTCGCTATGCCGACCGCTCCAACCGGATCAGCGCCGGCAACAGCAGCAGCACCGTAAGCCCGGCCAGCATCAACACCAGCGGTACGCCCAAGCCGGCGCCCACCGCAGCCCCGGCGCCCAGAACGGCTGTCACCTGAAACAGGCTGTTGATGATGTTGTTGGCAGCAATCGCGCTGGCGCGGCTGCCGGCGTCACCCGCCGTCTGCAACACAGCATATAGCGGCACCGAAAACACCCCGCCGGCCAGCGCCAGCACCGTCAAATCGGTCAGCACACGCCAGCCGGCAGCAACAGCAAAAAAGGCGGCGACATCCTTGGGCGCCGCCCCCACTGCGCCAATGGCAAACCACAGATCAACCCCGGCCAGCGCCATCGCCGCCCCGGCCGCGCCGCACAGCCGGGTGGAAACCCGGCCCTTCAGCCAGCGCCCCACCGCCACCGAACCCACCGCAATGCCCACCGAAAAGGCGGCGAGGAACAGCGTGGCGACGCCTTCGGTGCCCCCCATGTCGTTCCTCGCCAACGGCACGAACTGGCTGGTGTAAACAGCGCCCAGCGCCCAGAACCAGGAAATCGCCAGCGTGGCAATCAACAGCCGGCGGTTGGCAAAGGCATGGCCCAGCGCGGCGCGATTGCTGGAAATCGGGTTCCAGTTCAGGTCGCGCCCGGGTTCCGGCGGCGCCGGCGGAATGAAGCGCGCCGCCAGCCAGCCCAGCACCGCGATGCCCAGCGTAATCGGCCCGACCGCTTGCGTTGCCAGCAGCCCGCCCGCCACCTGGCCCAGCAAGATGGCCACGAACGTCGCGCCTTCTACCAGGCCGGTGCCGGCGAGCAGCTCATCCTTGCGCAGATGTTGGGGCAGGATGGCATATTTCACTGGGCCGAACAGGGTGGAATGGCAGCCCATCAG
>NZ_JBDNFM010000177.1:0-4587 GCF_041689835.1 Sandarakinorhabdus sp.
CGCCGTTGTCCATATCGAACTGGTGCCGGGCGACCATGTCGAAATCACCGTGGCAGCCAAGGGCGGCGGTTCGGAAAACAAATCCAAGTTTGCCATGCTCAACCCGAGCGATTCCATCCGCGATTGGGTGGTGAACACTGTGCCATTGATGGGCGCCGGCTGGTGCCCGCCCGGCATGCTCGGCATCGGTATCGGCGGAACCGCGGAAAAGGCGATGATCCTGGCCAAGGAAGCCTTGATGGAGCCCATCGACATGGCCGAACTCAAAGCCCGAGGGCCAAAATCGCCAATCGAGGAAATGCGCATTGAGCTGTTCGACGCCGTCAATGATCTTGGCATCGGCGCGCAGGGGCTGGGCGGGCTTTCCACCATCCTCGACGTGAAGATCCTCGATACGCCGACCCACGCCGCATCGAAGCCGGTCGCCATGATCCCCAACTGCGCCGCCACCCGTCACGCGCATTTCACGCTCACCGGCAATGGCCCCGCCTATCTGGAGCCGCCGCGTCTCGAAGACTGGCCGCAGGTGAACTGGACACCGGACAAAGCCTCGATACCGGTCAATCTGGACACACTCACCCCGGCCGACGTGGCGAGCTGGAAGCCGGGCGACCGGCTGCTGTTAAACGGCAAGATGCTCACCGGCCGCGACGCCGCCCACAAGCGCATGACCGAAATGCTGGCGCGCGGCGAGACGCTGCCGGTCGATTTCACCAACCGCGTCATCTATTATGTCGGCCCGGTCGATCCGGTGCGCGATGAAGTGGTTGGCCCCGCCGGCCCCACCACCGCCACCCGCATGGACAAGTTCACCGAAGTGATGCTGGCGCAAACCGGCCTGATCGCCATGATCGGCAAGGCCGAACGCGGCCCCATGGGCATCGAGGCAATCAAGCGCCACAAGGCGGCCTATTTGATGGCCGTGGGCGGCGCCGCCTATCTGGTTGCCAAGGCCATCAAGGCTGCCCGCGTGGTGGCGTTCGAGGATCTTGGCATGGAGGCAATTTATGAGTTTGACGTCAAGGATATGCCAGTAACTGTTGCGGTCGATTCTGAAGGCACCAGCGTCCACCAGACCGGCCCGGCTGATTGGAAGGCCCGCATCGCGGCGGCACGCACACAGCAGCCGGCCTGATTGCCCTTTCGCCGTGATCTCTGTCCGCCCCGTTGCCATCCTGTTCGACATGGATGGGCTACTGCTCAATACTGAGCGGCTGATTCGTAGCGCCATGATCGCAGTGATGGCCGATCTGGGTTTTGTGATGACAAACGCGGACTATGCCGCGCTGATTGGCCGGCCCGAACCGGCGAGCCACGCGATCATGCTGGCACGCTTTGGCACCGGGTTGGACTACACCGCCGTGCGCGACGGGGTGGGGCGCCGCATGACGGCCGACTGGGGGGCGCAGCGGCCGCTGAAAACCGGCGCTGCAGCATTGATCGCCCAGATTGACGCAGCCAACATTCCCCGCGCGCTGGTGACGTCAACCGATGGGGCTGCTGCACGCACCTATCTGCGCGGTGCTGGCCTGCTCGACGGCTTTGCAACAATCATCTCCGGCGACGATGTGACGAACGGCAAGCCCCATCTCGAACCTTATCTGCTGGCCGCACACCGGCTGGGCATTGCGCCGGCTGCGGCGCTGGCGCTGGAAGACAGCCACAACGGCATCATCGCCGCCCATGCAGCCGGGGTGCCGGTGATCATGGTGCCCGATCTGCTGCCGGCCACGCCTGCAATTACCCCGCTGCTGCTCGCGGTGGCTGACGATCTGCATCAGGTTGGCACTTGGCTGGCAGCGGCTGCCTGAGACAATCAGATTTGTTCAGCCTCCGGAAAGCATCTGCGCTTTTAGTTACATCGAGGCAAGGTGAACACCGGGAGAGCGTCGGATGACAGGGATCAGAAGGGTGACCATGCGACCGGGGAGCGCGGCGCTGGTGTTGCTGGGGTTGGTCGCCGGATGCAGCAGCGCACCGCCCACACGCGTCGACGTCATTCGCCCCACCCCGCCGCCGGGACCAGGGCCGGCGCCCGCGATCGAAGGCCCGGCTGCCGCCAATGTCGTCTGGGCCTTGCGCGGCGGGCTTAATGTTGCCGCGCTGCTGTGCAAGGATCAAATTATCACAGCCGGTTACAATCGCATGCTCAAAGTTCATCGCAGCTTGCTGGACGATGTTTACGCCGCCGAGCAGGCACGATACCGCCAACAGTTCGGCAGCGCCGGCATCGCCCGCCATGATGTGGCAATGACCCGGCTTTATAACGGCTTTGCCAGCGTGCCCGATCGCCGCCGCTTCTGCACGGCGGCAACGCGCATTCTGGATGAAGTCCTCGCTGCTGGGTCGGCCGATGTGCCGCGCATGGCGACACGCGCGCTGACCACGCTGGAACCCGGCGCAATGCGGCTGGTCAACAGCGCCGGTTAAACCAGCGCCGCCACGATGGCATCATATGCAGGCATCGTCACAGCCATGTTGCCGCGATTGCCGGCCACCGGATGGCTGCCCAGCCGGGCGATGACGATGCCGGCCGTTTTGTCGATGTAAATGCCCTGGCCGTGCACCCCAAGCGCCATCAATTGGCCGCCAGCGCGGTGCCACCATTGGCTTCCATAGTTGCCGTCCAGATTGCCGGGATACTGGAGCTGGGCAAAGGCGGCGGGGCAGCCGCCCTTGAAGATGCGATCGACCGCAGCCGGCGGCACGATCTGCACCAACTCGTTGCCATCTGGCCAGCGCCCACCCAACCGCATCATCTCGCCAAAGCGCGCAATATCACGCAGCGACGCCATCAGGCCGCCGCCGCCAAAGCCGCCGCCCAGCCGGTCAACGCCGATGGCGGCGTCCTGTTCCATGCCCAGCTTTGACCAATAGCGGTCACGAATCTGCTCGGCCAGGCTTTGCCCGGTCATCCGTTCGATGATCCACTGCAGGGCGGTGGTGTTGGGGGTGCGGTAAACGAAATCGCCGCCGTGGGCTGCATTGCTGCCAAGGCTGGCGGCAAAGGCGTGATGGCCATCGGGGCCGTGATATTCCGCCTGGCGCGGCAGCCAGGCGCCCGCGATGCTCATGCGCTGCACGTCGGTCAATCCGGAATGGCCGGGGACATAATCTTCGGAAAAATCAAGCCCGGTGCGCATGTCAAGGATGTGCCGCACGGTCGCATCGCCGAGGCCGCTAGCCTGAAGTTCAGGGACAAGGCTGGCGGCACTGGCCTGCGGATCGATCCGGCCTTCATCGATCAGCGTTTCATCCAACGTGCCGACAAAGCTTTTCGTTACGGAAAACAGGATATGCTGGGTTTCCGGCGTGGTGACGCCAAACCAGCGTTCATACACCAGCTTGCCGTCTTTCATCACCAGGATGGCATCGGTGTAGGTGGCAGCGAGCGATTCCAGCCAGCTCATGGCGGTGCCGTCCAGCGTGGTCAGCCTCACGTCATCAAGATCGTTCCGCAGCGCGCGCGGCAATTCACTCACGGCGCCGCCGCGCGGAATGCTGGCTGTCGGCACCAGATCGCGCATGTGCGAATAGCTCCAGCGCAGCTGCGGAAACCGCCACATCGAGCCATCGTCCCAGCGCACCTGGCGTTCGGCCGGCACCGGGTGGCCCTGCATCCAGCCCAAGGCGGCGGGATCGGTTTGCGCCGCGCTTTGCTGCCCGTCCTGGGCGTGACCGGAAACATGCGTCGATGCGGCAAGGATCATGGCAACTATGGCGCGGCGCATGGCCCCGCCCTCCCCTGTTGGTATGCTATGGCAAGGATGCTAGGCCACGGCATCATCCCAAGCAAGGAACCGGAACCGATGCGCGCTGCCCTGTTAGCCCTCACGTTGCTGATTGCCGCACCGGCCCCTGTTGCTGCTGCACCCGAAACGCCCGAACAGCGCCTCGCTGCCGCCGGCCTCACGTTGCCGCCGGCCAACGCGCCCATCGGCCTGTATGTGCCGGCCGCGCGCGTGGGCAAATTGCTGTTTCTCGCCGGCCACGGCGAATGCCCGGCCAAGGCCACCGGCAAGCTGGGCGCGACGATGGACGTGGCTGCCGGCAAGGCCAATGCTGCCGGCGTGGCCCTGTGCATGCTGGCCACGTTGAAGGCCGAATTGGGTGAGCTCAGCCGGGTCAAGCGGGTGGTCAAGGTGATGGGGCTGGTGAACTCCACGCCTGATTTCACCCAGCACCCCGAAGTGATGAACGGCTTTTCCGAAGTGATGGTCACGGCTTTTGGTAATGCCGGCAAGGCGCCGCGCGTCGCCGCCGGCGCCGGCAGCCTGCCGCGCGGCTGGCCGGTGGAAGTGGACGCCATTGTCGAGATTAAGTGAGCAAAGTGAAATGAGGCCCGAAACTGACGATCTTCCCGAAATACTGGCCCATGCCTGGAGCCTGCTGGTGCGCGGCGGGGCAGACCGGAAAAGCCCGCTGCACACGCCGGCGGTGTGCAGTGTCGATGCAGATGGCCTGCCGCAGGCCCGGATAATGGTGCTGCGCAAGGCCGATGCCGCTGCCGCAACGCTGCGCTTTCACACCGATTCGCGCAGCCCCAAGGCGGCGCAGCTTGATGGCAAACCAGTTGCGGTGCTGGCC
>NZ_JBDNFM010000178.1:0-3253 GCF_041689835.1 Sandarakinorhabdus sp.
ATCACCGGCCCGGGCGGATCGCGGCTTTATTTCGCCCGCGCCCTCGAAAAACTGCAGATCGATGTCAACGTCTTCCGCGTCGGCACCTACAAATCCTTCGTCGAACCGTTCACCCGCACCAGCGCCTCACCCGAAGCCAAGGCAGCCGATCAGGCGCTGGCGGGCAGCTTGTGGGGCAGCTGGCTTTCCGATGCCAAACGCCTGCGGCCAAAGGCCGATGTGGCTGCCTATATCGCCCAGTTGCCGCAACGCATGGGCAAGTTCGGCGGCGACAGCGCCAAGGCCGCGCTCGATGCCGGGCTGGTCGATCAACTGGGCAGCCGCGAGGATTTCGACGCCGCCATGATCAAGCTGGTCGGCGAAGATGATCTGAGCGAATGGGGCCACTACAGCGGCGTCACGCTGGCCAATTACCTGTCGGCCACGGGGCGAACGATGGGTGAACGCGGCGATGCCGTCGGCGTCGTCTATGTCACCGGCAACATCGTCGATGGCGAAGCACCGCGCGGCACCGCCGGCAGCGCCACCATTCGCCAGGCGCTGGAAGAAGCGCTGGCCAAGAACGACGACATCAAGGCGCTGGTGGTGCGGGTCGATTCCGGCGGCGGTTCTGTCACCGCGTCCGAAGAAATCCGCGCCGCGTTGCTTTCCGCCAAGGCCGATGGCCTGCCCGTCGTTGCCAGCTTCGGTCCGGTTGCGGCCAGCGGCGGTTATTGGGTCGGCACCGCGGCAGACGAGATTTTCGCGCAGCCTTCCACCATAACCGGCTCGATCGGCGTGTTTGCCATCTTGCCCAGCTTCCCGCGCGCGCTGAACGATCTCGGCATCAACAGCGACGGCGTGAAAACCACCCCCTACAGCGGTGAACCCGATGTGGTTGCCGGCCTGTCGCCGCAGGTTGCCCAAGTGCTGCAGATGGGCGTGGAAAACACCTATCGCCGCTTCATCGCGTTGGTGGCGGCCGCCCGCAAGCTGCCGGAGGCCGAGGTTGACCGCATCGCGCAGGGCCGTGTGTGGGCCGGCACGCAGGCCCAGCAACTGAAGCTGGTGGACAAGTTTGGCGGGCTCGATGCCGCCGTCGCTGCAGCCGCCGCCAAGGCCGGGCTGAAGGGCGAGATCCGTGTGATCAACATTGAAAAGCCGGTGCCGGCCTGGCAGCAGGCGCTGGAAAGCTTCGGCAGCACCGAAAGCGAGGAACAGGCGAATACGGCCCGCGATCCGTGGGCGCGGCTGGTGCAGGCCTCGCGCCTGCGTCTGCTCACGGCGGTGAACGATCTGGGCTGGCTGGCCTCCGGCAAGGGCGCCACGATGCAGGCGCTGTGCATCGAATGCACCATGGCCGGTTCCCCCCGCCCAGCCGCGGCCCGGCAAACGGAAGGGCTAGCGGCAAAGCTGCTTCAGTCGCCCCGGTAACCGGGCAGTTTCAACCCGGTGGCGATTGCCAGCGCGCGCAGGCCAAAACCGGCAGCCGCGCCGGCAATCGCCGCTGGCCACATCGCCAGACCCGCAAGCGTAAGCCCCACATAGGTTCCCGCCCCCAGCGCCGCGGCCGACACATAGATTTCGCGGCGCAGCAGCACCGAAGGCTCCCCCGCCAGCAGATCGCGCACAATCCCGCCAAAACTCGCCGTCAGCACGCCCATGCCAACTGATGGCAGCGCCGGCACTCCCAGGCTCATCGCCTTGGTCGCGCCGAGTACGCTGTAGGCGCCCAGCCCAACCGCATCGAACCACAATAGCGCATCCAGTCGCCAACGATCCGCCCTCAGCAGCCACACCGCTGCCGCCGCCGCCAGGCAGATGCCCAGATAATCCGACCGGCCAACCCAGAACACCGGCGCGCCAATGAGCAGATCGCGCAGTGTTCCGCCGGCAATAGCGGTGATGACGGCGAAAAACGCAAAGGTCACAATCGTCTGCTTTATCCGCGCCGCCGCCAGCGCGCCGGAAACGGCAAATACCGCCACCCCCGCCATGTCGATTGCGGCCAGCACTGGCTCCAGCGGCGGCAGCGCCATGGGCGGCGCCATGATCGGAGCAAGCGCAATCATCGCCGCCAGAAATGCCGCACGGTCAGCAACGCCCCGGTGAGCACCACGCCCAGCGACAGCAAGGTAAAGATGATGATCACCGGGCCATGGGTGTTCTCGCGGTCCTGCCAGTCCATGATGTGCAGGCCCCAGAACAGATCGTAAAACCGCCACCACGGCGTGCGCACCGCACCGATTTCGCCCTGGCTGGTGATATACACACGCACATCATCGGCAAATTCCACCCGGTATCCTGCCGTTTCGCGCCAGTCGCTGGCCGGATTGGCCGGGCTCACCGCGTTGACCCGCACCGGCCCCGCAAGCGTGGTACCAGCCCGCGCAATCGCTTCGGCCTGCGCCGCCGTGATGACGATGGGCTGGCCGCTGCCCGCATCGATCAGCCGCTTGCCCTGCCCGTCTGTCAGCTTCCACACCGGTTTGCCAAGCAGACTGGCCAGCTCGAGTTTTTCCACGCCCTTCAGCGCTGGCAACCCCGCCGGCACACTGAGCGCTGGCGGCGGCCGCCGCACATCGGTTCCGCGCACCGCATCCATCGGCCGCGCCACCATGACCAGGCCCGAAGCCACCCACAATATGATCTGAATACCAACGAAAACGCCTGTCCACAGATGGAGCCAACGGACAGTGCGGGTGGTGCGAGGTGAGAGCATGGATCGGGTGTAGCGGCGCACGGGCGCAGCGTCACCCCCCACCGCCAATCCTTCCCTCCTAGGGGAGGTGCCGAGCACAGCGAGGCGGAGGGGTGGGCGCCCGCCGCAACCAGCGCCAGGCTTCCCCCGCCCGGCCCGGCCCCAACCAGCCAACCTGCCCCAACCCGCTCATGGCGAGCATGTCGAGGCACCGCACACAATTCGCGCAGGCCGCCACTGCCGGCCCACACCCGCGCCGTCACGAAACCCCTCGCCTCCCCCGCCGCCCCGGACTTGATCCGGGGCCCCGCTTTACTTCGGCGCAGGAAAAATCAAGACAGCTCGGCCCCGGATCAAGTACGGGGCGACGAAGGTCTTTGCTTCGAGTTGGTGTGCCAACGGCGGGAAGGCGATGGGCGGCGGTCAGGCGCTCAATCGGCCCACTGCAACCCGGCCGGTAAGACATCGGCGCAAAAGTCCATCTGCAACACGCGCCGCCGGCCCGGTGTAGCAGCCCGCGCTGAGCGATGCAGGATCGGGGTACGATAGAGCCACAGGTCGCCGGCGGCCGCG
>NZ_JBDNFM010000179.1:0-12511 GCF_041689835.1 Sandarakinorhabdus sp.
CTTGATCAGTGTGCCGCGCCGCAGGGTCTGGCCGGCGCCCTTGACGTCGAGATCCTTGATCAATGTCACCTGATCGCCATCAGCGAGCAGATTGCCGACGGCATCGCGGACTTCCACCACATCAGGATCGGCAGCGGGGGCGCGGGCCCGCATTTCGGCAGCCGGCAGCCATTCGCCGCTGACCTCGTCATAGACATAATCTTCGTCGGATGAGTCGGCGGCCATGGGGTTAATCCTTGCGGGCAGGTCTTGCCGGTTGCGGCAGCGGTGATACGAACAGGCGGAGATTGCGTGGGAGCCTTTGAGATGCCTGTGGACGCCCTTGGCGCGTATGACGACAACAATATCTTCGCCCGCATCCTGCGCGGCGAGATCCCGTGCAAGCGCGTCTACGAAACGCCGCATGCGCTGGCCTTTCACGACATTAACCCGCAGGCGCCCACCCATGTGCTGGTGATCCCCAAGGGGCCGTATCGCAGTTGGGCGGATTTTTCCGCCAATGCGCTGGACGCGGAGATTGCCGGTCTCGTGCGGGCAGTGGGGGAAGTGGCGAAGCTGTTGGGGCTGGAAGAACCGGGCTATCGCTTGCTCGCCAATGCGGGGACCGATGCCCATCAAGAAGTGCCGCACCTGCATGTGCACGTGTTTGGCGGGCGGGCATTGGGACCGATGCTGGCGCGTTAGGCGTGCGCCTCGCCCATGCGGCGGATGGCGGCGACTTTGGAGTGGAGCGGGGCCCAGTCGTCGCGTTCGGCGATTGACGCCCAGAGTGCTTCCACTTCGCCGATAAGCATGGTGCAGGGCGCATCGTCGGCCCAATAAGGGTGGACGGGCGGGCCGGCGGCAAAATCCGGGATCAGCCGCAAGAAATCGCTGAACGCATCGTCGGCATAATGATGATCGGCCAGCGACGCCCCGCGCCGCACGCCGCCGCGCCAATCGAAAAAGAAACGATCCGGGTCCATCTGCGTCCCCACCAGCGCCTTCTGGGCAGCTTCGACCAGCGCCTCGTCGTCATTTGCACTCAAACGCTTGACGCCAAGCCGGCCCAGCACCGCATCGGACAAGGCGATGCGATAACGCTGCGGATAGGTTTCGAGCGGGCCTTTCAGTTCGTCGGTTTCGGCGATCAGTCGCAGCGCGCTGCCCAGTTGGAACAGGTTCCATTGCAGCGCTTCGGCCTGGCGGCCAAAGGCATACAGGCCGGAATGATCGAAATAGGCGGCGGTGAAGCCGGCATCCCAGGCCGGTGCAAAGCGCCAGGGGCCGTAATCGAAGCTTTCGCCGGTGATGTTGATGTTGTCGGTATTGAGCACGCCGTGGACAAAGCCGGCGGCCATGAATTGCGCCGCCATGCGGGCTGCACCCTGGACGGCATGATCGATCAGTGCGGCTGCCGGAGTGGAACCGCTGGCGCCGGGGGCGAGGTGGGCAAGGCAGTAATCCACCAGTTTCGCCATGCCTTCGCGGTTCTGGTGGAAGGCGAGGCGCTGGAAACTGCCATAGCGCACGTGGCTGTGGTTCAATCGCACCAGCACGGCGGCGCGGGTGGGCGACGGCTCGTCACCACGAATCAGTTTCTCGCCGGTTTCAATCACGCTGAAGGTGCGGCTGGTGTTTACCCCCAGCGCCTCCAGCATTTCGGTGGCGAGGATTTCGCGCACCGCGCCTTTCAGCGTGAGGCGGCCATCGCCGGCGCGGCTCCACGGCGTGGTGCCGCTGCCCTTGGTGCCAAGGTCCATCAATCGGCCGCGATCATCGCGGACCTGCGCAAACAAAAATCCGCGGCCGTCGCCCAAATCGGGATTGTAGCTGCGGAACTGGTGGCCGTGATAACGCAGCGCCAGCGGCTGGGACAGGCTGCCGGGCAGCGGTGTGAAACGGCCGAAATGCGCCGCCCATTGCGTGTCGTTCAAACCATCAAGGCCGATCTGCGCTGCGGCGCGGTCGTTGCGGAACCGCAGGATGGTCTGCGGGAAGGCAGCGGCTTCGACCGGATCGAAAAACGCCGGGCCAAGCTCAAGGATGCTGGTATCAGGGGTGAAAACGGCCATGCTGCACTTATGGCCGCAGCCCGCGCGTCAATCCAGCGTGTATCCGCTGGCAGCGCGCACATAACGCACGGTTTCACGCTCGACGCGGTCGGCTTCTTCGGGGGTGGCGGCGCATAGCCAGCGATCAATGGCATCGCCCACGACATGATGGGTGAAGCTGGCGGCGATATCGACTTCCACGCCGGTTACGCCGCGCTTGGCCAGTGCGGCTTGCATGTGGCGCTTGATCCAGTCGGTGGTGACGGCCTTGGCGGCGTGGTAAAAGGGCTCGGCATCGGCGTTGGAGGCCAGCGCCGCCTTGGGGCCGCAGTCAGCGCAATCGGGGTCCGCGCCTTCCCAGACCATGTTGTCGCGCACGAATCGCAGCACGCGCGGCACGGTGATGCCGGGCTCCAGATCTTCCAGCGCATAGCCTTCTTCCATGGCGGCGATCATTGCTTCGCCGTGGCGGCGGCCGAGTTCCTGGAGCAACGCCTTTTTCGATCCGAAATGATAGAAGATCGAGCCTTCCGACACGTCGGCTTCACGGGCGATATCGGCGGTGCCGGTGCCGGCAAAACCGTTGCGGGAGAACAACATGTGGGCAGCAGCCAGCACCCGCGCCTTGGTTTCGGCCGGGTCATATCGCCGGGCGCGCATGTCTGCCGCGCGCGGTGCAGCGCGGCTGCCGGAGCGGGCCGGGTTGGTTGTCGTCCCGCGGGAATCATTTGCGCGCGTTGCCACGGATGTTGTTCTTCCTTACCCCCAAGGTAGTCTCTTTCTATAGCAAGAGAGTTGAGTCAGAGTCAAAATATGGCCCCAGCCCCCCTCTCTGCGACCCTTTCGGCCACGCTCTCTCCTCCGGCCTCCCGGCTGGAACCAGCGCCTGGCTGGCAAAAAGGTTTTGCCTTTACAGCCGACAGCGTGCGGCTGTGCTGGCGCGAGCATCATGATCCGCGCGTTCCCGCCGGCCGTCCTGCACTGCTGTGCTTGGCCGGCCTTACCCGCAACGGCGCGGATTTTGCTCATCTGGCCGCTGCGCTGGGGGCTGATTGGCGCATCATCGCGCCCGATCTGCGCGGGCGCGGCGAATCGGGCTGGGCGCGCGATTCGCTCACCTATGTGCCGCTCACCTATCTGCGTGACCTGTCGCTGGTGCTTGCGGCTGCCGGCGTGGAGCGGTTCGTGGCTGTGGGATCGTCGCTGGGCGGGCTGCTGGCGCTGCGGATGACAACGGCGCACCGCAGCGCCATGGCCGGGGTGGTGCTGAACGATATCGGCCCCGCGATCGAGCCGGCGGGGCTGACGCGGCTGCGCGCCAACGTCGGGCGCGGCGGCAATTGGGATACCTGGGTGCACGCGGCCCGGGATCTGGGGTCACGCAACGAGGCCATCCACCCCGATTGGGGGCTGCACGACTGGTTGGCTTTTGCCAAGCGCCTGTGCCGGGTGGGGCCGCAGGGCCGCATCATCTTCGATTATGATCCGCGCATCGCCGAACCGTTTCGCTTGCCGCACGGCGATGCTGGCGCCGACGATTGGGCTGCCTTCGACATCCTGGCGGGTGTGCCGGTTTTGAGCTTGCGGGCCGAACGTTCGGATGTGCTGTCGGCCGCCACGCAGGCCGACATGCAGCGCCGCTTGGCCGGCCTGACGGCCGTGACAGTGCCCGGCGTCGGCCATGCCCCAACGCTCGCGGAACCGGAGGCCGCAGCGTCGCTGTTGAACTATCTGGACGCCCTAAAATCGGGAGAAAAATGATGCAACGCAAGGTGTGGAAACTGGCGCAGCGGCCGGTGGGCGATATCGCCGATGGCGATCTGGAACTGGTGAGCGAAACCCTGCCCGATCTGTCCGATGGGCATTTCCTGCTGGCGGTCATCTACATGTCGCTGGATCCGACCAACCGCATCTGGATGAGCGACATGGAGCAATATATGCCCCCGGTCCAGATCGGCGCCCCGATGCGTGCCGGCGTTTGCGGGCGAGTGGTGGCCAGCCGCAAGCCCGGCGTTGAGGTGGGCCAGATCATGGCGGGCCTGGGTGAATGGGCCGATCACATCGTTTCGGACGGCAGCTTCATGTCGCCGCTGCCCGAACTGCCGGGCATCTCGCTTGCTGCCAGTTACGGCACGCTGGCGCTGGTGGGGCCGACTGCCTATTTTGGCTTGCTCGATATCGGCCAGCCCAAGCCCGGCGAAACGCTGGTGGTGTCGGCTGCGGCCGGCGGCGTGGGGCAGATTGTTGGCCAGATCGGCAAGATCAAGGGCGCCTACGTCATCGGCATCGCCGGCGGCAAGGCCAAGTGCGATTATGTGGTGAACGAGCTCGGTTTCGATGCCGCCATCGATTACAAGAATGAAGACGTCGGCGCCGCGTTGGATCGGCTGGCGCCGGGCGGTATCGACATCAATTTCGAACAGGTCGGCGGGCCGATCATGGTTGAAGTGGTGAAGCGCATGAAGTTGTTTGGCCGCATCGCGCTGTGCGGAATGATTTCGGGCTATAACGACGTCACCCCGCAGGATCCGCCGGGTTTCTGGACGATGATCCTGATGCGCCGCCTCGCCATTCGCGGTTTCATCGTGACCGATTTTGCCCCGCGTTTTGGCGAAAGCGGCATGGCGCTGGCCGGCTGGATGCTTAGCGGCCAACTGAAAACCCGGCAGGATATCCGCCCCGGCCTCGAAAACGCTGTGAGCGCGGTGAAAGAACTCTATACGGGCGGAAATTTCGGCAAACTGCTGATCGAGGTAAGCAAACCATGACGACCAATCGCGCTCTGAACGAAACCGAACTGGAAGCGGCGCGCGCGCTGGTGGCCGATATCCGCGGCCGCATCGACGAAGCCGCCGGAGACGACGAGCAACTGCGCTTTGCCCTCAACCGCAAGGTGTACAAGGAATTGAGCTATGACGAGCGCGGCAAGCCCAATGCTCGGCAGTCGTTGAAGGCCCGCATGGTCAAGGCGCAGGGCGGCAATTGTGCGCAGTGCGCCAAGCCGCTGCCGCCGGCCGATACCGTGCTCGATCGGCTTTCCGCTGACAAACCCTATATTGATGGCAATGTGCGGGTACTGTGCCGGCCCTGCGATCTGGCCATTCAGCGCGGGCGCGGCTTTGCCTGACGCGCGATCAGCGCCAGCCCGGGAACGGCACGATCGGCGCCAGCCGCGCCAGCGTTTCGGCATCGCCTTTCGCCCGCGCGCGGAACACATCTTCGACAATGCAGGCCTGTTGTTCGATTCCGTAGCGCCCGAACGGCTTGCCCGGCGTGATCGTGTAGCCATAGCGCGCCAGCGGCAGCCGGCGCAGGGCCAGGTGGCCGCCGGTTTGCACCTGCCAGACATGCACGAGTTCGTGAATGAAATGCGCCTGACCGCCAATCGTTTGGGCAGCGAAATCGGCCGCCCAGCTGTGGCCGTTGGGATGGCACCAGACATGGCCATCGGGCGCCATCGTCACCCACCACGGATGCAGCGCCCAATATTTGGCGCAGCGCACCGTTACCGCCGCCGTTTCCAGCGCCGCGCCAAACACACTGGCGGCCAGCGCAATCTCGGCGGTGGTGAGCGCGCGGATGGCCGCAGAATCGATTTTGCGCATGATGGATGCAGTTAATCCATACCGCGGCGTCTTGCAGCCCCGGAAACGCTCCCTATATCGCCACTGTAACGCTGACACGTAACAGATAACGGCCGGGGCACCGGTCACTACTGCCAACCGGGAACTGCCAGTGCCGCGCTGCCTGCATGGGGCGCTGGGGCCGGGCCCACAACAACAAGGAACCGCCAGGATGGCAAAGGTTATCGGGATCGATCTGGGCACCACCAACAGCTGTGTGGCCGTGATGGAAGGCGCTGCGCCGAAGGTGATCGAGAATGCCGAAGGCGCGCGCACGACGCCGTCGCAGGTGGCCTTCACCAAAGACGGCGAGCGTCTTGTTGGCCAGCCGGCCAAGCGCCAGGCGGTTACCAACCCGTCGAACACCGTTTTTGCCGTGAAGCGCCTGATTGGCCGCCGTTTCGATGATCCGTTGACCACCAAGGATTCCGGCCTGGTGCCCTACACCATCGCGCGCGGCCCCAATGGCGATGCGTGGGTAAACGCCGGCGGCCAGGATTACAGCCCGTCGCAGATTTCCGCCTTCATTCTGCAAAAAATGAAGGAAACCGCCGAAGCCTATCTGGGCGAGACCGTGACGCAGGCCGTGATCACCGTGCCGGCCTATTTCAACGATGCCCAACGTCAGGCCACCAAGGATGCCGGCAAGATCGCCGGCCTCGAAGTGCTGCGCATCATCAACGAGCCGACCGCCGCTGCGCTGGCCTATGGCCTGGACCGCAAGAACGACGCCAAGACCGTGGCTGTGTATGATCTTGGCGGGGGCACCTTCGATATCTCCATCCTCGAACTGGGTGATGGCGTGTTCGAAGTGAAAAGCACGAGCGGCGACACGTTTTTGGGCGGCGAAGATTTCGACGCCAAAATGGTGGAATTCCTGGCGGCTGATTTCAAGAAGGCCGAAGGCATCGACCTGACCAAGGACAAATTGGCCCTGCAGCGCCTGAAGGAAGCGGCGGAAAAGGCCAAGATCGAGCTGTCGTCGTCGGCCGCCACCGAAGTGAACTTGCCGTTCATCACCGCCGATCAAAATGGCCCCAAGCATCTGGTGAAGAACATCACCCGCACCGATCTTGAAAAGCTGGTGATCGATCTGATCGAGCGCACCCGCAAGCCGTGCCTCGATGCCATCAAGGAAGCCGGCGTGAAGGCTGGCGATCTGGATGAAGTCATTCTGGTGGGCGGCATGACCCGCATGCCGCGCGTGCGCCAGTTCGTGAAGGAATTGTTCGGCAAGGAGCCCAACACCAGCGTCAACCCTGACGAAGTGGTGGCCATGGGCGCCGCCATTCAGGCCGGCGTCCTACAGGGCGACGTGAAGGACGTGCTGCTGCTTGACGTAACTCCGTTGAGCCTCGGCATCGAAACACTGGGCGGCGTGTTCACGCGCATGATCGATCGCAACACCACCATCCCCACCAAGAAAAGCCAGGTGTATTCCACGGCTGACGACAACCAGTCGGCGGTGACCATCCGGGTGTTCCAGGGTGAGCGCGAAATGGCGGCGGACAACAAGATGCTGGGCCAGTTCGATCTGGTTGGCATTCCGCCGGCGCCGCGCGGTGTGCCGCAGGTGGAAGTGACGTTTGATATAGATGCCAACGGCCTTGTGGCGGTCAACGCCAAGGACAAGGGCACCGGCAAGGAACAGCAGATCCGCATCCAGCCGTCGGGCGGCCTTTCAAAGGACGATATCGACAAGATGGTGCGCGATGCCGAAGCTTTTGCCGAGGCAGACAAGAAGCGCCGCGCCGCTGCCGAAGCCCGCAACCAGGCCGATAGCCTGGTTCATTCGACCGAGCGCCAGCTTTCCGAGCATGGTGACAAGGTGGGCCCGGATGTGAAGACCAGCATCGAAGCCGCCATTGCCGACGTGAAGGCAGTGCTGGATTCGGGCGATGCCGACAGCATCAACGCCAAGGTGCAGGCGCTGGGCCAGGTTGCCATGAAGCTGGGCGAGGCGGTTTACCAGGCCGAGCAGGCCAAGGCCGATGCCGGCACCGACGAAGCCAACTCGGCTGCCGCCGACGACGTGGTGGATGCCGAATTCACCGATGTGGACGAAAACAACAAGAAGTAAGCGAGATGACCTCCCCTCTCCTTCGGGAGAGGGGCCGTAGACGGGGCCGGGGGGTGGGGCCGTGGGATGGGCGCTGTTGTGCACAGCCCTACCCCCGGCCCTGCCCTTGAAGGGGAGGGGTGTATGTGATGGCGACTGAAATCGATTTTTACGAACTGCTTGAGGTGGAACGCACCGCCGACGAGGCCGGGTTGAAAGCGGCCTATCGCCGGCTGGCGATGAAATGGCACCCTGACAAGAACCCCGGCGATGCAGCTGCCGAACAGAAGTTCAAGGCAATCAGTGAAGCCTACGAGGTTTTGAAGGACGGGCAGAAGCGCGCCGCCTACGACCGTTTTGGCCATGCTGCTTTCCGTCAGAGTGGCGGCGGCGGCGGCGGCGCGCAGGATTTCGGCGGCTTTTCCGATATTTTCGAAAGCGTTTTTGGCGAGTTTATGGGCGGCGGTGGTGGTCGGGGTCAGCGCCGCGGCGGCCCGACCCGCGGCAACGATCTGCGTTATGATCTGGAAATGACGCTGGAGGAGGCCTTCAACGGCCGTCAGGCGACCCTGACCGTTGAAGTTGCGGCCGCCTGCGTGCCGTGCGGCGGCACGGGCGCCAAGCCCGGCACCAGCGCACGCGCCTGCACCACCTGCGGCGGCGGCGGCCGCGTCGGCATGCGCCAGGGCCTGTTCATGGTGGAACGCACGTGCCCGGCCTGTCATGGCCAAGGCCAGATCATCGCTGATCCCTGCGACAGTTGCGGCGGCGCCGGCCGCGTGGAAAAACAGAAAACGATCAACGTCAACGTGCCCAAGGGCGTGGATGACGGCACCCGCATCCGGGTGACCGGCGAAGGCGAAGCCGGCACGCGCGGCGGCCCGGCAGGCGACCTTTATATTTTCGTGCACTTGAAAACGCACCCGATTTTCAAGCGGGACGGCACCGTTCTGTTCGCAGTGGCGCCGTTGTCGATCACGCTGGCGGCGCTGGGCGGCGAAATCGACGTGCCCAGTCTGGACAAACAGCAAACCAGCATCAAGATCCCCGCTGGCACGCAAGGCGGCAAGCAGTTCCGCGTGCGCGGCAAGGGCATGCCCAGCCTGAACGGCGGCGGCGCCGGCGATCTGGTGATCGAGGTTGAAGTGGAAACCCCGGTGAAGCTGACGGCGCGCCAGCGCGAACTGCTTGAAGAGTTCCGCGTCATCGAAGGCACGGAAGGCGGCCGCAACACGCCCAAGAGCCAGGGCTTTTTTGACAAGCTGAAAGATGTGTGGAGCGAACTGACGGAATGAAAACGCCGTCATGCTGGCATTCGCCAGCATGACAAACAGTGCGAGCCAGCCTAAAGCCGGAGCCATGCAACGCCTCCACAATCGCCGTTATATGGTCACCGGCGCCGCGCGCGGCCTTGGTCTCGCCATTGCGGCCCGGCTGATCGCCGAAGGCGCGCGGGTGATGCTGGCCGATGTGCTGCCGGAAGGCGCCGCCCGCGCCGGCGAACTGGGGGAAGCCGCCGCGTTCATCACGTGTGACGTGACCAGCCGCGACCAGATCGCCGCTGCCATCGCTGCCACGGCCAACCGCTGGGGCGGCCTCGATGGCCTGGTCAACAACGCCGGCATTGCCCCCAAGGGCGATATCCTGAGCGAAACGCCCGAACAGTTCGACCGCGTGATCGCCACCAACCTCACCGCCGCTTTTCACGCCACCCAACTGGCTGCGCCGCACCTGATCGCGGCCGGCGGCGGCGTGATCGTCAACATGTCGAGCGTCAACGCGCTGCTCACCATCCCGGCGCTGTTGGCGTATAATGTCGCCAAGGGCGGGCTCAACCAGCTCACCCGCAACACTGCCGTCGCGCTGGCGCCGCACAATATTCGCGTTGTCGGCATCGGGCCGGGCACGATCCTCACCGATCTGGCGCGGCAGGCAGTGATGGGCAGCGAGGATGCGCGCCGCCAGATACTGTCGCGCACGCCGATGGGCCGCGCCGGCGAACCGCACGAAATCGCCGCCATCGCCGCCTTTCTGTTGAGTGACGACGCCAGTTACATTACCGGCGAGACCATCTATGCGGACGGCGGCCGGCTCGGCCTCAACTACACCGTTCCTGTTGGAGAAAATTCGTGATCGACGCCGAATGGTGGGAATATGACGACGCCGACGAGATGGCGACGGCCGTTGCCGGCGACATCGCCTATATTATCGGCCAGGCGCTGGAAGCGCGCGGCCGGGCACTGGTCGCCTTTCCTGGCGGCGCCACGCCGCTGCCGGCGCTGAAGCTGCTGGCCGACATGAAGATCGAATGGGCCGATGTGACCATCCTGCCCACCGACGACCGGCTGGTGCCGGTGACGGACAAGCTTTCCAACGCTGGCATGCTGGCACGGCTGTTTCTGCCCAAGAAAGCCCGCGTGGTGCCGCTGACCACCGGCGAGAAGGACCCGGTCGCCGCTGGCCGCGCGGCGGACGAGCGCATCGCCGATCTTGAGTGGCCGCTGGACGTTGCGTGGCTGGGCGTGGGCGAAGATGGCCACACCGCCTCCATCTTTCCCGGCCCGGATTTCGATGCCGCCATCGCCGGCCCCAAGGCGCGCCGCGCCCTTGGCGTGCGCCCCGATCCGATGCCCGTCAATGCTCCGGTGCCGCGCGTGACATTGACCGGGCCCACACTGATTTCGGCGCGCACTGTCACGCTGGTTCTGCAAGGCGCGGCCAAGCGCGCGGTGGTGGAACAGGCGCTGAAACAAGGCGCATCGAGCATGTTGCCGATCGGGCGTTTGCTCGCTGAGCTGGACATGGATATCGACATCCACTGGTGTCCGTGATGCGCCATGCCGGCGCGGGGGTGTCCGTGATGTGCCGTGCCGGCGCGGGGGTGTCCGTGATGCGCCGTGCCGGCGCGGGGGTGTCCGTGAGGGCTGAAGCTGTTCAACGCACCGTTACCCGCACCCGGTCATAGGTTGTCCGTCCGTCGGACAAGCTGATCTCGTGGCGGCCCGGCACCGGCGCCCACCGGGCCGGCAGGCCGGGCAGGCGGCGGCCATCCACGGCCACGAACAGGCCAGCGCGCTGCCCGATGCTGCGGATCACCAGCCGTTGCCGCGCTGGCGGAATATCGGGATCGAGCGCGATTCTGCTGCCGTCGCTGGGGGCCACCAGGCGCGGCGCCTGTTCGGCCGGGGTCGCCAGCGCAAACAGCGGCTGCCAGGTGCCGGGCAGGAACAGCTCCTCCCGCGGCGGTTCGACGGCGGGCTGGAAAGCCACGCGGCGACGCTCGATTCCCGGCGGCAGCACCCAACCGGGGGACGGGGCGCCGTTGTGCAGCGCGTCACCTGCTGGCGGAGCGCCATCGTATAATGCCAGCATGATCGCTGCCCATGCCGGCGCGGCGCCGCTGGTGCCCGATACGCCGATCATCGCATCGCCTTCGAAAGTGCCCACCCACACGGCCACCGTGAAACGCCGCGAAAAACCGATGCACCAATTATCGCGCATCGCTTTCGACGTGCCGGTTTTCACCGCTGCCGGGAATGGCAGTGACAGGCCGGATTCCTCACCGAAACTGGCACTGCGCGCCGCCGTATCGGCCAGCAGATCGCGTACGATGGCCGCAGCTTGGCGGTCAATGATCTGGAAGGTCTCCGGCCGGCCCGCCGGATCGAGCGTCAACGCTCCGCCGCGCCCGCCCAACGCCAGCGCGCGAAACGCGGCGGCCTGTTCCAGCAGCGTCACCTCCGCCGATCCCAGCGCGAGCGAAAAGCCATAATAATCCCCCGGCCGATCGATGCCGCGATACCCCACATCCTGCAACCGCTGGCGGAACGGTTCGAGCCCGGTGAGCAGCAGCGCCCGCACTGCCGGCACGTTCAGGCTGTTGCCAAGCGCCGTGCGCACCGAAACCGGCCCGCGAAAGCCGCGATCGTAATTTTGCGGAACATACAGCCCGGTGGCGGTTTCCAGATCGACCGGCGAATCGTCCAGCAACGATGCAGCAGTGAGCAGCCGGCGTTCGAGCGCGAGGGCATAAAGCTGCGGTTTCAGCGTCGATCCCGCCTGGCGCGGCGCGGTCACGCCGTCCACAGCCGCCGCCCGGCTGGCCGCGCCGGCGCTGCCCACCCAGGCGATAATGCGCCCCGTATCATTGTCCACTACCAGCGCGGCGGCATCGCGAACATTGCGCTGCGCCAACGCCGCCAGTTGGCGATCCAGCGCGCTTTGCACCAGCCGCTGCACATCGGCATCGATGCTCGATCGTACCGTGCCGCGCGTGCCAGCCGGCAGCAGACGGTTTGCCAGATGCGGGGCAAGCTCGCCGGTTTCCGCCCGCCGGCGCGGCCCCAACAGGCGCGCGGCCGCCAGCGCGATGGCGGTGCAATCCACATCGGGCGCAGCGCGGCACGCGCGGGCCAGCACGGCTTCAGCCGGGGCGGAGGGCCGGCGCGCGAGCGCCACCAGCACGGCGTTTTCAGCCGGTTCCAGCGTGAGCGCCGGCCGCCCGGCGAGCAGACGCGCGGCGGCATCAATGCCCACCACATCACCGCGCAGGGGCAGCAGATTGAGCCAGGCCTCGGCGATCTGGCGCTTGGTCCACCGCGCCTCCACCGCGCGGGCGGCGCGCATCTGGGCAAGTTTCTGCAGCGCCCCGCGCTGTCCGGCACGGCCCAGCGCCGGATCGATCAACGCTGCGACCTGCATCGAAATCGTCGACGCCCCGCGCCCGCCTTTGCCCGTCAGCCGATCACGCGCCGCGCCGGCCACCGCGCGCCAATCGACGCCGCCATGCTGCCAGA
>NZ_JBDNFM010000180.1:0-3741 GCF_041689835.1 Sandarakinorhabdus sp.
ACAAGGCCGGCGCCGACGCTGCCCGCATCCGCACAGCCCTGCTGCAGCAGGATGTGCAGGTCGAAGAAATGGGCGGCGACGTGATGGACGTCGAAATTTCGGCGGTGAAGAAAACCGGCCTCGACGAACTGCTGGAAAAGATCCTGCTGCTCGCCGAAGTCTCGGAATTCAAGGCCAACCCGACGCGTTCTGCCGAAGGCACCGTAATCGAAGCCAGGCTCGACAAGGGCAAGGGCCCGCTGGCCACCGTTCTGGTGCGGCGCGGCACCCTGAAACGCGGCGACATTTTCGTGATGGGTCAGGAATGGGGCCGCGTGCGCGCCTTGGTCGATGATCAAGGCGCCCAGGTAAAGGAAGCCGGCCCGTCGATGGCTGTCGAAGTGCTTGGCCTGGGCGGCGTGCCGCAGGCCGGCGATCCGGTAACCGTCGTTGAAAACGAAGCCCGCGCCCGCGAAGTCGCCGATTATCGTGCCGACCTCGCCACCGCCAAGCGCACGGCCGGAAACGGCCCGGCCAATCTGGAAGACATGTTCTCGGTGCTGCGCGCCAAGAAGGTCCAGGAATTCCCGCTGGTCATCAAGGCCGATACGCAAGGTTCGGCCGAAGCCATCGCGGGTGCTGTGAACAAGATCGGCAGCGAACTGATCCGCGCCAAGGTGCTGCTCGCCGCGACCGGCGGCATCACCGAAAGCGACGTGACCCTCGCCAAAGCTTCGGGCGCACCGGTGATCGGCTTCAACGTCCGCGCCAACGCCAAGGCCCGCGAAATCGCCCAGCGTGACGGCGTGGCGCTGAAATACTATGATGTCATCTACGACCTGATCGACGAAGTGAAGGCGGCAATGGCCGGCCAGCTCGGCCCGGAAGCCTTCGAAACCGTTGTGGGCCGCGCCCAGGTATTGGACGTGTTCCAGGCCGGCAAGATCGGCAAGGCCGCCGGCCTGCGCGTGCTGGAGGGCTATATCAAGAAGTCGCTCCGCGCCCGCGTCATGCGCGACGATGTCATCATCTACACCGGCTCGATCGCTTCACTGCGCCGCTTCAAGGAAGATGTGGCCGAGGTGAAGGTCGGTCTGGAATGCGGCATCACACTGGCGGATTCGTCGGATGTGAAGGAAGGCGATATCGTCGAGACCTACGAAGTCGAGATGAAGGAACGGACTCTCTGATCGCTGCGCTTATGGGGGCAGGCTTGCACTGCCCCCACCACGCCCATCTTCAGTGAACCCACCCTTGATTGGGGAGGACTAGCATCATGCCCCGTTCCACAGACGACGCCCCAGGCCGCCCGATCCGCTTGCAGCGCATCGGAGAGCAGGTGCGCCACGCGCTTGCCGAAATCATCGCACGCGGTGATCTGCGTGACGATGTGCTCACGCGCACCATTATTTCCGTATCGGAAGCGCGCGTCACCCCCGATCTGCGCCAGGCCATCGTGTTCGTGAAGGCATCGAACGGCGATGACGACGCCGTAATCAAGGCGCTGGGCCAGCATCGCGGCTGGCTGCGCGGCGAAGTCGCCAAACGGCTCGCAACGAAATACACGCCCGATCTGTCGTTCCGCCGCGACGAAAGCTTCGATGCCGGCGCCCGCATCGATGCCGTGCTGAAACGCCCGGAAATCGCCCGCGACCTGCCGCCCCTGCCCACCACCACACCGCGCCCGTGGAAAAACCTCACGGACACGGCGGATGACGATGCCAGCGAGGACTGATCTTGCTGCAATCAACGGCTGGATCATCCTCGACAAGCCGCTGGGCCTGACCAGCGCTCAGGGTGTGGCCGCAGTAAAACGCATCCTGCGCACAAACGGCTTGACCGTCCCGCGCATCGGCCACGGCGGCACCCTTGATCCGCTGGCCACCGGCGTGCTGCCGATCGCGCTCGGCGAAGCCACCAAGCTCGCGGGGCGCATGCTCGATGCCGCCAAGGCCTATGATTTCACCGTGCAATTTGGCAGTGAAACCAGCACCCTGGATGCCGAAGGCGAGATTACCGCCACCTGCGACGTGCGCCCGAACGAAGCGGAGATACATGCCATCGTGCCGCGCTTCACCGGGCCGATCACCCAAATCCCGCCAGCCTATTCGGCACTGAAAGTCGGCGGCCAGCGCGCCTACACGCTCGCCCGCGCCGGCGAGACGGTCAGCCTCGCGGCGCGTCACCTCGTCATCCACAGCCTTACCTTCACAGCTGCCACATCAGACAGTGCCAGCTTTTCGTGCTTCGTATCGAAAGGCACCTATATCCGCAGCCTGGCGCGCGACATCTCTTGTGCGCTGGGCACAGTGGGCCATGTCACCATGCTGCGCCGCACACGGTCTGGCCCGTTCGCCCTCGCGCAGGCAATATCGCTGGACAAATTGGGCGAACTGGTGCAGGCCGCGCAGCTTGAACAGGTACTACTGCCACTGATGACAGGGCTGGACGACATCCCGGCTCTTGCCATCACGCCAGATGAGGCGGCGGCGCTCAAACAAGGGCGCAGGCTTCTCGGGCATCCAGCCAGCAACGGCACCCATCTCGCGGCCCACGGATCTGTTCCCGTGGCGCTTGTCGAGGCCCATGAGGGCGAGGTGCGGGTGCTGCGCGGGTTCAACCTCGATTGAAGGAGTAGCACGATGTCGGTAACCGCCGAAAAGAAAGCCGAAATCATCAGTGGCAATGCCCGCAGCCCCACCGACACCGGTTCGCCGGAAGTTCAGGTGGCCATCCTGACGGAACGCATCGTCAACCTGACCGAGCATTTCAAGACCCACGCCAAGGACAATCACTCGCGTCGCGGCCTGCTGGTGCTGGTCAACACACGCCGCTCGTTGCTTGATTATCTGAAGAAGAACGACGCAGCGCGCTACACTGCGCTCATCACCAAACTGGGCCTGCGCAAGTAAGCCTATCCAGTTCCGGACGGCCCCCATCAGCGGGGCCGTTCTTTTATCTGCCCCGCCGCGAATGAGCGCGCCGGGCGCAGCCGTCGCCACAAAGGGCGGCACACCGCAAGGGGCGTTCGGCAATAGGGCCGCGGCGCCCAGGAAAGAAGATCATGTTTACCATCCACAAAGAAGAATTGAACTGGGGCGGCCGCACGCTGACCCTGGAAACCGGCCGCATTGCCCGTCAGGCTGATGGCGCCGTGCTGGCCACCTACGGCGAAACCGTTGTGCTGTGCGCCGTCACCGCCGCCAAATCCGTGAAGGAAGGGCAGGATTTCTTCCCGCTCACTGTCCATTATCAGGAAAAATATTCCGCAGCTGGCCGCATCCCCGGCGGCTTCTTCAAGCGCGAACGCGGTGCCACCGAGCACGAAACGCTGACCAGCCGCTTGATTGATCGCCCGCTGCGCCCGTTGTTTCCGGAAGGTTTCTACAACGAAATCAACGTGATCGCTCAGGTTCTCAGCTATGACGGTGAAAACGAAGCCGACATGGTCGCCATGATCGCCGCTTCTGCCGCACTGACCATCTCCGGCGTGCCGTTCATGGGCCCGATCGCCTCGGCGCGCGTTGGCTTCGTTGATGGTGAGTATCTGCTCAACCCGTCCAAGGCGCAGGTTGCCGCTGGCCGGCTCGATCTGGTTGTCGCCGGCACGCATGATGCAGTGATGATGGTTGAATCCGAAGCCAAGGAGCTTTCGGAAGACGAAATGCTCGGCGCTGTGATGTTTGCCCATCGCGGCATCCAGCCGGTGATCAAGGCCATCATCGCGCTCGCCGAAAAGGCCGCCAAGGACCCGTGGGAACT
>NZ_JBDNFM010000181.1:0-24617 GCF_041689835.1 Sandarakinorhabdus sp.
GCGCCAGATCACGCTGTATGGCACCATCCACGCGCTGCCAAAGGGGCAGGACTGGTTCACCCCGCAGGCCGCCCGGGCCTTGCGCCGCGCCGGCACGCTGGTGGTGGAAATCGTGCCCGCAGGTGATCCGGCGGCGATGCGCGCCGTTGTCACGGAATTGGGGATGCTCAGGACACCGGCTGCGCTGGCCAGCCGGTTGCCGGCCGAACTCAAGCCGCAGGCCGATGCGCTGCTGAAACAGGCCGGGCTGCCGCCGGGCGCGCTCGATGCCATGGAAACCTGGCTGGCCGCGCTCACGCTGGTGCAGATCGAGGTGGCGCGCGCCGGGCTCGATCCGGCGGCGGGGGTGGATGTCATGCTGATTGCCCATGCCCGCGGCGCCGGCAAGCCGCTGGTCGGCCTAGAAACCGCGCGCGGGCAACTGGCGCTGTTTGATGAACTGCCCGAAGCCGATCAGCGGTTGCTGCTGGCTTCGGCGATCAGCGATGCCGGCAAGACGGCGGAGCAGATGCGGGGGCTGGTTGCGGCGTGGGCGGCCGGCGATGTGGACCGCATCCTGAAGGATTTCGACGATGCCAGCCTGTCACCGGAGCTGGAGCGCCGGCTGTTTCGCGACCGCAACGCGGCTTGGGCCGATTGGGTGCAGGCGGCGCTGAAACAGCCGGGCCGGCGCTTCATGGCGGTGGGCGCGGCCCACATGGCCGGGCCGCACAGCCTGATCGCCCTGCTGAAGGCGCGCGGGATCAAGGTGCGGCGGGTGCAATGAGGTGGGGGCTGGCTCCACTTGCCGTCGCCGCGGCGCTGGCGGCCTGTTCCGGCCCGGATGAGCCGGCCAGCCGTGCCGTGGTGGACCGTTTTCACGCCGCGCTGAACGCCGGGGACTGGGCCGCCATCGATGGCCTGCTCAGCCCGTCCACCCGCGATCTGCGCCCTGGCGGCGCGACGGCACGGGCGTTCCGCGCCATCACCTTGCGCCGCGGGCGGTACGTTGGCGGCGAACTTTTCGGCATCAGCCGCGATGATGGCCGCACCACCATCGCGTGGTCGGCCCGCTATGAACGCGGACCAGCTATGGAATTGTTTGTGCTGGTCGAAGCGGGCGGGCAACTGAAGATCGACAGTTATACCGACAACGCCGCATCCTGAACCCGCCGTGCCTGACGCGGTACTTGCCTTTTTCCCCGGCATCCCCTAACGCGCCCCTTCGCGGAGCCGTTGCCCATTTTCGCATCCCTGGAGGCGGGGCGGCACCGCGATTGACACTATCAGGAGCAAGCAATGAGCGAAACTTTCAAGCTCGTGGCTGAACTTCGCGCCAAGGCAGGCAAGGGAGCCTCCCGCGCGATCCGCCGCGAAGGCCGAGTCCCGGCCGTGATCTATGGTGCGGGCGAAGCCGCAACGACCATCCACATCGAGGAAAAAATCCTCATGCGCCAGTTGCACACTGGCCATTTCATGAATGCCATCGTCGAGCTGGAGCTTGATGGCGCCGTCGTCCGCACTTTGCCGCGCGATGTCGCCTTTCACCCGGTTTCGGATCGCCCGATCCATGTCGATTTCCTGCGCCTTACCGGCAATGAAATCGTCACCGTGACCGTGCCGGTGCATTTTGTTGATCAGGAACTTTCGGCCATCAAGACCGGCGCGATGCTCAACATCGTTGCGCACGAATTGAAGCTGGATTGCGCTCCCGATGCCATCCCGGATGAGGTGACCATCAGCCTGGCCGGCCTGCAGGTTGGCGCTGCGATCCACCTTTCCGACGTGAAGCTGCCGGACGGTGTGAAGCCGCATGGCCGCGAAACCGGCCTGACCATCGCCACCATCGTCGCCCCCAAGGCAATGATCAGCGAAGATGGCGAAGCCGCGACCGAAGCTGCGTAAGCACTTTGGCATCAGCCGCGAATTGCAGTGGGGCAGGGGAGCAATCTCTTGCCCCGTTTGCCTGTTTGGCACACACTGCCGGTTGGAATTTCAGGGGCGCCGATGCAGATACTGGTCGGCCTTGGCAATCCGGGCGCGCAATACGCGCTGCACCGGCACAATGTCGGCTTCATGGCCATCGATGCCATTGCAGCACGCTGGACCATCGGCCCGTTCAAACCGCGCTTTCAGGGCATGGCCGCCGAAGGCCGCATCGGCAGCGACAAGGTGCTGCTGCTGAAGCCCGCCACCTTCATGAATGAAAGCGGGCGCAGCGTTGCCGAGGCGGGGCGTTTCTACAAGCTTGATCCGGCCGACGTGCTCAGCGTGTTTTACGACGAGCTTGATCTTGCCCCGTTCAAGCTGAAGACCAAACAGGGCGGCGGCGCGGCTGGCCACAACGGCATCCGGTCCATCGACGCGCACCTTGGCCCCGATTGGCGGCGCGTGCGCATCGGCATCGGCCATCCGGGCCACAAGGACCGGGTGACCGGGCATGTGCTGGGGAATTTCGCCAAGGTAGAAATGGACCCACTGGCCGATATTCTGGGCGTGCTGGCCGCTGAACTGCCCACGCTGCTGGCGGGCGACGAAGCGCGTTATCTGTCCGACATCGCGCTGCGGTTGCAGCCCTGACCTTCGCGCACTAGAGAGCGCGCATCTCCTTTTTCCCATCCGGAACCATCATCCCATGCCCATCCGCGTCGGTATCGTCGGCCTGCCCAATGTCGGCAAATCCACCCTGTTCAACGCGCTCACGCAGACAGCGGCGGCGCAGGCGGCCAATTATCCGTTTTGCACGATCGAGCCCAATGTCGGCAATGTCGCCGTGCCCGACCCGCGCATCGGCACGCTGGCTGCCATCGCCAAAAGCCAGAAGATCATCGAAACGCAGCTGGGTTTCACCGATATCGCCGGGCTCGTGAAGGGCGCATCGAAGGGGGAGGGCCTGGGCAACCAGTTTCTCGCCAACATCCGCGAAACCGATGCCATCGCCCACGTGCTGCGCTGCTTCATCGATGACGACGTTACCCATGTTGCCGGCAAGGTCGATCCGGTGGAAGACGCCGAAACGGTCGAGACCGAGCTGATGCTGGCCGACCTCGAAAGCCTGGAAAAGCGCGTGCCGCAGCTGATCAAGAAAGCCGCGCAGGGCGACAAGGATGCCAAGGTGCAGGCCGCTGTGCTGGGCCAGGCGCTGGAACTGCTCCAGGCCGGCAAGCCCGCCCGCCTCACGCAGCCCAAGGACGAGGACGAAGCCCGCGCCCTGAAAAACGCGCAGCTGCTCACCACCAAGCCGGTGCTGTATGTGTGCAACGTCGAAGAAGCCAGCGCCGCCACCGGCAATGCGCTGAGCGAAGCGGTGGCGAAGATGGCTGCCGGCATCGGTGCCAAGGCCGTGGTGGTTTCCGCCGCCATCGAAGCCGAGATCGCCACGATGGAGCCAGCCGACCGGCAGGAATATCTGGAAAGCCTGGGCCTGGCCGAAACCGGCCTCACCCGCGTCGTGCGGGCGGCATACGAATTGCTTGGCCTCATTACCTTCTTCACCGTTGGCCCCAAGGAAGCCCGCGCCTGGACCGTGAAATTGGGTTCACGCGCGCCGCAGGCTGCCGGCGAAATCCACGGTGATTTTGAAAAGAAGTTCATCCGCGCCGAAACCATTTCGTATGACGACTATGTCACGCTGGGCGGCGAAAATGCCGCCAAGGACGCGGGCCGGCTCCGGGCGGAGGGCAAGGAATATGTGGTTGCGGATGGCGATGTGATGCATATCCTTCACGGGGCCTAACTGGCGTCAAACCCAGTAGCGGGCTACACCTCCCCCCATGTTCACCCGCCGCGCCCTTATCGCCTCCGCGCTCGCCGCGCCCGCTGCGGCGCGGGTGGATCTGGGGTTTGCCGACAACGCCCTGCGCCCGACCACCCGCGCGTTTCCGCAAAAGGGCGAAATGATCCTGCAACGCAGCAATCCGCCGTTGCTGGAAACGCCGATTTCGGTGTTTGATGCGCATGATTTCACGCCCAACGATCGTTTTTTCGTGCGCTGGCATTATCCGTTCCCGGTCAGCATTGATCCTGCCCGCCACCGGCTGCGTATCGGCGGCCATGTCGGCAAACCGCTGAGCCTGTCGCTGGCCGATCTGGCGCGGCTGCCGCGGGTGTCGCTGGCGGCGGTGAACCAGTGCGCCGGCAATGGCCGCGGCTTGTTCAATCCCCGCATGGTCGGCGCGCAGTGGGGCAATGGTGCGATGGGCAATGCGCTGTGGGAAGGCGTGCGGCTGAAAGACGTGCTGGCGCTGGCCGGCGTGAAGGGCGGCGCGGCGGCGGTGCGCTTTGGCGGGCTGGATGCGCCGGTGAACGACGGTGCGCCGGATTACGAAAAATCGCTGCCGATCGATCACGCGTTGAGCGATGACGTGCTGATCGCCTGGGGCATGAACGGGCAGGCGCTGCCGCTGCTCAACGGCTTCCCGCTGCGGCTGGTGGTGCCGGGATGGTATTCGACTTATTGGGTGAAGATGCTCGACAGCATCACGGTGCTCGACAAGCCGGATGCGGGTTTCTGGATGGCAAAGGCTTATCTGCAGCCCGCCAATGCACTGGCCGATATCGCGCCGGGTGCTCCGGCTGGCCCGCGCGTGCCGGTCAGCATCATGCGCCCGCGCGCCATCATCACCAACATGGTCGATGGCGCCAAGCTGCCACCGCGCACCTTCACTCCGGTGCAAGGCGTCGCGCTGGGCGGCGATCAGGGGGTGAAAATGGTGGAGCTTTCGGCTGACGGTGGCCGCAATTGGGTGCCGGTGCAGCTTGGCCCCGATCATGGCCGCTATGCGTTTCGCCGTTTCCGGGGGGCGCTGGCGCTGGCGCCGGGCCGGCACGTGGTGCTGGCGCGGGCGACAAACGCCGCCGGGGTGAGCCAGCCGCCGGGTCAGAACTGGAACCCGTCGGGGTATAACCGCGCCGGCGTCGATCCGGTGCGTGTGGAGATTGGCTGATGCGCCTTGTTGTTGCCCTTGGCGCGTTGGCGCTTGTTGCCGCCGCGCCGCCCTCCAAACGGCTGTCGGTTGTGCTGCCCGATGCCGAAGGCCTGCTGCCGGAACGCTACGGCGTGTCGGCAGATGCCGCCAACGGCAATTGCCTGGCCTGCCATTCGGCCGCGATGATCACGGCGCAGCCGCGCCTGACCCGGGAGCAGTGGGGCGAAACCATCGCCAAGATGCGCACTGTCTATGCCGCGCCGATCGATCCGGCAGACGACAAGGCCATCCTCGATTGGCTGCTCGCTGATTGACCTGCCAAGCCCGCGCCCGCTATGGCCCACACGTGACCAAGCCACTTTCCTTCCAGTCGATGATCCTCACGCTCCAGCATTATTGGGGCGGCCACGGCTGCGTGATCCTGCAGCCTCATGATCTGGAAGTGGGGGCGGGCACTTTCCACCCCGCCACCACGCTGCGCAGCCTTGGGCCTGGCCATTGGAAGGCGTGTTATGTGCAGCCCAGCCGGCGACCTTCGGATGGGCGCTATGGCGAAAACCCCAACCGGTTGCAGCATTATTACCAGTTTCAGGTCATCCTCAAACCCAGCCCGGCCGACCTCATCGGGCTTTATCTGGGCAGCCTTGATGCCATCGGCATCGACCGCGCCAAACACGACGTGCGGTTTGTGGAGGATGATTGGGAAAGCCCGACGCTGGGCGCGTGGGGGCTGGGCTGGGAAGTGTGGTGCGACGGCATGGAAGTGAGCCAGTTCACCTATTTCCAGCAGGTTGCCGGCCATGAATGCGCGCCGGTTGCGGGCGAGCTCACCTACGGCCTCGAACGCCTGGCCATGTATATCCAGGGCGTCGAGAGCATTTACGATCTGGCCTACAATGACGATGGCGTGACCTATGGTGATGTGTTCCTCAAGAACGAACAGCAGTTCAGCGCCTATAATTTCGAGGCGGCGAACACCGAGAAGCTGTTCCAGCATTTCAAGGATGTGGCCGACGAATGCCGGGCGCTGGTGGGTCGTGGGCTGCCGTTGCCGGCGTATGACCAGGCGATCAAGGCCAGCCATTTGTTCAATTTGCTCAACGCGCGCGGCGTGATTTCGGTGGCGGAACGCCAGGCCTATATCGGCCGCGTGCGCGATCTGGTGAAGGCTGTGGCGGATTGCTGGGTGGAGCAGGGCAAATGAAGTTTGTCCTTGAACTTCAGTCCGAAGAAATCCCGGCGCGCATGCAGGCTGCGGCCGCGACCCAACTGCAAACCCGGTTCACTGACGCGCTGAAGGCTGCCGGGCTGGCGCACGGGGCGGTGACGGCGGACGCCACGCCGCGCCGGCTGTGGCTGATTGCCGACGATGTCGCCGCTGCCAGCGCCGGCAGCGCCGAGGAGCTGAAAGGCCCGCGCGCCGATGCTCCGGCACAGGCGATTGACGGTTTTCTGAAAAAGACCGGGCTGACCCGCGATCAGCTCGAAGAGCGTGATACCGGCAAGGGCGCCGTTCTGTTTGCCATGCTGCGCCGCGAAGGCCGCACGGCGGCTGCAATCCTCGCCGAGATGATCCCGCAGATCGTCCGCGAATTTGCCTGGCCCAAATCGATGCGCTGGGGCGCTGCCAGCCATAGCGCCGCCGCGCCGCGCTGGGTGCGGCCGCTCACCGGCATCGTCGCGCTGCTCGATGGCGACGTGGTGGCGTGTGAAGCGCACGGCCTGACATCGGGCCGTGACACGAGCGGGCACCGCGTTCATGCGCCGGGCGTGCTGAGCATCACCAGCGCCGCGACCTATTTGGACCAATTGCGCGCGGCGCACGTGCTGGCTTCCTCGGCGGAGCGCCGCCAGATCATTGCAGCGCGCGCCGCCGAACTGGCCGCCGAAGCCGGGCTGACGCTCATTCCCGATGCTGGCCTGGTGGCTGAAAACGCCGGCCTCACCGAATGGCCGGTGCCGCTGCTGGGGCGGTTCGATCCGGATTTCCTGTCGGTTCCGCGTGAGGTGATCGTGCTCACCATGCGCACCAACCAGAAATATTTCGCGCTGTCGGATGCGGCCGGCGCGCTGGCCCCTGCCTTCGTCTGCGTCGCCAATCTGGAGGCGACCGACGGAGGGGCTGCCATCACCCACGGCAACCAGCGCGTGCTCTCCGCCCGCCTGTCCGACGCGCGGTTTTTCTGGGAACAGGACGTGGCTGCGGTGAATAATTCGCCAGAAGGCTTAGGCGTGTTCCTGCCCAAGCTGAATGATATCGTGTTCCACGAAAAGCTCGGCACACTGGCCGAAAAGGTCGAGCGCGTAGCCGCACTTGCCCGGTGGCTGTGCGAAAGTGGCGCGGTGCCGGCCGATCCGGCGCAGGCCGAACAGGCGGCGCGACTGGCCAAGGCCGATCTCGTCTCCGCCACGGTGGGTGAGTTCCCGGAAGTGCAAGGCCAGATCGGCCGCTATCTGGCGCTGGCCATCGGCATCGACCCCGCAATCGCCGATGCATTGCGCGACCATTACAAGCCAGTGGGGCAGGGCGATGATGTGCCTACCGCGCCGGTGAGTGTGGCGGTGGCGCTGGCTGACAAGCTGGACACCATTGGCTGCTTTTTTGCCATTCGCGAAAAGCCAACTGGCTCGCGTGATCCCTACGCGATACGCCGCGCAACACTAGGTGCGATCGAAGTTATATCGGCAAGTTGTCTACAAATGAACTTGCGTCAACCAATCGGAATAATTCGTGCAGATCTTCTTCAACAACTTTCTGCGCAGTTACGTAAGTTTGGTAGCGTCGCAACTCAAAGCGGAAAGCCGCTTGGAATTGACGAATTGCAGACAGTTCGTTTAGGCGAAGATGCATTGAAAATTATAATTACAACGCAAAGCGGCGATTTAGTTGAAATTACTCCAGACAAATTAGTTGCAGAAGCAATCGGCAAGATTGACCAAACCCTGAACGAATTTACACCGGATGCCTCTGACGTGATGGAGTTTTTTGCCGACCGCCTCAAAGTCCAGCAGCGCGAAGCCGGTGTGCGCCATGACCTCATCGACGCTGTGTTCGCTTTGGGTGAAGAGGATGATCTCGTCCGCCTGCTGGCCCGCGTTAAGGCGTTGCAAGCGTTTGTGGAGACCGAGGACGGCGCCAACCTGCTCGCCGGGTACAAGCGCGCCGCCAATATCCTGAAAGCGGCGGAGAAGGACGGCATCGGCGATCCGGCCACCAGTGAAGGCGAGGGGGCTGAAGCCCTGCTTGCGTCCGCGTTGGCGACCGCGCTGCCTACCGCCAAACAAGCCGTGGCAGACGAGCGCTTCACCGATGCCATGGCAGCGCTCGCTTCCTTGCGGAGCCCGGTCGATGCGTTCTTCACCGATGTGATGGTCAACGATCCCGATCCCGGCATTCGGGCGCGGCGATTGGCCTTGTTGGCGCGGTTCCGTGGTGCAGTGCACGGCGTGGCGGATTTTTCGAAGATCGAGGGTTAGGCATATTCTCCCCCTTGCGGGAAGCGGGCGGGGCTGTGCCTGACAGTGGGTATTTTGGAGTGTGGGCGCAATGAAATCAGTTTTCCGGTTTGGTGGCGGCACGGCCGAAGGCGATGCCCGCCAAAAGGAATTGCTGGGCGGCAAGGGTGCCAACCTGGCCGAAATGGCCGGTATCGGCCTGCCGGTGCCGCCGGGGCTGACCATTTCGACGCCGGTGTGCGCGGCGTTTTATGATGCTGGCGGCCGGCTGCCGGACAGCGTGCAGGCCGAAGTGCTTGATGCGCTGAAATTCGTCGAAGGCGTTACGGGCAAGATTTTCGGTGATGCGGCTGATCCGCTGCTCGTTTCCGTCCGCTCCGGCGCGCGGGTGTCGATGCCGGGGATGATGGACACGGTGCTCAACCTTGGGCTGAATGATGCGACCGTGGCCGGCCTTGCCGCTGCGTCGGGCAATCCGCGGTTTGCGTGGGATTCGTATCGCCGGTTCATTCAGATGTACGGCGATGTGGTGCTGGGGCTGGACCATTATGCCTTTGAAGACGCATTGGAAATCGCCAAGGAAGACAAGGGCGTAACGCAAGATACCGGGCTGGATGCCGATGATCTGAAAAAGCTTGTTGCGCGCTATATGGCTATCGTCGAGGCGGCGCTGGGGCGTCCGTTCCCGCAGGACCCGCACGAACAATTGTGGGGTGCGATTGGTGCGGTGTTCGGTTCGTGGCGCAGCGACAGGGCGCGCACTTACCGCCGGCTGAACGATATTCCCGAAAACTGGGGCACGGCGGTGAACGTGCAGGCGATGGTGTTCGGCAATCTGGGCGACACCTCGGCCACGGGCGTGGCGTTCACCCGCGATCCCAGCACCGGGGAAAAGGCCTGGTACGGCGAATATCTGATCAATGCCCAGGGTGAAGACGTGGTGGCCGGCATTCGCACACCGCAATATCTGACGCGGGCCGCGCGGGTGAAGGCCGGTGCCAAGGCGGCTTCGATGGAAGAGGCCATGCCAGTGGTTTTTGCCGAACTGGGCCGCACCTTCGATCTGCTCGAGGGCCATTACCGCGACATGCAGGACATCGAATTCACGGTGCAGGACAACCGCCTGTGGATGCTGCAAACGCGCAGCGGCAAGCGCACAGCCAAGGCGGCGCTGAAGATCGCGGTGGACATGGTGGACGAAGGCCTGATCACCGAATCCGAAGCCGTGCTGCGGGTGGATGCCGCCGCGATGGACCAGTTGCTGCACCCCACGCTTGATCCCAAGGCCCCGCGCGACGTGATTGCGCGCGGCCTGCCGGCCAGCCCCGGTGCCGCCAGCGGTGCCGTGGTGTTCGACAGCGACAGCGCCGAAGTGAAAGCGCGGGCCGGCGAAGCGGTGATTCTGGTGCGCACCGAAACCAGCCCTGAAGACATTCACGGCATGCACGCCGCGCGCGGCATCCTGACGGCGCGCGGCGGCATGACCAGCCATGCCGCCGTGGTGGCGCGCGGCATGGGCCGCCCGTGCGTTTCCGGCGCCGGCGGCATCAGCATCGACCTGGTGGCCCGGGCGATGAGCACCGGCGGCCGCGTCATCAAGGAAGGCGACCGCATCACCATCGACGGCGCCACCGGCGACGTCATGCTGGGCGATGTGCCGACCGTGGACCCCGACCTGTCGGGCGATTTCGGCATATTGATGGTGTGGGCGGACAAGCACCGCCGGCTGAAGGTGCGCACAAACGCCGAAACGCCGGCCGATTGCCGCGTGGCCCGCCAGTTTGGTGCCGAAGGCATCGGCCTGTGCCGCACCGAACACATGTTTTTCGAACCCAGCCGCATCACGGCGGTGCGCCGCATGATTTTGGCCGAGGATACCGCCGGGCGCGCGGCGGCGCTGGCCGAACTGCTGCCCGAACAGCGGGCCGATTTTGCCGAAATCTTCCGGGTGATGGCTGGCCTGCCGGTGACGATCCGTTTGCTCGATCCGCCGCTGCACGAATTTTTGCCGCATGATGATGCCGGCTTTGCCGATGTTGCGGCCGCCACGGGCCTGCCGGAAACGCTGGTGCGCAGGCGCATCAACGAGTTGCATGAATTTAACCCGATGCTGGGCCACCGCGGCTGCCGGCTGGGCATCACCTACCCTGAAATCTATGCCATGCAGGCCCGCGCCATTTTCGAAGCCGCCGTGATGGTGGTGCAGGAAACCGGCGAGGCCGTGGTGCCCGAAGTGATGGTGCCGCTGGTGGCAGCGCCGCGCGAACTGGAGCTGACCAAGGCCGCCATCGACGCCGAGGCAGCAGCGGTGTTTGCCGAAACCGGCACCACGCTGGATTACCTGGTTGGCACCATGATCGAATTGCCGCGCGCCGCCCTGCGCGCTGCGGAAATCGCCGCCCACGCGCAGTTTTTCAGCTTTGGCACCAACGATCTGACGCAGACGACGCTGGGCATCAGCCGCGATGATTCAGCCCGCTTCATGGGGCCGTATGTGGAAATGGGCATCTATCCCAAGGACCCTTTTGTTTCGATTGATGAAGAGGGCGTGGGCGAACTGGTGGCGCTGGCGGCCGAACGCGGCCGTGCCGCCAAGCCCGGTCTCAAGCTGGGCATTTGCGGTGAACACGGCGGCGATCCGGCCTCCATCCTGTTTTGCGAGCGGCTGGGGCTGGATTATGTGAGCTGTTCACCCTACCGCGTGCCCATCGCGCGGCTGGCAGCGGCGCAGGCGGCGTTGAAGCGGGGCTGATCAGCGTTTCCACAGCCACCAGCCGGTTGCCAGGCCCACGCCAAAGCCGACCAGCACCCAAGCCCAGATTTCGCCAAACAGCCAGATCATCGCGGGCTCCAGATTGCATCGGCGATGCCGGGGTGGCGTTTCAGATCGGCGATCACGGCGGCGCGGGCGGCAGGGCTGGCGGTGCCTGACAGGCGGGCGACGCGGGAAACAAGGCGGGATGGCTGGCGGAAGCTGACGCTGCCATCCACCACGCCGTGCGCGCGCATGGCGCTGGCTGCCGCGCCGCCGAGTTCGGCCATCACCGCCTGGCCGTGAAGCAGCGCCGCGCCGCGCGCCAGCACGATGGTGGCGGCCAGGCCGGCGAGCAATTTCAGGGCAGGGTGCATCGCCTGCCACGCTACGCCGCTGTCCAAGGTGCTGGCAAGCGGCCCGAAACTTCATTATCGGAGTGGATGATGGATCATGTGCCCCAGATCGACCCGTGGATGCGCCGGCGCAGCTTGCCGGCAGGCGGCGAACGGCTGTTCCTGCCGCTGCGTGATGGCTGGCCGGTGCGGCTGGAACATTGGGCGCGGCGTGATCCGCAGCGCGATTCAGCCGGGGGCCATGTGCTGATGGTGACGGGCCGCGGCGATTTCGCCGAGAAATATGCCGAAACGCTGCACGATCTGGTGGATGCCGGCTGGGGCGTGACGGTTTTCGATTGGCGCGGGCAGGGACTGTCGCGCCGCGTGGGCAAAACGCCGATGCACGGTGCATCACCAACTGGGGCTGGGCCGGGGTTTGATGTGTGGCTGGATGATCTGGCCGAACTGGTGAACTGGAGCGTGGCGCGCACTGGCGGCCCCGTGCTGGCAGCGGCGCATTCGATGGGCGGGCACCTCGTGCTGCGCCATCTTGCGGCCGGGCGCGGCGGCATTTTGCGGGCGGCAGTGCTGGCGCCGATGCTGGGGCTGGCGGCCGGGCCGCTGGGTCCGGGCCTTGCGCGACGGCTGGCGGCACGGCTGGTCAAATGGCACCGGGGCGGCGATTATGTGCTGGGCGGCGGCCCGTATGAACCCGGCGTGCCCGGCAGCGAGCGCCAGAAACTGCTGACCAGCGATACCGAGCGGTATATCGATGAAAGCTGGTGGGTCGGCCAATTGCCCGCGTTGGCGTTGGGCAGCGTTACGTGGGGCTGGCTGCATGATGCCTTTGCCAGCATCGACACGCTGGCCGCGCGCGGCGTGCCCGAAGCGATTGCGGTGCCGGTGCTGGCGCTGATCCCCGAACGTGACGGCCTGGTGGACAGCAAGGCCACGCGCCGCCTGATCGCGCGCATCCCCGACGGCGAAACGATTGCCTATCCCGGCGCCGGCCACGAATTGCTGCGTGAGTCCGAACCCTTGCGCAGCGAGGTGCTGGCCCGCATGCTGGCGTTCTTTGGTGAACCATCATGACCACCGATTTCGACATTGCCATCATCGGCGCCGGCATTGCCGGGGCCAGCACTGCCTGGGCCTTGCTGGAAGGGGCGCCGAATTTGCGGATTGCGTTGATCGAGATGGAGGAACGCCCCGGCTATCACACCACCGGCCGATCGGCGGCGGTGTGGGTGGAAAGCTATGGCGGGCCGGGCATCGTGCCGCTGTCAAAGGCCAGCCGGGCATTTTTCGGGGCGCCGCCAGAAGGTTTTGGTACGCTGCTCGAACATCGGCCCGATCTGTTCATCGAAGGGCCGGATGATCAGGGCGGGCTTGATCGGCTGGCGGCCGAATTGGACAGCGGCGGGGTTGCCTATCATTGGCTGGATGCGGATCAGATGGCGGCGCTGCCGACAGGTGCCATGCTGCGCCCGGAATGGCGGCGGCGCGGCCTGGTGGAGCCTGATTGCCACGACATCGATGTTGCTGGCCTGCACCAGGGCTTCCTGCGGGGTTGCGGCGATGCAAGGCCCACGCTGATCTGCAATGCCGAAGTGACGGCGCTTGACCGGCAGGGCGGGCGCTGGCGCATCGCGACCAAGGCCGGGGATTTCACCGCTGCCACTCTTGTCAACGCTGCCGGGGCGTGGGCCGATGGGCTGGCGGCGCTGGCCGGTGCACGCCCACGCGGGCTGATGCCGCTGCGCCGCACGATGGCGGTGTTGCGCATCGATCCGCCGCCGCCGGCCGACATGATGGTGGTGATGGATGCCGCCGAGCAATTTTATTTCAAGCCCGATGGCAGCCGGCTGTGGCTGTCGCCGCACGACGAGATACCGGATGTGCCGCACGACGTCCGCCCGGACGAGATGGATCTTGCCATCGTCATCGACCGGTTCGAGCAGGCAACCACAGTGCAGGTGAAGCGACTTGAATCGAGCTGGGCCGGCCTGCGCACCTTTGCGCCCGATCGGCTGCCGATCTTCGGCTTTGATAGCGCGGCCGATGGCCTGTTCTGGTGTGCGGGGCAGGGCGGTTTCGGCATTCAGACGGCGCCGGCCGCCGGGCGCATGTGCGCGGCGCTGCTGTTGGGCAACAGCCCGGCGCTCGACCCCGCGCCTTATGCCGCCAGCCGGACCGGTATCCTTGGCCAAGTGTAACCTATTTTAGTCGAAAATTTACAATTATTACCGCCGTTCCGGATGTACATCTGGCCCATAACGGTCGCACGCCCGCGGTCAACGAACCGCATCATCGTTCCAATTGGGGGAACATATGAACAAGCGATTTTTCGCGTCGGCCGCCATGGCCGCACTGGCGATGGGCCTGGCGCTGCCGGCATCCGCCAACACCCTGTATTTTCAAATGAATCCGAACATCGATACTGGTGGATCGCGGTCCGTATTCGTGTTCGGTCAGGCTGGCGCCACCGGCAGCATCACCAACGGCGTTGGATTTTCCAACAATTTCACCCTGGGCGCCTCCGGCTTTGCGGTCATCGATCTGCCGCTGTCGAACGAGTTGGGCAACGCCACGGTGGAGAACAAGGGTTTCAAGATCATCTCTGAATCGGCGCTCAGCGGCTACTATCTTAACCGCCGCACCGCCTCGACTGACATGACCTATCTGATCGACGGCGATCGTCTGGGCACCGACCATTTCACCGCTGGCTACCAGAATATCCGCAACGATCAGATTTCGGTACAGGCCGCCGCCGACAACACGGTGGTGACCTTCCGTCCGATTGGCAGCGCGGAGTTCCAAGTCACGCTCAACGCCGGCCAGACCTACATGTTCACTGACAGTCGTGAACTCACCGGCAGCCGCGTGCTGTCTGACAAGCCGATTGCGGTGTTTTCGGGCAACGCCTGCACCAATATCCCCACCGGCGTTTCCGCGTGCGATCATATCGTCGAACAGGTGCCCAGCGTCGACAAACTCAGTTCGACTTATCTGCTGGCGCAAACTCCGCGCACTGGCACGCAGGGCAACGTGTATCGCGCCGTCGCCACGCAGGATGCCACCGAAGTGCGCGCCAATGGTGCTCTGGTCGCCACGCTGAACGCTGGCCAGTTCTTTGAGGGCCGCGTGGCGGGCGGTGTTGAACTGATCGCCACCAAGCCGATCCTGCTGGCGCAGTATCTGATTGGCCAGGGCCAGGCGGGAGCCAACACCGATCCTGCCATGGTGATCGTGCCCGGTTCCGATCAATGGCTGAAATCCTATGTGTTTGCCTCGCCCTCGGGTACGCAGGATTTTCCAACCGATTTTGTGTCGATCGTGATCCGAACGACCGATCTGGGCACTTTGCGACTTGATGGCACGGCACCTGATACCGCCGGGTTCTCGGTTCTGGGCAGCACCCTTTTCAGCTTTGGCAATATCGATGTGTCGCTGAAACTGGGCGCATTCAGCATTATCGCAGACAACCCGTTTCAACTGTTGCTGTCGGGCTTCGACAATTTCGACAGTTATTTCACCTATGGCGGCGCGGCTTTCTCGCCCGGCGCCTCGCCGCCCCCGCCCCCGCCCCCGCCCCCGCCGCCGCCGGTGACCGGCGTGCGCGCTTATTGGGATGGCGCCGGGGCGGCCAACAACAGCATCGTCGAAGGCGGCGCCGGCACCTGGACCACGGCCACCACCAATTTCACCAACGAAGCCGGCATTGAAAACGGGGTGAACAACCCGCAACCGTCCACCGTCATCTTTGGCGGCACCGGCGGTGTGGTAACCGTGTCCAATGCCGATGGCCCGGTTGCGGTCACCGGCATGACCTTCAACGTGAACGGTTACAGCATCGTTGGCGATCCGATCACGCTGACGGGCAGTGCAGCCGAATTCACCGTCAATGGCGGAGAAAACACCGCCACCATCGGCGCCAGGCTGACTGGCGCTGCGGCGCTGGCCAAACTGGGCGCAGGCACGCTGGTGCTGACCAACGCCGCCAATGATTATGCCGGCGACACCGTCATTTCGGCGGGCACACTGCGCGGCGTGATCGGTGCTTTCGGCTCCGGCGGCATCACCAACAACGCCGGCCTGATCCTCGATGTGGCCACGGCGCAAACCCTGGGCAATCTGCTTTCGGGCACCGGCACCACCACCAAAACCGGTGCGGGGGTTCTCACCATCGCCGGGGCCAATCCGGCTACCGGCCAATTCCTGGTCAATGGCGGCGGCCTGAATGTTACCGGTACGCTGGGCAGCCAGGCGCTGCTCAACGCCGGAACGCTGTCGGGCACGGGCACCATTGGCGGCTTTGTGGCGGCCACTGGCACCACCGTTGCACCCGGCATGGGTGTCGGAACGCTTGCCAGTACGGGAGGCGGCGTGTTCCAGACCGGTTCCCTTTATGCCGTGGATGTAACCAGCACCGGCACATCCGATCGCATTGCCATCACCGGCTCGGCCAATATCGCGGCTGGCACCGTGCTGCGCGTTACCAAAACCGATGCGCCGCGCTATGTGCTGGACACACTTTACACCGTGCTCACCACGACCAGCGGCGAAGGCGGCGGCCGTACCGGCAGCTTTGCCGCGCTCACCGGCGATACCCGCGTGTCGCGCTTCATTGATATGGCGCAGGAACTGGATGCCAACAACATCTACCTTGGCGTGCGGCAGACCAGCAGCTTTGCCAGCGCAGCGGGCACCCGTAACCAGCGGGCAGCGGCAGGCGGGGCCGACAGTGCCGGCAACGGCGCGCTGTATACGGCCATTGCCTATCTCGACAACGATGCGCAGGCGCAGGCGGCGTTCGACCAGATCTCCGGCGAAATCCATGCCAGCGCCCGCGGGCAGACCGTGCAGGACACCCGCTTTGTTCGCGAAGCGGTGAGCGCGCATCTGCAATCGCCGGACGACAGCCGGCGCGGCCTGTGGATGAGCGCCTATGGCAGCTGGGGCCGCACCAGTGGTGACGGCAACGCCGCCAAGGTGCAGCGCGATATCGGTGGTTTCTTCTTGGGCTATGACGTGCTGCGCGGCGACAATTGGGCTGTCGGCGCGCTGGCCGGTTATGGCAGCGCCACCATCGACGTTGCCGGGCGCGGCAGCCGGGCCACCACCGATGATCTCCATGTTGGTGCCTATGCCGGGATGCAGACGGGCAATCTGATCGCCAGTGCCAGTCTGGTGCACATGTGGCGCAACATGGACACGCGCCGCACTGTCAGCATCCCCGGCTTCACCGACACGCTGACGGCTGTCTATCAGGCCAATGTCACCCAGTTGTTCGGGGAAGTGGCCTATCGCTGGGGCTTCGGCCAGGCGGCGTTCGAGCCTTTTGCTCAGGCGGCCTATGTCGATGTATCGACAGATGGCATCCGGGAAGTGGGCGGCGCGGCACGGCTGACGTCGACGGGACGGATCAGCGAGGACTTCTTCGTGAGCACGCTTGGCGCCCGTCTGAAATACGGCCTGCCTTTGGGCAACGGCAATTTCGGGTTGACCGCCGAGGCTGGGTACCGGCGCATCAGCGGCGGCAGCTTCAAGACGCCGATCGACTTCAACCTGCTCGCCGGCCCGGCCATGCGCGTCGCCGGCGTGCCGTTCGAACGTGACGTCGCGGCCCTTGGGCTGATTGCGTCGGGCCAGATTGGCACGAACGTGCAGATCGACTTTGGCTACCGCGGCCAGCTCGGCAAGGCCCTCAAGGATCACGGTGTCCGCGGCGGCGTGGTTGTGCAGTTCTGATAAAGCGAGGGCCGGGCGGCGTATCAGCCCGGCCATTCGCTTTTCCGATGTGGGCGTTCGTTCGCGGGCGCACCCCAATCCACATCGGCTCGCCCCGGCCTTGACAGGTCGGGGCGCAGCCGTTTGTGCGGGCTTTGGTCAGCGGCTTCTGGCGTTGTAGCGCGCGAGGAAAGCGGCAGCGAAACCGCCAAGCTGCTGATTGGCAATGGCGGCGCGCAGATTGGCCATCAATTGCTGATAAAAGCCGATGTTGTGCTGGGTCAGCAGCATCGCTCCCAGCATCTCGCCGGCCTTGATCAGGTGATGGAGATAGGCGCGGCTGGCGGCTTCCGGCCCATGGCACACCGGGCAGCGGCAATCCGCATCCAGCGGGCGCAAATCTTCGCCGTGCACGGCGTTGCGCAGATTGAGCGGGCCATCGTGCGTAAACGCTTGGCCGTTGCGGCCCGAGCGGGTGGGCAGCACGCAATCGAACATGTCCACCCCGCGCACCACTGCGCCCACGATGTCATCGGGCTTGCCGACGCCCATCAGATAGCGCGGGGCGTCTTGCGGCAACTGATCTGTGGCATAATCCAGCACGCCGAACATCGCTGGCTGGCCTTCGCCCACCGCCAGCCCGCCGATGGCATAACCATCAAAACCAATGGCGCGCAGCGCGGCGGCGGATTCGGCGCGCAGCCGTTCATCGAGCCCGCCCTGCTGGATGCCGAACAACGCCGCGCCCGCCGCATGATCACCGCCGGCATCGAACGCCGCGCGGCTGCGCGCAGCCCAGCGCATCGAACGGTCCATGGCGTCTTTCACCACGTCGCGGGGCGCGGGCAGGGCGACGAGTTCATCGAACGCCATCACGATATCGCTGCCCAGCAAGCGCTGGATTTCCATCGATCGTTCCGGGCTCATGAGGTGCCGGCTGCCATCCAGATGGCTGGCAAAGGTGACGCCGTCTTCGCTGCGCTTGGTCAGGCTGGACAGGCTCATCACCTGATAGCCGCCGCTGTCGGTGAGGATCGGGCGATCCCAGCCCATGAACGCGTGCAGGCCGCCGAGGCGGGCAATACGCTCGGCGGTGGGGCGCAGCATCAGGTGATAGGTGTTGCCCAGAATGATATCGGCGCCGGCGGCACGCACTTCGGACGCACGCAGCGCCTTCACTGTGGCGGCGGTGCCCACCGGCATGAACGCCGGCGTGCGGATTTCGCCGCGGCGCATGGTGATGCTGCCGGTACGTGCCTTGCCGTCGCGGGCGCGGATATTGAACGCAAAACGAACCATTGGCCGCGCATAGCGTCTGCGGCAGGCTTCGTCTAACAAGGATCGGGCTGACATGCTTGCGGATGCGGCCCGAGGGGAGGCGAATCATGCTGAAAACAATCGCAATCGGCGCCGGCATCGCGCTGGCCGGATTCGGCGCTGGCCTGGCCTATGCGCAGGCGGCCGCGACGACGGGGCGGACGCCGCAATTCGCCAACGCAGAGGTGAAGGTGTGGCGCAGCGTGATTGCGGCTGGCAATCCATTGCCGCTGCACCGCCACGATCATCCGCGCGTGCTCATCGCGCTGAAGGGCGGCACCATGAACATATTGGAAGAAACCGGTCAGGCAAATATCCAGAAATGGGAAACCGGCAAGGCGTATTGGTTGCCGGCCAATCCCAAGACGTTGCATCAGGATGTGAATGTGGGCGGTGAGCCCATCGAGGTGATGGTGGTCGAGCTGCAAACGGCGTGGTGAGTTTAGGGGTGAAGCCGGCCAAAACCCGCGCCGATCAATTGCTGGTGGAGCGCGGGCTGGCCGAAAGCCGCACGCGCGCGCAGGCGCTGGTGATGGCGGGGCTGGTGTTTTCGGGGGACCGCAAGATCGCCAAATCCGGCGAAACACTGGCGGCCGATGCGCCGCTGGAGGTGAAGGGCCGCGATCACCCGTGGGTGTCGCGCGGCGGCATCAAGCTGGATCATGGCCTGACGCATTTCGGCTGGGATGTGGCGGGCGCCGTTGCCATCGATGTCGGCAGTTCCACCGGCGGCTTTACCGATGTGCTGCTGAGCCGCGGCGCGCCAAGGGTTTACGCGGTCGACAGCGGCACCAACCAGTTGGCGTGGAAATTGCGGCAGGATGCGCGCGTCGTGGTGCTGGAACAATTGTCGGCCCGGCTGCTGACGGCGGCGCATATTCCGGAGCCGATTGATCTGATCGTGTGTGATGCCAGTTTCATCAGCCTGATGAAGGTGCTGCCCGTGCCGATGGGATTTGCCAGGCCCGGCGCGCGGCTGCTGGCGTTGATCAAGCCGCAATTCGAAGCCGGGCGGGCGGATGTGGGCAAAGGCGGCGTGGTGCGGGACGAGGCGGTGCGCGAACGCGTGTGCCGCGAGGTGGCGGCCTGGCTGGACGGGCAGGGCTGGCGTGTGGAGGGCCTCACCACCAGCCCGATCACCGGGCCGGAAGGCAATGTGGAATTTCTGATCGGAGCGCAGCGCAGCGGTTAGCGCGGTTTCGCCTGCGCTGCGTCATTCACCACCATGCCGTGAATGTAGCGCGCGGCTGGGCAACAGGCTACTAAGGCAGGCATGTCTGATGCCGAGTCCCTTGAATCACCGCAAACGTGGTTTTCCGCGGGCAGCTTCGTGCGCGCGGGGCTTGTGGCGGTGCCGGCAATCCTGCTGATGGGCGGGCTTGCGGCGCGCATCTCTGGATCGACTGAAACCAACGCCTGGTACCAAACGCTCACGCTGCCGGTGTTCCAGCCGCCGGGGCCATTGTTCGGCATCGCCTGGGCCATGCTGTATACGCTGATCGGCGTTGCCTTTGCCATGGTGTGGGGCACCAAACAGGCGCAGGTCAAGCGGCTGGCAATCGCGCTGTTTGCCGTCGGCTTTGCCATCAATCTCACCTGGTCGCCGGTATTTTTCCGCCTGCACATGATTTCGGCAGCGCTGGCGATCATCGCTGTGATGCTGGTGGTGGCCACCGCGACCACGTGGAGTTTCTGGCGCGTCAACCGGGTGGCGGGCTGGCTGATGCTGCCTTATCTGGCGTGGCTGTGCTTTGCCGGCGCGTTAAATATTTCCATCATGATGCTCAATCCCATGGCCGATGCCATGCAACTGGGAATTTGAACCATGCAGAACGACAACAAATTGTTTGAAGACCTGTCGAAGGTCGCCACCGCCGCCATGGGTACGCTGGCCGGCGCCAGCCGCGAATTTTCCGGGTTGGCGCGCGAACGCATGAAGGATTTCGTCGGTGCCGGCGATATCACCCGCGACGAATTCGACGCCGTGAAAGCGATGGCCGCCACCGCCCGTGCCGAGGTGGAGGCACTGAAAGCCGAGATCGCCGCGCTCAAGGCGGAGCTGGCCGCAGAGACAGCCGCGGAGTCGGCCGCAGAGACAGCCGCGGAGAACATTCGCAAATCTGGTGGGGCACAAGCCTGATATCCACAAGATTTTGCGCGGGATGCCCTTGCCGAATCGGCAGGGGTTGCACAGCTTGGGCCGTGGCCGGTAAGGGAGAGGCACGATGAGCTTTTCCGAAATTGATTATGCTGCGGGCGAACCCGCCCCGATCGATCTTCTCGAACAACTGTTCGATGCCAACGGCTGGGCATCCGAACGGGTGGGCGATGAGGAAATCATCACCACGGTTAAAGGCGGCTGGTGCACCTACCAGCTGCGCGCGCTCTGGCGCGGCGAAGACCGGGTGTTGCAGATCATCGCCCAAGCCGATCTGTCCGCGGGCGATAACTGCCGGCCGGCGGTGTACGAAGCCATTGGCCTGGTCAACGAACAATTGTGGATGGGCCATTTCGAGCTGTGGTCGGCCGATGGCATGATCTTGTTCCGCCATGCCACGTTGCTCGCCGATGATGATGCCGAAGACGGCGGCGACCTGTCGCCGGCGCAGGCCGAGATCCTTACCGATGCTGCGGTTGAGGAATTCGAGCGCTATTATCCGGTGTTCCAATTGGTGCTGGCTGGGCAAAGCCCGACCGAAGCAATGGCGGCGGCGCTGATCGAAACGGCCGGCGAAGCGTGATTCGGGCCTGATTCAGGCCTTCTGGGGGCAAAAATGACGGGCGACGTACAGATCGGGGCGCCGATCTGGTTGATCGGCTGCGGCAACATGGGCGGAGCGCTGCTGCGGCGCTGGCTGGCCGAAGGGCTGGGGCCAGTGACAGTGATTGATCCGGCTGCGCGCGCGTTGCCGCCGGGCGTGGAAGCGCTGGCGCGTCCGCCGGCGGGCGGCAAGCCTGACGTCGTCGTGCTGGCGGTAAAGCCGCAGGCCTGGCAACAGGCGGTGCTGCCGCTGGCGGGCCGGCTGGGCCCGCTGACACTGGTGATTTCGGTGATGGCCGGCGTTTCCACCGCCGATCTGGCGCGGCTGTTCCCCGGCGCCGGCATAGTGCGTGCCATGCCCAACACGCCGGCAGCCGTAGGGCAGGGCGCCACCGCGCTGTTCACCCGCGACGGCGATATCGTGCAGGGCGCCGCCGAAGCATTGTTCCAGCCCGTAGGCCAGACGATCTGGCTATCCGATGAAGCCCAGTTCGATGCCGTTACGGCCGTTTCCGGATCTGGCCCGGCCTATGTGTTTCACTTCATCGAGGCGCTGGCGGCAGCCGGTGAAGCGGCGGGCCTTGAGCCAGCAATGGCGATGCGCCTTGCCCGCCAGACGCTGATCGGCGCGGCCGCACTGGCCGCGCAGGATGGTGCCGCCCCGCCTGCCAGCCTGCGCGAACGCGTTACCTCGCCGGGCGGCACCACGGCGGCGGGCCTTTCGGTGCTGATGCCCGGCCTGACGCCGCTGCTGACCGAGGTGGTTGCAGCCGCCGCCGCCCGGTCGCGAGAACTGGGCTGATCGCGTGATGCAGGTTGCCGGCGCATGCGCCGTGATCACCGCCGCAGCCTGCTGAAAAAGACCGCGAATTCAGTCATCCTCACCGGGGAGGCGAATGGCGTCGCAACGCTGAGCAAAAGCCATGCTGTCGGGTAGGTGCTTCGTCATGCTCGGCATCAGCGGATGAGGTGCGACGGTTTCAGGCTGCGTTGCTACCCCGTCACCATCGCCTTGGCCGCCGCATAATCCGCCTTGCCATTCGGCGCGCGCGGTACCTTGGCCACGATGTGCACGGTCTTGGGTGTCTTGTAGCCGGCCAGATGCTGCCGCACGTGGGCGCGCAATTCCTCCGCGTTCACGGCCATGTGAGCTTCCACCACGGCGGTCACGCATTGGCCCCATTTTTCATCGGGCAAACCAAATACCAATGCGTCTTCGATTGCGGGGTGGGTTTTGAGCATTTCCTCCACCTCTTCGGGAAACACTTTTTCGCCGGCGGTGTTGATGCATTGGCTGCCGCGCCCAAGCAGGGTGAAGCTGCCATCAAGTTCGATGATGGCGAAATCGCCGGGGATGGAATAGCGCACGCCGTCGATTACCGGGAAGGTGGCGGCCGATTTCACCGGATCCTTCCAGTACCCGCGCGGGATTAGCCCGCCGCGCGCGATGCGGCCCATGGTGCCGGGCGGAACCGGCTTCATGTCGTCCCCGATGATCAACGTGTTGCCATCGGCCATGAATTTGGTGGCGGCGCCGGCATTGTCCTTGGTTTGCGCGGCCGCGCCCAGGCCAAGGCCTTCGGAACTGCCCAGCGAATCGACGATCATCATGGCGGGCGCATGGCCCAGCAGCCCGGCCTTCACTTCGGGTGACCACATGGTGCCGGATGATATCATCACCTCCAGCGTGGCAATGCCGCCGATGCCGGCATCCAGTGCCTTCAGGATCGGCCGGGCAAAGGCATCGCCAACGATCACCGCATAATCGCAGTCCTCGCGCTGACAGGTGAGAACGGCGTCGGCGGGATCGAAATTGGCGCCGGGCAGGGTGACGATGGTGCCGCCCCGGCACAGCACGCCCAGCCCGGTGATCAGCCCGGTGCCGTGCATCAGCGGCGGCAGCACCAACGCGCGGCGGCGGCCTTCGCCGGCCCGCACGTTGGCGGCATGCGCGGCGAGGTCTTCGGGTTGCGGCCCGGCGGTGCCGGCGTTCATCAGCGCCCACAGCGCCGATTGATCCCACATCACGCCCTTGGGCAAGCCGGTGGTGCCGCCGGTGTAGATGAACAGCATGTCGTCGGGTTGATGATCCTGCGGCGCCAGCGTGTGGCCGGCGGCGGCCTCGGTATCGAAATCCCGGGCATGACCCGGGGTGGTGCCGCCGGCCTGCAGCCACAATTTGGCTGGCAGACGGCCGCGGATGTTCGATACCAGCGGTTCGAACTCGGCATCATAAACCACGACGGCGGAATCGCTGTTTTCAAGGATGTAGAACAGCTCTTCGCCGGTATAACGGTAATTGACGTTCACATGCACCAGCCGGGCACGCAGGCAGGCAATCAACCCTTCCACATAGGCCGGGCCGTTGCGCATCAGCAGCGCGCAGCGATCGCCGGGGACGGCTCCGGCCGCCCGCATGGCAGCGGCCAGGCTGGCGGTGCGCGGGCCGATTTCGCCCCACGTGCGCCGCGTGTCGCCGTGAATCAGCGCCAGCGACGCCGGATCGGCGGCGGCAACCACCGTATCGAGAATGGCACCAAAGCTCAGCTCTTGCGGCATGTCGTCATCTCCCCGAACCCCAATCTAGGGCGAGAGGGAGTGAAGTGACAGCCTCCCTTATCGAAGGGGAGCCGTGCGATCAGGCGTCCGGTTGCAGCAGCTTGTGCAGATGAACGACGACATATTTCATCGTCGCATCATCCACCGTGCGTTGAGCGGCGGACCGCCATGCGGTTTCGGCGCTTTTGAAATCAGGGAAAATTCCCACAACGTCGAGATGATCGGGATCGGTGAATTCCACGACTTGCGGATCGGCCACGCGGCCGCCGAACACCAGATGAAGCTTGCTCATGCGCAGGACTTATCGGTTGCGGGGCTCAGGCGCCAGTGGTCGGTTGTGCATACTCGCCCTGCAACTGCTGCATGGTGGCGGCAAACCAGCTATCGAATTCCGGCCCGTCCCAGGCACGGTGGTTGCCATCACGATAGCATTCGCCGTTGCGCCTGTAGAATTCGGCGTTGATGCGGTTGGGCAGGCGATTGTTGCGGGTGGCGATCACCTTGGCCGGGCTGCCGACGATGATGCTGTTTTCCGGCGCCTCGAAGCGGTCTTTGAGATAGGCATGCTGGCCCACGATCGATCCGGCGCCGACCACCGCGCCGTTGTACACCGTGGCGTGGATGCCGATCAGGCAATGATCGCCCACGCGGCAGCCGTGCAGCGTCACATGATGGGTGACGCTGGTATAAGCGCCCACGATCACCGGTTTGCCCGGATCGGTGTGGATCATCACGAAGTCCTGGATATTGGCGCCTTCGTGGATTTCTACATGAGCAGTTTCGGCCCGGATTACCGC
>NZ_JBDNFM010000182.1:0-5723 GCF_041689835.1 Sandarakinorhabdus sp.
CGCGCCCCAGCCGCCGGGGCCGGGATTGCCCTTGCAGGCACCATCGGTGAAGATTTCGACGCGCTGGCGTGTAGGAGCTTCATCCACCAAGCATCATCTCCGGCGTTGAATCAAGATACCAGGTCAGGCGGCGGGCAAAGGCCATCGGGTCCTTGCGGGTCACCAGCGCACCGGCGGGCGTGTTCAGCCAATCATAGGCGCGGGTGAGGGTGAAGCGCAGCGCCGCGCCGGCCGCCAACCGGGGCAGGGCGGCGCGCTCGGCCGGCAGCAGATCGATTTCGGCCAGATAACCCGCCATCAGCCCGGCAGCGCGTTCGGCAAAAAACTGGCGGCCATCGGCGGAAAAGCACCAGGCGGCGTGCGTTACCGCCACGTCGTAGGCGCGGGCATCGGTGCAGGCGAAATAGAAATCGATCAGCCCCGTCACCTTGCCGTCCAGCATCAGGACATTGTCGGGAAACAGATCGGCGTGGATGGCCGATTGCGGCAGGCCGGCGGGCCAATCGGCGGCAGCGGCCAACCCGCGTTCCACAGCTTGCGGCAGGTCGGCGTCAATTTCGCCGAGGCGGCTGTTTCCGCTTTCATTGGCGCAGCGAGCCGCGAGCGGCGGCCAAGATGCGGGGCCGAGCGCATTGGGCCGCGGCGTGGTGAAATCGGCCAGCGCCTTGTGCATGCGGGCCAGTGCCGCGCCCACTTCGCGGGCAGCAGCCGGCGTGGCTTCGGTGAGGCTCACGCCCGGCAAGAATTCGATCAGGCAGGCCGGGCGGCCGTTCAATTCCTGCAATATTTGCCCGCCACGATCGGCCACTGGGCCGGGCACAGGCAAGCCCTTGGCCGCGAGATGGCCCATCAGCGCCAGAAACCACGGCAGATCGCCGGCATCGACACGCTTTTCATACAAGGTGAGGATGAAACGCCCGCGCGTTGTTTCAGCCAGAAAATTGCTGTTTTCAACGCCTTCCGCAATGCCCTTGAAACTGACGGCGCTGCCGACACCATAGCCAGCCAGAAACGCCGCCAGATCGGCCGCGCTGACCGGAGTGTAAACAGCCATGGCCTGATCGCCCAGTTCAGGCAGTGAGCGAGCGCGGCAGCTTGAACACCACTTCTTCCACCGCAGTGGTGATGTTTTCGCTGGTCACGGCGTAGCGTGCAGCCATCGCCGCCAGCACTTCCTGCACCAGCACTTCCGGAGCCGACGCGCCGGCGGTGACGCCAACTGTTTTCACGCCGTCGAACCACGCCCAATCGATTTCCGCGGCGCGCTGGATCAGCCAGCTCTTGGCACCTTCGCGTTCGGCCACTTCGCGCAGGCGCTGGCTGTTGCTGCTGTTGGCCGCGCCGATCACCAGCACCAGATCACAGCGCGGCGCCATCGCCTTGACGGCGGCCTGACGGTTGGAGGTGGCATAGCAGATGTCGTCGCCGCGCGGACCTTCGATGGCCGGGAACCGGCGCTTGAGTTCGGCGACCATTTCGGAAGTGTCGTCAACGCTGAGCGTGGTCTGGGTAAGAAAACCCAGCCTGGCGGCGTTGGCAGGTTGCACGGCCTGCGCATCATGCAGAGTTTCGATCAGGGTCATGGCGCCGTCGGGCACTTGGCCAAAGGTGCCGATCACTTCGGGATGGCCCTGATGGCCGATGAACAGGATGTGGCAGCCTGCTGCTACCAACCGTTCGGCCTGGCGGTGCACCTTGGACACCAATGGGCAGGTGGCATCGACATAGGTCAGCCCGCGTTCTTCGGCCTTGGCGGGCACGGCCTTGGGTACGCCGTGGGCGGAAAATACCACTGGCACACCATCGGGAACCTCGTCCAGTTCCTCGACAAAAACGGCGCCCTTGGCTTTCAGACTGTCCACGACGAACTTGTTGTGCACAATCTCGTGACGAACATAAACCGGCGCGCCCCAGCGCTCGAGCGCGAGTTCGACGATATGGATGGCCCGGTCCACCCCGGCGCAAAAGCCGCGCGGGGCAGCAACCAGCACATTCAGCGCTGGCCTTGTTGCGCGAGTGGAATCGATGGAGAAATCCATGGCGGGAGCAACGTTGTTCATGCCCCGGCTGATACGCGATTGGCTGCGGCCGCGCCACCCCCCCGACGCTCGACGCTCGGCGTTCGATGCCCGGCGCTCGACGCTCGACGCTCGACGCTCGACGCTCGGTGCCCGACGCTAGGTGCCCGACGCTCGATGCCCGACGCTCGATGCCCGGCGCTCGATGCCCGGCGCTCGATGCCCGGCGCTCGATGCCCGGCGCTCGATGCCCGGCGCTCGATGCCCGGCGCTCGATGCCCGGCGCTCGATGCCCGGCGCTCGATGCCCGACTGTCGATGCCCGACGGTCGATGCCCGGCGCTCGGTGCTCGGCGCTTGCCGTGACGCCTTTTGCCCCATAGGAGAGGGCAATGATGCGTTTCGCTTCCTACCGTCAAGCCGCAATGGCTGTTGTTGCCGTGCCGATCTTGCTGCTGGCTGGCTGCGACCGCAATCCGCTGCTGGTGCAGCGTTCGTCGTGCCCGGCGGTGGCAGTGGCGGCCTACACCGGCGATACCACGCTGTTCCGGCCCGGCACGCCGATTTCTGCGCCCGATGCTGCAAACATGGAAGCAGTGGCGACGATCACCAACCTGCGCGATGACTGCGCCGAAACCAGCGAACAGTTCGTGTCGCGCATCACCTACGATGTGGTGGCCCGCCGCACTGATGCTGCCCAGGCCCGCCAGTATGTGCTGCCGGTGTTTGCAGTGGTGGTGCAGGCCGGCAACGTCGTCAATGCCAAGCAGATTTCCAGCGTGGTGGTGAATTTCGCCGCTGGTCAGGACCGCGCCGTGGCGCAGGGCACGGCGACGGCCGCCGTGTCGCGCACGGCCGCCGCGGTGCCGCAGGCCATTCTCGACAAGATCAACCGCAAGCGCCGCGCTGGTGATATCGATGCCGCCACCGATCCGATGGCGGATCCCGAAGTGCGTGCCGCCCTGCGCGCCGCCAGCTTCGAAGTGCTGATCGGCTTCCAGCTCGACGACCGCGCGCTGGCCTACAACATCGCCAAATAGGCCGGAACGGGCGGCACGGTGCCGCTTGTTTTTCCGGATCGGACAGCCTGCGCGCTGTGGTGTATGCTCACGGACAACATCAGGCCGAGCACCAGTGCAAGTATCGCCAGCCGCATATCCATGATGCAGGCAACGGCTCCGGCCGGTGCCCATTAAGCCGCAGCCGTGGTGGTCAATCGCGCAGTTGACTCCGCCGCCAGCTTCGCCCAATCCGCAATTGTCGCCGGGGGCAACTCCGGCGCCGCGCGCGGGAGAGTGTGGAGGGAAACCTCCACCGCCGAAGGAGCAAGCCGCCCCCGGAATCTCTCAGGCAAATGGACCGCGCCGGTGTATCAGCGACACTCTGGAAAGCGGGTGCGGGCGAACGCCTTCACCCCACCGAAGGTGTAAGCCGGCCAACGTCCTCAGGGGCATGTCCGGTCAAAGCTCTCAGGTTTGGCGACAGGGGGGGACATGGTTCGGCGCAAGGCCGTGCTGTCTGTTGCTGCCGGGGGTATGATGGCTGAAGATGCCGATCTGAAAATGCTGCCATTGGATGGCCTGCACCACCGCCTGGGCGCGCGTATGGTGGCGTTTGCCGGCTATGCCATGCCGATCCAGTACAGCGGGGAATTTGGCGGCATCATCGCCGAACATCTATGGACCCGTGCGCATGCCGGCCTGTTCGACGTGTCGCACATGGGCCAGTTGCTGGTGCAAGGCCCAAACCTCACCGCCGTCGCCGACTGGCTGGAAAGCCTCGCACCCGGCGATTTCAAGGCGTTGCAGCCGCACCGCGTGCGCTATTCGCTGCTGCTGGCCGACAATGGCGGCATTCTTGATGATCTGATGGTCACCAACACCGGCCGCAATTTTTACCTGGTGGTCAACGGCGCCACCAAGGCGAGCGATATCGCCCACATGCAGGCGCGGCTGCCAGCCGGATTGCACCTGCACCACATGGACGATCACGCGCTGCTGGCGCTGCAAGGCCCGGAGGCGGTGGTGGTGATGAGCGGTTTTGATCTCACCCCCGAAACCGCCGACCAGCCGGCCTTTGCCGATTTGAAGTTCATGTCGGGCGCGCGCTGGCTGTGGAATGGCATCAAGCTGGGCATTACCCGTTCGGGCTACACCGGCGAGGATGGCTATGAAATTTCGGTACCGGCCAAGCACGCCGAAGCGCTGGCGGAAGCCCTGCTGGCGCATGCGGAAGTGAAGCCGATCGGCCTTGGTGCGCGCGATTCGCTGCGGCTCGAAGCCGGCCTGCCACTGTACGGCCACGATCTCGGCCCCGAAACCACACCCGTTGAGGCTGACCTGAGTTTTGCCATTTCCAAGCGCCGCAAGGCGGAAGGCGGTTTCCCGGGCGCAGAGCGGGTGCTGGATCAATTGCTGAATGGCGCACCGCGCAAGCGTGTGGGCCTTGCCGTCGATGGACGCATGCCGGCGCGTGAAGGTGCAACCGTTTGGGTGGGCGATCGCCAAGTGGGCGTGCTCACGTCGGGCGGCTTTGCGCCCAGCCTGAACGTGCCGATTGCCATGGCGTATGTGGAGGCTGCATTCAGTGGCGACGGCACGGCGCTGGAGATTGAAGTGCGCGGCAAGCGCATCGCAGCAACCGTAGTGCCGATGCCGTTCAAGCAGAAAAATTATGTTCGGGAGGGAACAAAAGCATGAGCCGTCTTTTCACGCAGGACCATGAATGGATTGATGTTGTGGGCGATGTCGCCACCGTGGGCATCACCGATTACGCGCAGGGCCAGTTGGGCGACGTGGTGTTCGTCGATCTGCCCGATGCGGGCCGCGCCGTGACCAAGGGCGGGGAAGCCGCCGTGGTCGAATCGGTCAAGGCTGCATCCGATGTGTATGCTCCGGTGTCGGGGACGGTAACGGAGAGCAACCCGGCGCTGGTCGACGATCCCAGCCTGGTCAACAGCGCCCCGGAAACCGAAGGCTGGTTTTTCAAGCTCACCCTGTCCGACGCGTCGGAACTTGATGGCCTGATGCACAAGGCCGCCTACGACGCGTTCGTTGCCGGCCTGTAAATGACCCAAAGCGTATCCCCTGGCGGCACCGCCACGCGCTGGGACCCGGCGCTGTATGCCACTCACGCCAGCTTCGTGCCGGCGCTCGGGGCGGCGGTGCTTGACCTGTTGGCGCCGCGCGCCGGGGAACGCGTGCTCGATCTGGGCTGCGGCGACGGGGTGTTGACGCAAAAATTGATCGTGGCCGGCTGCGAGGTGGTGGGCGTCGATGCCGATGCGGCGATGGTGGCGGCAGCGTGTGCCAAGGGCATCGACGCACGGCTCGGCGATGCGCGCGCACTCGAGTTCGACGGCGAATTCGACGCCGTTTTCACCAATGCCGCCCTGCACTGGGTCGGCCAGCCCGATGTGGTGACCGCCGGCGTCAAACGCGCATTGAGACCCGGCGGGCGGTATGTGGGCGAATTTGGCGGCCACGCCAACATCGCCGCTATCCGCACCGCGCTGATCGCCGTGCTGGCCCGTCACGGCTTCCCGGCGGCGGGCAGCGAAACCAGCTATTATCCCACTGCGCAGGCCTTTCGCGCCGTTCTGGAACGGGGCGGTTTCGTCGTCGAAACCTGCGCCATCATCCCGCGCCCGACGCCGCTGCCCGTCAGCGGCATGGCCGGCTGGCTGGAAACCTTCCGCGGCGGGTTC
>NZ_JBDNFM010000183.1:0-7660 GCF_041689835.1 Sandarakinorhabdus sp.
GGTGATGGCGGGTGTGAGCCTGTGGATGTTGCCCGATGTCGACAAGCCCGACAACGCGCCCTTCTTCAAGCTGCTCATAGTTTACATGTTTCTGATGGTGGCCTGGCCAACCTATGTCGCCATCGCCATCCCCGGCCTGCCGTGGGTTACGCCACCGCGCATTGTGCTGGGTGTGCTGCTGATCGGGATGCTCACCCACTTCCCTCAGATCGCCGAGGCGCGGCGCAAGGTGGTGGACCTGCTCGGTTATGATCCGATCGCGTTCCGCCTCTACGGCCTGTTCCTGTTGATGCAGGTGGTTGTGCTGCCGCTGGCTCCCAGTCCGGTCGACGCGTTCAGCTACGAAGTCATGCAGGGCGTGCTCGACAGTTCGGCCATGGTGGCGGCGGCCTGGTGCTTCTCTGATGTGAAGAAGATACCCCGTGTCATGCGTGTCGTCATCCTTGCCGGCATTCTCACCATGCTGCTCACGCTGGTGGAAAATTGGCTACAACGCCCGCCATGGTTTGGCTATATCCCCAGTTTTTTGCGTGTCGATCCCAACCTGTATGAAACCTATGTGTCGTCGCAAGCACGCATAGGCGATGGTCGCTACCGGGTGCGCGCCACCTTCGGCATCGTGCTGTATTACAGCCAGTACATGGGTTTGTTCCTGCCCCCGCTGATGTATGAGATGTGGAAGGCGAAGGGGTGGAAGCGCGTGCTGGTCTTGGCGCTTATCCCGTTGATCCTGCAGACGGTGTGGTTCGTCAACGCGCGCACCGCATCCATCGCGCTGCTCACCACGATGTTTGGTTTTGCCGGGCTGGTGATGGTTCGCCAGCTGTTTTTCCGCCCCCGCGGTGACGCGCTGAAATCGGGCATCATGGTTGCATTGGTGCTGCTTGGCATTGCCGGTCTCGCCGGAGGCATCGCCTCCAGCCACCGGCTGAAGATGTACACCATCGGCGGCCAGCAGCACGCAGGCAGCAATGCGGTGCGCGACATGCAATGGGAAGGCGCCTGGCGCGCAGTGCGCAGGAACCCGATCGGTGCCGGACTGGGCACGCCATTGCCCGAGGTTGGTGCCATGTCGGCCAAGGGCCTGGTGATCGTCGATTCCTACTACATCAACCTGTTGGTCGGTGTCGGCCCGCTTGGCTTCATCGGCTTCATCGGTTGCCTGGTGCGTGTCACCTGGCTCGGGTTGATGACCTTCCTGCGCGCCAAGGACGACCTGGAGGAATGGGGCGGTGTTCTGGCGATATCGATGTTCAACTTCATCGTATCCGCCTACGTGATCAGCTTTGCCGACAATAATTATCTGGTGTTCACACTGGCGGTGGCGATTCTTGCGCTGCACCGGTACCAGGCTGCCCGCATCGCCGCTGAACCGATGGCGAGAACGGCGCTGCCGTCGGCATCGACGGCACTTGTGAGGCGGTAAGGGAAGGCAGGCCGTCGCGGGTAGGGCCGCGGCACCGTCACTGCGGCACCGGCAGGTCCTTGGTCAGATCCTGACGGCGGGCGGCGGCGGCCAGCATGACGGCCTCGCGCATCAGGGCATCGGTGTCGCGAATTGCGGCATCCGGGCCAACCCGGCTGATATCAGCGCCGCGCCCGGCCTTGCCATTGGCTGATTGCGGGCGCACCGCAAACGCCGACAGTGGCAGATCGCCGGCCACCAACGGCGCAGCAAAGCTCTTGCCTGGATTCACGCCATCGGCCAGCACGCGCGGCTTGTAGACAAAATTGTTGATGTCCTGCGTGCCGACGGATTCCGCGCGGATGGCCATAAGCGCAGAAATGTTGTTGGACAGCCGCCCCCAAGTGATGCCCGATGCAATGATTGACGGCTGCCAGCCCACGCTGGACCTGCCGCCCGGATCGCGCGGAGCATTACCTACAAAGGCGTGCGGCGAGCCGATGATCGTGTTGTTTTCCACAACGAGGCCGCGCACACTGCTGGTGCTGATGCCGTGACGCGATGATCCGTAATAAACGTTGTGACGGATGGTGAAATCACGGTGATAACCAAGCGGTTCGCGTCCACCTTCAAAGGCTTCGGAGCGAATGAAAATAGCCTGCACGGCACGGTTCAACCCGGCGGAAAGATAATTGCCTTCGATGGTCACCATGGTGGATCCGGTAGGCACCTGTTGGGTGAAGAATTGAATCATGTCGGGGTGTTCGCGAATGTCGAAACGCGGCTCCCAGCCCACGAACAGATTGTGGCGGATCACCAGCCCGTGGGTGGCACGCACCATCAGCCCTTCGCGGGAATTCGTGAAGCGATTGCCCTCGATCACCACGCCAAAACTGTCGCGGATGCCAGCGATCTGTTTCACATGCGTGGCCTCCGACAGCGCCAGCACGATATGCTCGCTGCCGCCCTGAATGGTCACGCCATTGGACTCCTCCCAGCGCGGGCCGGCATCGGGTGTGGCTCCTGTGATCTTTACACCCACCAGCATGATATTGCGTGAACCGGCGATATCCAGAGGCATGGCCCTGCCGATGCCGCCCACCATTGTGATGCCGTCCACCCTCCAGTTGGCAGCTTTCATGAAAATCAGCTGGTTGATGCGGGCTTCGCGCGGGCCGGTTATGCGGATAGGAGCGCCATCAACGTCACGCTTGATTACCAGCCGCGGATATTCACCGGGAGCAAGGCGGATGGTGCTGCCGGCGCGGGCCCACATCACGGCGTTCTGCAGCGCGGCGCCGTCGGCCACATCCACCACATCGCCGCGGGCCTGGGCGGCGAGCAGGCTGGGCTGCGGCAACAGCCCCACCGACATCGACCCAACGCCGACCAACAGAACACCAACAGTAATGATTCGTTTTTTCATTGCCAAAATATAGCACGACCAGCCATGCTGGCACATGAACGGCCGTTGCGGCGTTTTGGGGATCAGAAGAGTGGATGTCGTTTGCATCAGGCCGGCAACGGCGCCTGATCCGTTGATTTCGGTGGTGATGCCCAGTTTCAACCGGGCTGGCCTGATCGGCCGTACCATCGCATCGGTGCTGGCGCAGCGGTTTGAGCGCTTCGAACTGATCATCGTCGATGATGGCTCTACGGATGATACGCTGGAACTGCTGAAGGAATGGGATGATCGCCGCATCGCGGTGTTCCAGATGCGACGCAACGCCGGGGCACCGGCTGCCCGCAACGCCGGGGTGAAGATGGCGCGCAGCATGCTCGTCGCCTTTCAGGACAGTGATGACGAATGGCAGCCAACGCTGCTGGAACACCATGTGCAGGCGCTGCGGCGCGCCGACGTGAGTTTCTGCCAACTCGAACAACGCTATGGCAGCGGCCGCGCTTATTATCCGCCGATGGGCTGGCAACTGGCCGAAGACGCCTATGCCCAGCTGCTGGGCAGCAGCCACATCTCCACGCAGACGCTGGCAATGACCCGGGCGATCTTCAAGCGGGTGGGCGGCTTTGATCCGGCCATGCCGCGCTTTCAGGATTGGGATCTGGTGCTGCGCCTGGCCCGCATCGGCGCGCGTTTTCACTATATCGGCGAACCGCTGGCCATCGCTCACGACAGCCCCGACAGCCTGACCCGCAGCCTTGAAAAGGGCATCGTCGGCCGCAAACGTCTCATCGAGAAGCACGGCGAGGCGATGAACGCCCAGCCGGCCGCGCTGTTCCATCATCATTATGTGATGGGATCGCAGTTGCGCAGCCTGCGCCGGTTTGGCGAAGCGCAGGCCGAATTTGCCGCTGCCCTGCGGCTGGCGCCGTTGAATTGGCGAGCGGCGGCACAATGGTTGCTGGCATCGGTGTACCGCTAGCGCTTTACGTAACCGCGCCCCGGCGCTAACCGCTGGGCGATGTCTCGCGAAACATTTACCGAAGGCCCCAATGCGGGCTGGACCTGCTGGCGCCGTGATCCCGACGGGCGCTTTGCGTCGATGTTGGGTGATTTTTTCTTTCGGGAGGGCATGCGCGGTGTCGAATGCCGCATGGAAACCGCGCGCAAGCACAGCAATGGCCTGGGCTATCTGCACGGCGGCTTCATCATGTCGTTCATCGATATGGCGATGTTTGCCTTCATCTTTCGCCAGTTGGAAAATTCCGCCGCTGTCACCTTGAGCTGCGCCACCGATTTCCTGTCGGCCGGGATCGTGGGCAAACCCATCGAGGTGCATGGCGAAATCCTCAAGGAAACCGGCAAGATGCTGTTTGTGCGCGGGCTGGTCACGCAGGACGGGGTCAATCTCGCCAGCTTCACCGGCACCATGCGCAAGATCCCCCGTGCCGCGCGGCCAATCGGCGAAGGCCACCCATCGCGCCCCGGGGAAACCCAGGTTGACTGATATCAGCGCCCGCTATGCCGGATTGCTGGCAGCGGGCGAACTGAAGCCCGAACCGGCGCAGGCCGCCGTGGTTACGCAACTTGCTGCACTCGAAGCAGCGCTGGCCCGCCCGGCGGCAGCACCGGGCTTTCTGGGCCGGCTGCTCGGCAAGTCGCCGCCGCCGCCGCCCAAGGGCCTGTATATCTGGGGCGGGGTGGGGCGCGGCAAATCCATGCTGATGGATCTGTTCTTCGCTGCCAGCACTGTATCGCCGAAACGCCGGGCGCATTTTCACGAATTCATGGCCGATGTGCATGGCGCTATCCACGCCCGCCGCCAGGCCGGTGATGCCGATCCGTTGATCAGCGTTGCCCAGCAAATCGCCGGGGGTGCGCGCCTTTTGTGTTTCGACGAGATGCAGGTCAAGGACATCGCCGACGCCGCCATCCTGTCCCGCCTGTTCATTGCCCTGATCGACCGCGGCGTGACAGTTGTGACCACGAGCAACCGGCGCCCAAGTGATCTTTACAAGGATGGCCTCAACCGCCACCTTTTTCTGCCCTTCATCGCCTTGATCGAGGCCAGTCTGGACGTGGTGACACTGGACGGGCCCACCGATTATCGCCTGGCCCGGCTGTCGGGCACGCAAACCTGGCACGTTCCAAACGGGCCGGAGGCGACGGCGGCGCTGTCGGCGGCGTTTTTCCGGATGACCGATTATCCCGTGGAAGACCGCGCCCATGTGCCCACCGCCGAACTGCCATTGCCCGGCGGTCGTTTTCTGCATGTGCCCAAATCGCTGAAGGGCGTCGCCGTTTTCAGCTTTGCCCGGCTGTGCCGCCAGCCGCTGGGCGCAGCTGATTATCTGGCCATTGCCCGCCAATATCACACCGTTTTTCTCGTCGGCATTCCGCAGCTAACCCCGGAAAACCGCAATGAAGCCATCCGTTTCATCCACCTGATCGATGCGCTTTATGAGCGGCGCGTGAAACTCGTCGCGGCGGCCGATGCCCAGCCCGATCAACTGTACCCGGCTGGCGATTCCAGCTTTGAATTCGAACGCACCGCCAGCCGGCTGATGGAAATGCAGTCCGCCGCCTATCTGGCGCTCGGCCACGGCGGATAGCGCCGGCCGCAGGCGATTTTCAGAATGTGAAAGAGCCGCCGGCTCGCGGAGACCGGTTTTCAATTTTGCCAGTTTTGACGTTTCGTATGGAATTGGGAAAAATTCAGCCGCCAAACACGTTGATCGGCGACACTCCAAGCCAAGCCATTATGACAGGATCGCGCCGTGTAGGACAGTTAAGCCACCTCCCTCTTTTCACCGGACACGCCTTTGCTGCGGTTGCACAGTCCGCCGCCGCGCTCTATTCAACCCGCGACATTCTGCCCGATTCATTCGGATTCTCATTCACGAAAGGCCTCACCCCATGGCTCGCAAGAAAATTGCCCTGATCGGCGCTGGCAACATCGGCGGTACGCTCGCGCACCTGGCGGCGCAGCGGGCGCTTGGCGATATCGTGCTGTTCGACGTGGTGGAAGGCGTGCCGCAGGGCAAGGCGCTCGATCTGGCGCAGTGCGCGCCGGTCGAAGGCTTTGATGTGAGCCTGAAGGGTTCGAACGATTACGCCGATATCGCCGGCGCCGATGTGATCATCGTCACCGCTGGCGTGGCGCGCAAGCCGGGCATGAGCCGCGACGATCTGCTCGGCATCAACCTCAAGGTGATGAAAGCGGTGGGGGAGGGTATCAAAACCCACGCACCCGGCGCTTTCGTGATCTGCATCACCAACCCGCTGGATGCGATGGTGTGGGCGCTGCGCGAATTTTCGCAGCTGCCGCACCACATGGTCTGCGGCATGGCCGGCGTGCTGGATTCGGCGCGCTTCCGCCACTTCCTGGCCGACGAATTCAAGGTGAGCGTGCGCGATGTGAACGCCTTCGTGCTCGGCGGCCACGGCGATACCATGGTGCCGGTGATCGAATATTCCACCGTTGCCGGCATCCCGGTGCCCGATCTGATCAAGATGGGCTGGAGCACGCAGGAACGCATCGACGCCATCATCGCCCGCACCCGCAGCGGTGGCGGCGAGATCGTCGCCCTGTTGAAAACCGGCAGCGCCTATTACGCGCCGGCCACCAGCGGCATCGAGATGGCCGAGGCGTATCTGTATGACCAGAAGCGTCTGCTGCCCTGCGCCGTAAACCTGACCGGGCAATATGGCGTGAGCGATCTTTATGTCGGCGTGCCGGTGATTATCGGTGCCGGCGGCGTCGAGCGCATTGTCGAGATCGAAATGTCGGAGAGCGCCAAGGCCAATTTTGCCGTGTCGGTGGATGCGGTGAAAGAATTGCTGGCAGCGTGCCGGGCCATCGATGGCTCACTGGTTTGAGCGACTGCTGCAACTGCACGTCGCCGATTGAGGTTTAAGGATTACCCATGAACATCCACGAATATCAGGCCAAGGAATTGCTGGCCAAGTTCGGCGTTCCGGTGCCGGTTGGCTATGCGGCGCTCAGCGTTGACGAGGCGGTTGCGGCTGCCGGCAAGCTGCCGGGCCCGCTGTATATTGTGAAGGCCCAGATCCACGCCGGCGGCCGCGGCAAAGGCAAATTTGTTGAACTGCCGCCTGAAGCCAAGGGCGGCGTGCGGCTGGCGCGGTCGGCCGACGATGTGCGTGCGGCGGCGACCGACATGCTGGGCAACACGCTGGTGACGATCCAGACCGGCGCGGCCGGCAAGCAGGTCAATCGGCTGTACGTCACCGACGGTGTTGATATCGAAAAGGAATTCTATCTCGCGCTGCTCGTCGATCGGGCAACGGGTCGCATCGCGTTGGTCGTCTCCACAGAAGGCGGCATGGATATTGAGACCGTGGCGCATGATACGCCCGAAAAGATCCAGACGCTCACCATCGATCCGGCCACCGGCATCATGCCGCATCATGGCCGCGCCGTGGCGGCTGTGCTGGGCCTTACCGGCGATCTGGCCAAGCAGGCCGAACATGTCGTGGCGACGCTCTATGCGGCCTTTGTCGGCACCGACGCTTCGCAGATCGAGATCAACCCGCTGGCCGTGACCGGGGACGGTAAGTTGATGGTCCTTGATGCCAAGGTCGGCTTTGATCCCAATGCGCTGTATCGCCATCCCGATCTGGTTGCGCTGCGCGATCTGACCGAGGAAGACCCGGCCGAAGTCGAAGCGTCGAAGTACGACCTCGCCTTCATCAAGCTGGACGGCACCATCGGTTGCCTGGTCAACGGCGCCGGCCTTGCCATGGCGACCATGGACATCATCAAATTGAACGGTGCCGAGCCGGCCAACTTCCTCGATGTCGGCGGCGGTGCCGACAAGGAGAAGGTGACGAAC
>NZ_JBDNFM010000184.1:0-6318 GCF_041689835.1 Sandarakinorhabdus sp.
AGCCTTACCGCGTCAAAATCATCCCGAAGCGCGATCCCAGTCCCCATGACGATGTCCTACCTGAGCACATCGCCATAGATTCACACTTTTAGACCCTTGGGAATCCCCCCGCGAGTCGCGATCAACGCGACTTGGTATTAGTCAATCGGAAGTCGCGGTGCGGGATGGCGAACAGCAGCCATCCCGTTCCGACGAATCAACAGGCAACCGCAGTGCGGCGGCGACGCGAGGCGGCACCAACCAGGCCAAAGCCGGCGATCAGCATCGCCCAGCTCGCCGGTTCCGGAATGCCTGCCGCGCCCAGCAGATAATCGGTGGTCGACGGGGCGCTGCCGGCGCCTTGCGCCGATGCCAGGGTGAACCCGGTCATGTGTTCGCCAGCGCCGGACTGGAAGCCGTAAAAGCTCAGACCCGGATTGGCGGCCGGCACCAGGCCGGCAAACTGGTACGAGCCCAGATTTGTCACGATGGTAGCGGTGACCGGCGATGCGGCGCCAAGCAACGTCATCTTGAAGCCGAACAGGCTGTGCAGCCCGCTGATCGTGCCCGACATCGGCGACCACCGGTCATAAGCCAGCAAGTTGCGTGTGTTGCCAAAGCCGGACGCGGTGCCAACCACCAAATTGTCGGTGCTGGTGAACGTCAACGCGCCAACGGTGTAGGGATTGCCCGGAACCGAGAAACCGCTGCCGAACGCATCGAAATTGGTGGCCTGGGTGATGGTTCCCGCTGCGGTGAACTGGCCTTCGCTGGTGATGAGCGTAACGGCCGCCGACGCGGGCACCGCCGCCAGCATGAAGCCGGCCACAAAAAATTTAGGTAGTGTAAGCATGTGATCCCCTCGTCTGCTTTTTGCAGACACGAGTAAGCTAATAGACCATCAAGGTTAACAGCCGGTTGAAATCAACGGGCCAGACGCTGCCGACCTAGAAGTCGAGCTTGTCATAATGCGGCGGCGGCGGCAGGCCTTCCAGACGTTCGGCGAGCAGCGGGCGAAACGTGGGCCGCGATTTCATCGCCGAATACCAGGTGCGCGCCGGTTCATGGCCATCCCATTCCAGCCCGCCGAGATAATCCGCCACCGAAAGATGCGCGGCTGCTGCGATATCGGCGAGGCCGAACTGGCCGCCGCCCAGCCAGGCCCGGCGTTCGAGCAGGAAATCGATGTAGTCCAGATGCATGTCGGCCATGCGCCCGGCCTGGCGGACAATGCCGCCATCGGGCGTGCCGCGCACAATGGCGCGCTTATACATGCGTTCCCCTAGCAGCGGCGCGTTCACTTCGGCATAGAATTTCTGATCGAACCAGGCCACCAGCCGGCGGGCTTCGGCGCGATCCTCGGGCGCTGTGCCCAGCAGCGGCGTGCGGTCCAGCGTCTCTTCGAAATGTTCGATGATGGCGGTCGAATCGGCCAATACCAACGCATCACGTTGCAGCACCGGCGTCTGGCCGGCGGGATTGAGCGCGGTGAAGCCGGGGCGCTTTTCCCACGGGCGTTCCTGCACCAGCTCGTGGGTGACACCCTTCACCGCCAGCGCGAAACGCACCTTGCGGCTGAATGGGCACAGCGTGAAATGATAAAGACGCCACATTGCAAGGATGCTCTTAATCAAGTTTGGCGGCTTGGAAAGGCCAGACCTCACTGGCATCCTCACCGGCATCCTCACCGGCACCCTCACCGGCGCCTTTGTTGCAAATGAATCGCAACAAGGCTAGCACGGATCAATGAACCGGCGTCTTGCCCTGTTGGCCCTGTGGGCGGTGCTGATGGCGCCGCTGGCGATGCTGTGGTGGCAGGGACGGGCCCCGGATGCCGATATTGACGCGCTGGTTGCCGCAACGGGCAACTGGGCGATGGCCTGGCTGGCAATCGCGGTGGTGATGGCGCCGCTGGCGCGGCTGTGGCGACCGCTCAGCCGCCTGCTGTGGTTGCGCCGCGCGGTCGGGCTGGCGGCATTCGGCGCCAGCATGGTGCATATGTGGCTTTATGTGCTGGCGATGCGCGGCTTTGCCGAACCCGGCGGCGAATGGGCGCTGATGTGGGCTGAAGCCTTCACGCCGGGGATCCTCACCGGCTGGGCCGCGCTGCTGCTGCTGCTGCCGCCGGCGCTGGCCAGCAACGATGCCGCGATGCGCCAGTTGCGCCGTGCGTGGAAGCCCGTGCAGCGCCTCGCCCTGCCCGCCGCCGCGCTGGCGCTGGCCCACATGGCCGTGGTGCATGATGCGTTCAGGGTGGCGATGGCAATCACCGCCATCATTGCCGGCCTGCAACTCATTCGATTTTTACCAGCAACCCGACCTGCAACCCGAAAGGCATGAACATGCGCGCGATGATGATGATGGCAGCTGCCACCCTGTTGGCCAGCCCGGCTTTTGCGACCGGCAAGATCAAATGCAACGTCAAGCCGGCCGACATGAAGCCGATCGAGGCGCTCAAGGCCGAGCTGACCAAGCAGGGCTGGACCGTGGCCAAGGCCAAGCTTGATGGCGGCTGCTATGAAGTTTACGGCGTGATGCCCGAAACCGGCCGCGTCGAAGCCTATTTCGATCCGGCGACGTTTGAAAAACTCTACGTCGAACAGCGCGGCAAGATGCTGTTCAAGAAAGGCTAGGCCCCCTCTCAGGCCCCCTCTCAGGCCTTCGCCGGCCGGGGCTTGGCCTTGCTTGGGGGCTTCGCCTTTGGCCGGACATTCTTGGTTGCCGGCTCCGATGCGGCTGCCTTGAGCGCGGCCACGTCCGCTTCGAGTTCGTTGATGCGCAGCGCCTGGCGGACGATGATGTCCTGCAGCGCGCCGGTATTCGGGTTTACCGGCGGCGGCGCGGCAGCATCCTTGGGCGGCTCCGGGGCCTTGGGCGCTTCGGGCGGCACCACTTCGGCATCCACCACTGTCTCGCGTTCGCGGAAAAAGCCGGATTCGCGCGCTTTGCGGATCAGCGGGGCTGCGGCCGCCGCCATCTGCATCAGGCTTTCCATCAGTGGATCGTTGCTCTTGGCCATACCCGTTCCTAAAACAAACAGCGTCCTTCAACTGTTCTATATAGATATAGCAGCGAAGAACCCGGTTTCAAGATGACAGCCTATTCCGCTGCGATACTGGCCGGGCTGTCGGACAGCGGGTGCGCCAGCCGGCTGAGCATTTCCTTAGGGCACACCTGCCAGATCAGGCCGCGCGTGCGGTCCCATTCGGCGAGCAACCCGGCGGCCCATTTGGAACCGGTCTCGGCAGCATGTTCCTCGATGAGGGCGTGCACTTGCGCCTCCCAATGTGCCGATTCCAGCCGCTGCACGATCACGCTCTCGCGGTTGACCCGGCGTTCGAACTGGCCGTCACGGTCATAAACAAACGCCATGCCGCCCGACATGCCGGCAGCGAAATTGTCGCCGGTCTGCCCCAGGATCACGGCAGTGCCGCCGGTCATGTATTCACAGCCGTTGGCGCCGCAGCCTTCCACCACCACGGCGGCGCCGCTGTTGCGCACGGCAAAACGCTCGCCAGCCCGGCCAGCGGCGAACAATTTGCCCGCCGTCGCGCCGTACAGCACGGTGTTGCCGATGATGGCGTTATCCTGGCTGGCGAGCGGGCTCGACGGGAACGGCCGTACCACGATGGTCGCGCCGGAAAGCCCCTTGCCGACATAGTCATTGGCTTCGCCGAACACTTCCAGCTTCACGCCCTGCACTGCGAATGCGCCCAGCGATTGCCCGGCAGAACCGCGCAACCGAATGTGAACGTGGCCGGGCTGGAGCGCCGTCATGCCGAACCGGCGGGTGATTTCGCCCGAAAGCCGCGTGCCCACTGCGCGGTGGGTGTTGCGCACCGTGTAGGCGAGCTGCATCTTTTCACCGCGTTCGAACAAATGCCCGGCATCGCGGATCATGTCTGCATCCAGGCTGTCGGGCACCGGATTGCGGCCATCGCCAAGGCCCCAGCGCCGCATCGCATCGGGCGCATCGACCTTGGCCAGGATCGGATTGAGATCAAGATCATCGAGATGCTCCGCCCCGCGGCTCATCTGGCGCAGCAATTCGGTGCGGCCGATCACTTCATCCATGCTGCGGCAACCCAGGCGCGCCAAAATCTCGCGCACTTCCTCGGCGACGAAGCTCATCAGGTTGATGACCTTTTCAGGCGTGCCAACAAATTTGCCGCGCAGCGCATCATCCTGCGTGCACACGCCCACCGGGCAGGTGTTCGAATGGCACTGGCGCACCATGATGCAGCCCATTGCCACCAGGCTCATGGTGCCGATGCCGTATTCCTCGGCGCCCAGCATGGCCGCGATCACCACGTCGCGGCCGGTTTTCAGGCCGCCATCGGCGCGCAGCTTCACCCTGTGGCGCAGGCCATTCAGCGTCAGCACCTGGTTTACTTCCGACAATCCCATTTCCCATGGCGTGCCGGCATATTTGATGCTGGTTTGCGGGGAAGCGCCGGTGCCGCCGACATTGCCGGAAATCAGGATGGCATCGGCGTGTGCCTTGGCCACCCCGGCTGCCACCGTACCGATGCCGGCACTGCTCACCAGTTTCACGCACACGCGGGCGCGGGTGTTGATCTGCTTGAGATCGTAAATCAGCTGCGCCAGATCCTCGATCGAATAGATATCGTGGTGCGGCGGCGGGCTGATCAGCGTCACGCCCGGCGTGGAATGGCGCAGCTTGGCGATCAGTTCGGTCACCTTGAAACCGGGCAGCTGCCCGCCTTCGCCGGGCTTGGCGCCCTGTGCCACCTTGATCTCGATTTCCTCACAGGCATTGAGATATTCCGCAGTCACCCCAAAGCGGCCCGACGCCACCTGCTTGATGACGCTGTTGCCGTTGTCGCCGTTGGCATAGGGCTTGAACCGGATCGGATCTTCGCCGCCTTCGCCCGATACCGCCTTGGCGCCGATGCGGTTCATCGCGATCGCCAGCGTTTCGTGCGCTTCGGGCGACAGCGCACCCAGGCTCATGCCCGGCGTCAAGAAACGCTTGCGGATTTCGGTGACCGATTCCACCGATTCGATCGGCACCGCCGTTGTGCCAGGCACGAAATCGAGCAGATCGCGCAAACTGATAGGCGGCAGCGCCTGCACGCCGCGGCTGAACTTCACATAATCGCTATAGCTGTCGCGGCTCACCGCCGTTTGCAGCAGATGAATCAGCTGCGCGCTCCAGGCATGCGCTTCGCCATTGGCGCGCCAGCGATACAGCCCGCCCACCGGCAGCGCGATCACGTCTTCATCCCAGGCCTTGTCGTGGCGGATCTGGGCGTTGATGAACAGCGATTCAAAGCCTTCGCCCGAAATCTTGGCGGGCATGCCAGGGAAGAAATCATGCACCAGCGCGCGGCTCAGCCCGACCGCTTCGAAATTATAGCCGCCGCGATACGACGAGATTACCGCGATCCCCATCTTGGCCATGATCTTGAGCAAGCCGTCATCCACCGCCTTGCGGTAGCGGGCAATGCAGCCATCAAGGCTGAGCGCCCCGAACAGCCCGCGCGCGTGGCGATCGGCGATGGCTTCCTGCGCCAGATAGGCGTTCACCGTGGTGGCTCCCACGCCGACCAGCACCGCGAAATAATGCGTATCAAGCGCTTCGGCGGCGCGCACGTTGATGCTGGCATAGGTGCGCAGGCCCTGGCGCACCAGATGCGTGTGGACGCCGGCAGTGGCCAGGATCATGGCGATGCCGGCGCGGCTGGCAGACTGGTGCTCATCGGTGAGGAACAATTGCGTCTTGCCCTGGCGCACGGCGGTTTCGGCCTCGGTACGCACGCGGGCGATGGCGGCGCGCAAGGCGCCGGGGCCGCCACCGATATCAAAGCTGCAATCAATCTCGGCAACTTGCCGGCCGAAGTGTGCTTTCAGCAGGAACCAGTCGCCGTTGGACAACACAGGGCTGTCCATCACCATCACGCCGGCCTGAGTGGCTTCGTCGTCCAGGATGTTGGTCAGGTTGGAAAAACGCGTCTTCAGGCTCATCACGCCGGTTTCGCGCAAGCTGTCGATCGGCGGATTGGTGACCTGGCTGAAGTTCTGCCGGAAGAAATGGTGCAGCCCGCGGTACTGGCCCGAGAGCACGGCCAGCGGCGTGTCGTCGCCCATCGAGCCGATGGCTTCCTTGGCGCCCTCGACCATGGGCTGCAGGATCAGTTCCAGATCCTCGATCGTGTAGCTTGCCGCGCGCTGGCGCGTCTTGAGCTCGCCCTTCTCGTAGAGGCGCGTCGCGCCGTCGCCGGCCTGAATCAGGCTGTCGAGATGGGTGATGTGGCCGACCCAGGAGCGATAGGGGTTTTCCGCCGCCAGGGTCTCCTTGATCTCGCCGTCGCGGTA
>NZ_JBDNFM010000185.1:0-4525 GCF_041689835.1 Sandarakinorhabdus sp.
ACGGCGTTGGCGGCGTGGGCTGGGCTGGCGGCGCCGGGCAGCCTGCCGTGGCTGGTGCTGCACGATGTGCGGGTGAAGGCCCGCGGCCGCCAAAGCCGCTGGGGCCGCATAATTGCCATGGTGTTGCTGGCGGCGCTGCCGGTAGTCGGCGGCGCGCTGATGGCATGGCGCGTGCGCGCCGGGGCGGATCTGCCGCTGGCGGCGCTGGGCTATGTCGGCGCTGTGCTGCTGGGCATGATGCTGGTGATGATCAGTTCGGCCTATGCCCATGTGCTGCGCCTGGGGCGGGACCGCGGTGAACTGGAATTGCTGCTGACGGCGCCGCTGCCGGTGGCGCGCGTGGTGGCGGCGCGGGTGGCGGGCGTGCAGGCAGTGGTGGCGCTGCCATTCCTGTTGCTCACGGCGCCGTTTTTCCTCGTCTCGGCCGTGCTGGGCCATGTCGGTTGGCTGGCTGGCCCGCTGGTGGTGATTTGCGCGGCGCTGGTGGCCACGGCGCTGGCGCTCAGCATTGCCACGCTGCTGGACCGCCTGCTCGGCCCGGCGCTGGCCAAGCTGGCGGCGCAGGTTGCGGGCGTGGGCCTCGCCGGCGGCGTGTTTGCACTGGGCCAGGCGCCCAATTTCGCGCCGAAGTGGTTCAACGCCCAACTGGCGTTCTTCTCGCAGCGGCCGCCCGCCCCGTTCGATTTGCCGGCGCAGGCGGTGTTTGGCCGGCCGCTGGCGCTGATCGTTGTGCTCGGCCTGGCGCTGGCGGCGGTGCAGTTTTCGGTGTGGCTGGCGGCCGAGCGCCTTGAAGCGGCACCGGCTGATCCCACCGCCGCCCCATCGGCGCCGCGCCGCAGTGGCCGTGGGAGCAGCCGGGCGGTGCGCTTTGGCGGCAGCGCCTTTGCGGTGCTGTTCGGCAAGGAACTGAAACTGCTGGGCCGCGATCCTGAACTGATCTCCCAGATCGGCCAGCAACTGGTGTTCATGGTGCCGATTCTGGCGCTGATCTTCACCGATGGTGAAGTCACGCCGGTGCGGCTGGCGGCGGCCGGCGTTTTTTTGTCGGGTGCCTTGTCGTCGTCGCTGGCCTGGCTGGTGCTGTGCGCCGAAGATGCGCCCGATCTGATCGCCGCGGCGCCGTTGCGGCCCGGCGTGGCCATCCGCGCCAAGCTGACCGCTGCGCTCACGCCGCCGCTGGTGATGGTGGCAGTACTGGCGCTGATCGTGCTGCCCAAATCACCGGCGGCGGTGGCGGTGATGCTGCCGATGGCGCTGGTGGCCGGCCTGGCCAGCGCCGCCATGCAGGCGTGGACCCAGCCGCCGGCGCGCCGCAGCGCCTTTCGCAAGCGCTATCGCAGCTCGTTGTTGATGGCGGTGGGGGAATTCGTGCTGCTGGGCAGCCTTGCCGCCGCAACCCGCCTGTTGCTGGTGGGCAGCTGGTGGGCCTTGGCAGCGCTGGCAGTGCCGGCGCTGCTGCTGGCCGGGGTGTGGTGGTTCCGGCTGAAGCCGGCCGAATAGGCCCGGATCATTGCCTCATCGCCTCAGCGCCGCTGCCGCACGCGCCCGCGTTTCGATCGCGGCCCAATCGGTTTCGCCGCGCTTTGCGATCCAGCTGCCGCCAACACAGGCCACCGCAGGTTCCGCGAGCCAGGCTGGCGCATTTTCCGGGCTGATGCCGCCGGTGGGGCAAAAACGCACCCCGGCAAAGGGCGCTGCCAGCGCGCGCAGCATGGGCAGGCCGCCGGCCGCCACTGCGGGGAAGAATTTCAGCCGGGTGAAGCCCATTTCCTGGGCGCGGATAATGTCGCTGGCGCTGGCCACGCCGGGCAGGAACGGCACACCGCTGGTGCGCGCCGCCGATCCCAGCGCCGCAGTAATGCCGGGCGAAACGATGAATTGCGCGCCGGCAGCCAGCGCCGCCGCCAGATCGCCAGCCGTAATCACCGTGCCGGCGCCAACGATGGCACCGCGCACCTTGGCCATTTCGGCGATTACCTCCAGCGCGTGGGGGGTGCGCAGCGTCACCTCCAGCACCGGCAGGCCGCCGGCAACCAGCGCTTCCGCCAGCGGCCGTGCATGGGCAACATCGTCCACCACCAGCACCGGGATTACGGGCGCGGCGTTCATCACGCTGTCGATATCGATCATCGCGGTTTCCTGCCAAAGGCGGCGGCAGCACCAAACAGGCCGGGCTGCGGGTGGGTGATCAGCTTGACGGGCAGGCTGCGCATCAGCGTCCCGAACCGGCCTTTTGCCGCAAAGCGCCCGGCAAAGCCAGAGCGCGGCAGATGATCGGCCAGCCGCGCGCCCAGCCCGCCGCCGATCACCACGCCGCCGGCGCCGTGCGCCAGCGCGATGTTGCCGGCAAATGTGCCCAGCGCCTGGGCGAAGCGATCGAGCGCGGCAGCGGCAAGGCGGTCGTCGCCGCTCAGGGCGAGGCTCCATAGCGTCTTGTCGTCCATCGGCTGGACGGTGCGATTTTCCAAAGATGCCAGCGCGGCGTGGATATCGGCGAGGCCCGGCCCGCAAACCACCCGTTCGGTTGAAACGCGGCCAAAACGGCGACGGAAATGCGCCAATATCGCATCGTCCAGCGCATCCACCGGCGAAAAATCGCCGTGGCTGCCTTCGGTGGGCAGCACCTGCCAGTCGTCGCCGCCGCGCTTGACCAGCAGGCCAACGCCCAGCCCGGTGCCGGGGCCAAGAACGGAGATGGTGCCGGTATCGGGCAGCGGCCTGTCGGGCCCGCAGATGTGACGAAACGCATCGGCCCCGAAAGCGCCCACGGCATAGGCCACGGCTTCGAAATCATTGACCAGCACATGGGCATCAAGGCCCAGTTCCTCGTTCACTTGGCCCGGGCGGATCACCCAGGGATTGTTGGTCAGCTTCAGCTGATCACCCGCCACCGGGCCGGCAACGGCGATGGCGGCGGCGCGCGGCAGCGGCCGGCCAATCGCGGCGCCGAAGGTTTCCCACGCCGTCTGCAGGCTGGCATGTTCGGCGCAGCGCATCACCACCGGATCACCCAGCGCCGCCACTTGGCCGGCATCATCCAGCCGGGCCAGCGCGAAACGGGCGTGAGTGCCGCCGATGTCTGCGGCCACAAGCTCAGTCATGCCAGCTGACGCCGTCGCGTTCGGTGAGCGCGATGGCCGCCGCCGGGCCCCAGTTGCCGGCGGCATAGGGCTTCACGCGCATGCCGGTTTGCGCCCAGCCGTTGCGGATCGCGTCGATCCAGGTCCATTGCGCCTCCACCTCGTCGCGGCGCACAAACAGGGTTTGGCGGCCTTCCACCAGATCCAGCATCAGCCGTTCATAGGCGATGCGGCGGCGCACGTCGGCAAAGGCGCCGGGAATGCCGATGTTCAGCGGCACGGCGCGCAGCTTCAGCCCGTCCCGATCAAGCCCCGGCACCTTGGCCATCATCTGCAGGCCGATATTTTCGTCGGGCTGGATTGAAATGATCAGCTTGTTGGCGGTCAGGGCGGCATCGCCGAACATCGAATGCGGGACGGGGCGGAACTGCACGATAATCTCGCTCACCCGCTCCGGCACGCGCTTGCCGGTGCGCAGGTAAAACGGCACGCCTTTCCAGCGCCAATTGTCGACATGGGCTTTCAGCGCCACGAACGTCTCGGTATCGGAACCGCGGCCCAGTTCATCAAGATAGCCTGGCACCGGCGCGCCGGTGATGGCGCCCGCGCCATACTGGCCGCGCACGCTGTGGTTTTCCACCTCCCGCGCCGTGATCGGGCGGAGCGAGCGCAGCACCTTGACCTTTTCATCACGCACGGCCGCCGGGTCGAGCCGGGCCGGCGGCTCCATGGCGACCAACGCCAGCAGTTGCAGCATGTGGTTTTGCACCATGTCGCGCAGCGCCCCCATGCCATCATAGTAATCGGCGCGGCTTTCCAGCCCCACGGTTTCGCCCACACTGATCTGCACCGACGAAATGCCGGCAGCGTTCCACAGCGGTTCGAACAGGATGTTGCCGAACCTGAGCGCGAGCAGATTCTGGACGGTTTCCTTGCCCAGATAATGATCGATGCGGAAAATCTGGCTTTCGGGATAGGCCGCGGCCACGGCGTCGTTGATGGCGCGGCTGCTGGCAAGATCGTGCCCCAGCGGCTTTTCCAATGCGAGGCGCGCGCCGGCACAGGCCAGGCCAGCGCCCGAAAGCCCGGCAATCGTCGATTCGAACAGGCTGGGCGCAGTCGACAGGAAAATTGCCAGCCGGCACGGATCGCCAACTTCGGCCGCAAGTGCGCCAAAACCCTCGGCGCGGGTGGCGTCCAGCGGCACATAGGCGAGCCGATCGAGGAAGCCCGCAACGGCAGCGTCCGGGCGGCGATCTGCTTCGATGAACTGGTCCAGCGCCTTGGCCGCCAGCGCACGGAAGCCGGCGCTGTCCAGCCCGGAACGCGCGGTGCCCACAATGCGCAGATCGGGGTGCAGCAGGCCGTCCACATGCAGGCCGAACAGCGACGGAATCAGCATGCGCCGCGACAGGTCGCCGGTGGCGCCAAACAGCAGCAGGGAG
>NZ_JBDNFM010000186.1:0-6144 GCF_041689835.1 Sandarakinorhabdus sp.
AGGAGGAAACATGCTGCGCCTGCGCCAGATAGCCATGGTTGCGCCTGATCTTGCTGCGGTGGAGGCCGAGGTTGGCCGCATCGTGGTTGCCGATGTCTGTTACCGCGATCCGGGGGTGGACAAATACGGGCTGCACAATGCGCTGTGGGCGCTTGGCGGCACCTTCCTCGAGGCGCTGGCCCCGTTACAGCCCGATACCACCGCGGGCCGTTACATGACGCGGCGCGGCGGAGCGACCGGTTATATGGTGATCCTGGATTCGGACGATCTGGCTCCGGTGCGTGCCCGGTTGCCGGGGCTGGGCGTGCGCCTCGCTGAAGACCTGACGGTGGGCGACGCGGCGCTCCACGCCACCGCGCTGCATCTGCACCCGCGTGACACCGGCGGTTGCCTGCTCTCCATCGACGCCCACGGCCCGGACAGCGCGATGCTGGGCAGCTACATGTGGGCCGGCAGCGCCTGGCACGCCCACGCCAGCGCCGACCTGACGATCACCAGCGCAGTGATGACCTGCGATGACCCGGCGGCCACGGCGGCGCGGTGGGGCACCATTCTTGACCGGCCAGCGGCCCGCAATCAGGCCGGCTGGCGCATCACGCTCGATCAGGGCGCGCTTGATTTCACTGCCGTCGCCGACCAGCGCGGCGAAGGGCTGGCCGCAATCCGCATTGCCGGGCTTAAAGCCCCTGCCCGCACCTGCGGCCTCGATTTCCTCCCGGAGAATGACCAATGAACACCTACGACAGTGGCACCGAAGACCTGCTGGCCAGCGTCACCGATGGGGTGTTGACCCTGACCCTCAACCGCCCCGCCGCACGCAATGCGCTGTCGCGCGCCATGCTCGATGGGCTGGCGCGGCTGCTGGGCGAGGCGGAGGCTGATCCCGCCATCGGTGCCATCGTCATCACCGGCGCCGGCGGTGCGTTCTGCGCCGGCGGCGACGTGAAGGGCATGGCAGCGCGCAACGAAAGTGGGGAGCCGGAACCCATCGATGGCGCAATCGCCCGCCAGCGCCGCAACCACCGCGAAACCGCCGGGCGGCTGCACACCATGCCCAAACCCACCATCGCCGCCATCCCCGGCGCTGCCGCGGGTGCCGGGCTGAGCATCGCGCTGGCCTGCGATCTGCGGGTGATGGCCGATACGGCGTTCATGACCACCGCTTTTGCCAAGGTCGGCTTTTCCGGCGATTATGGCGGCACCTATTTCCTCACCGCGCTGGTGGGCGCGGCCAAGGCGCGGGAGATGTATTTCCTGTCCGACCGGGTCGACGCTGCCGAAGCCTTGCGGCTGGGCCTGACCAATCGCGTGGTGGCGGCCGATGCCCTGCTCGCCGAAGCCCAGGCGCTGGCGGCGCGGCTCGCCGCCGGCCCGCGTGTGGCCTACCGCTACATGAAGGAAAACCTCAACCGCGCGTTTGCGGGCGGGGACATGAACGATTGCCTCGATCTGGAGGCCACCCACCATGTTCACTGCGGCCTGACCGAAGACCACAAGGACGCCGCGAAAGCGTTCGTGGAAAAGCGCATACCGGTGTTCCGGGGGCGCTAAAGCAGCCCCAGCCCGCGGGCAAAATCATCGACCGCGTGCGCGTGCCGTTCCGGCGCTTCCTCATGCGCCAGGTGACCCAGTCCCGGCAGGCCGTGGTGCTGCGCACGGGTGCCGCGCGCGGTCAGGCGCTGCGCCACGGTGTGGCTGGTGGACGGCGGCACGGTCTTGTCGCGTTCGCCGTGGAGCAGCAGCACCGGGCAGTTGATCTGCGCAATGCTGCGCTCGATGGTGTCAAGATCCCAGTGCGCCATCAGCGAAAGTGCGCCGGCGGTGTGATCAGCGTTGCGGAACAGCCGTTCATAATGCGCCACCTGTTCGCGGCTGGAGCGCGAGCCGGTCCAGCGCTGGAGCAGATCGGGCATCGATTGGAAGCGGGTGGAGAAGGAGAACAGCGACGGCATGAACGGGTTGACGAACAACGCTTTTGCCAGCCCGGGAAAGGCCTTGCCCATGCCGACAAAGGGCAGCAGCGCGCCGCCCAGCGAGATCATGCCCTGCGGCTGCACATGGCCGCCCGCCGTGAGCATGAAGGCAATCGCCGCACCCACGCTGTGGCCCAGAATCAGCGCCGGCTGCACATCCAGTTCCGCCAGCAGCGCCGCCAGCGCCCTGGCGACATTGTCCGGATCGGGCGCGTTCAATTTCTGGGTGAAACCATGGCCGGGCAGATCGGGGATGATGACGCGGAAATGCGGGGTCAGCAGCGGCGCGAGGCCGGCAAAGCTGTGGGTGGTTGCGCCGGTGCCGTGGATCAGCAGCAGCGGCGGCGCATCCTGCGGGCCAGCGATCTGCACATGCCATTTCAGGCCGCCAGCCGTGACAAACTGGCTCCATTCCTTGTGCGGCACATGACGGCCATCGGTATCCCAACGCATCAAAAATTCCCTGTCGATGCCGCTTTGACGGCCGCCACCACTGATTTGGCATCCACACGCGGCAACGTCACCAGCCGCGCGCCCATCGCGGCAGCCAGTTCCGCCCCCTGCGGGCGCGGGCGCGGCGAGCAATCGATGAAAACTGCCGCTATGCCGCTGACCCGGTAAGCGCGGGCCGATGCCAACGCTGCATCCTGCGGGCTTTGCACCGTGCTGCCGCCCACGTTCGCGCGCCCATCGGTAAGCACCACCACCAACGGCGAACGGCCCCGGCCGCGCTCGGCTTCGGCAACCTTGCGGGCCAGATCGAGGCCCGCCGCAATGGGTGTGCCGCCGCCGCCGGCCAGCGCTGCCAGTTCTTTTTTGGCGCGCGGCAGGCTGCGGGTGGGGGGCAGTGCCAGCGCGGCTTCCGTGCCGCGAAAGGCGACCAGCGCCACCTCGGCACGCTTCACATAGGCCTGTGCGAGGAGCAGCTCCACGGCGCCCTTGGCTTCGGCCAGCCGGGCAAACGCCGCCGAGCCGCTGGCATCGACGGCGAAGATGGTGGTCGATTGCGTTTGCGCCACAAAGCGCCGGATGCGCAAATCGTCGGAGCGGATGGCCAGCCGGCCATCGCCCCGCGCCGGGCGCAGTTTCTGCCACGGTGCCGCGGTCTTGATGGTTTCAATCAACGCCAGCCGTGCGCCGCGCCCCGGCATCCCCGGCCGCACCCCCGCCGGGCGGCCGCTGGTAATGCTTTTCTGCTTGGCACCCGACGATCCGCTGGCCTTGGGCGCCTTTGAAATGGTGCCGGCCGCCAGCGCATCGAGCAGGCCGGGCGGCAGCGCGGTTTGCGCTGCATCAATAATCATGTCCGTGGGATCGATTGGCGGCGGTTCCGGCTGCTCCTGATCGTTACCCTGATTGTCGTCGCTGAGCGGCGGTGGCGGGGGCTCTTCGGGTGCCGGCTGGTCATCAGGTTGCTCTTCCGGCGGCGGCGGTTCTGCCTCGGGCGGCGGCGGCAGCCGTGTGGCGCGCGGGCCAAGCACCAGCGCGGCGGCGGCAGCCATGTCGGCTTCGCGCAAGTGCTCGGTATCGTCCGGGCGACCATCAGCACGGGCATGGGCGCGGGCAACGCGCACCGCCATGATCGGCGCGCGGACGGATGCGATGCCCAGCGCGGCCGCCGCCACGGCCAGCGCGGTTTCTGGATCTTTGGCGATGGCGCCGGGCTGCGCCAGCAGTGCCAGCGGCGGCGGCGGCGCTTCGCCGGCCACCAGTGCCGCCATGTCCAGCCGCACGGCGTTCAGATCGATGTGGATGGCCAACCGATCGACCAAGCCCGGCGATATGCGCTCCCGCTCCGGATCGTCCGGGTCGCCTTCATCGAACAGCACCAGCGGCGGGCAGCCATCATCGATGGCGGCGGCCAGCCGGGCCGCAAGTGCCGGGTTCAGCCGCTCTGCCATGGGCACCACCAGCGCCTTGCCCTGTGCATCAGCAAGGATGCCGGCACGGTGGACGGGTTTGCCGCTGGCCAGTGTGGCGGTGAGATCAAGCCCGCCATCCAGGGCTTCGGCGTCCGCGCTGGCCGGCAGGCGGCGGCTGGCGATCACGAGGCCCAGTGCATCGGCCCAGGCATCGCGCACCGGGCCGGGGCGGGCGCGCAGCAGGATGCCGCCGATGCCGCCTCCGCCTTTTTTGGCCTGCGCGGCAGCAAGGATATCAATAGCGCCGAGCGCCAGCGCCCAGCGTTCGTCTGACGTGCCGCTTTCCCCTTCCGGGGTCATGCCGGGATCAGTTCCGCCAGGGCACGGGTGATGCGGGCGGTGGAGCCGGTGTCGTCCAGCACATTGCGGCGCAGGCGGTGGCGCAGCGCCATGGTGGCAACCTCGGCGACGTGATGCGGCCGTACATGCTTCTTGCCGGCCAGTGCCGCTTGCGCGCGGGCGGCGCGCAGCAGGGTCAATTCGCCGCGAAGGCCATCAGCACCCACCGCCGAACACAGCCGCGCACCCAAGCCAAGCAGCTCGTCTTCAACCTGCACCTTTGGCAGCAGCTTGCGGGCCTTGGCAATGGCTTCAAGTGTGTATTGTTCGCTGCCCTGGAATTCCGCGACGAAGGCGACCGGGTCCCGATCGAAACGGTCGCAGCGCTTCACGATCTCGATTCGCTCGGCGATGTCGGTGGGGGTGCGCACATCCACCGACAGGCCGAACCGGTCGAGCAGTTGCGGGCGCAGTTCGCCTTCCTCAGGGTTGCCGGAGCCGACCAGGATGAACCGCGCCGGGTGGCGGATGGAAAGGCCCTCGCGCTCGACGACGTTGGTGCCTGAAACGGCCACATCCAGCAGCAAATCAACCAGATGATCTTCGAGCAAATTGACTTCGTCGATATACAGAAACCCGCGATTGGCCTTGGCGAGCAGACCGGGTTCGAAGCGCTTTTCCCCGGTTGCCAGTGCGCGCTCCAGATCGAGGCTGCCCACCACCCGGTCTTCGGTTGCGCCCAGCGGCAGATCCACGAACGGCACGCTGGTCTCTTCGATGCGCTTGCCGGCCCGTTCGCGGCAGCCTTCGATGCACGGGCTGCGGTCGTCGGGGGCGCAGCCATAGCGGCAGCCGGGTACCACTTTCATCGGCGGCAACAGGCCAGCCAAAGCACGGACGGCGGTGGATTTGCCGGTGCCGCGATCGCCGAACACCATGACGCCGCCCAGCCGCGGCTCCACGGCGGCGAGCAGCAGCGCCTGCTTCATCTCGGCTTGGCCAACGATGGCAGTGAACGGAAACGGGGTGCGCGCAGGGGATGCCATGGCCGCTTGCCTTAAGGGGCGGGCTGCCTTGCTGCAAGACGCTCCGGCGACAAATGGCCCGGTGCAGTCGTGGCAGGCGTTCAAAAGTAAAACCCCGCAGCGCCGGCCGGCACTGCGGGGTTTTTCATGGCCGTTGCCGAGATCAGAAATCCTTGCGCAGGGTCACGAAGAATTGGCGCGGCGAGGCGGGCAGCAGGGTCTGGTTGTCACCGGCAAAGCCGAAGCCGTTGGAGCCGATGGTGGCAACATAGCGGCGGTCAAACAGGTTGCTCACCGTGGCTTCGATGGCCAGTTTGTCGAGCATGCGGTTGTCGCTTTGCAAGCGGTAACCGATCTTGCCGTCCACCACGACGCGCCCGCCAACCGAACGGTCGTTGGAGTAGGTGAAGTAGCGGCGCGACATGGCGTTGGCATTGGCGCGGCCATAGAATGAGCCGTTGTCATAGGCCAGTTCCAGGTTGCCGATGCTGCTTGGGCTGTCGACCACGGTCTTGCCGCGGATTGCCTGCACAACGGTGCCGGCGGCGTTGACCACATCATCGCGATAGGTGTTTTCGTTGTAGGCGTAGCTGGCGGTGACGGTGAAATACTGCACCGGTTCCCAGCGCAGGCCCAGTTCCACACCCAGCGAGCGCACATCGCCAACGTTGGACAGCAGCGGGGCGTTGCCAACGATGCCCGGGCCCTGCGGGATGGCCAGCAGGCGGTCGGAGAAGTTGACATAATACGCAGCAAGTACGCCGGTCAGCGAGCCTTCACCAAAGCGGAAGCCCGCTTCAAAGGTGCTGGTTTTTTCCGGGCTGAGCTGGCTGGAGATCACGCCGAAACCCGCAGCCGACGTCGCAAACGGGCCGGTGGTGGCCGCCGCCACGAAAGCGCGCTGATTTTCGGTGTAGTTGGCAAAGATTTCGTTGCCGCCGCCCA